>DATGIN010000081.1:0-17868 GCA_035295705.1 Caulobacteraceae bacterium
CATGTTGGTGGTGATGCCCATGGCCGAGGCGCCGGTGATGCCGATCCGGCCGTTGCACCAGTCCTGGCGGGCCATCCACTCGATGGTGTCGTAGCCGTCCTTGCCGTCGTCGGTGAAGCCGCCGTAGTGCCCTTCCGAGCGGCCCTTCCCACGCGTGTCCTGCACCAGGTAGGCGTAGCCGGCGCGCGTGTACTTGCGGCTGGCGCGGATGTCGCTGAACAGCTCCATCTGGTCCTTGCCGTAGGGCGTTCGGGTGACGATGGCGGGGAAGGGGCCTTCGCCCTCCGGCAGGTAGAGGTTGCCGGCGAGCTTGACGCCATCGCGCATGGGCGCGAGCACCTCGGCGGCCCCTTCCGCGATTGTCTCGACCCTGAGCCCCCGGACCGCGGGCTGCGCCTGCGCTGCGTCGCTCTTCGCCGCCGGCGCTTCGGCCGGCGCCGCCACCGTCTGATCGGTCATCCTGCGCGTCTCCCGTGAACTGGCCGCAAGAAGTGAACCACGAAAAACACGAAAAGCACGAATGCGATCGACCGGGGCCGCCGCGGAAGCGCGCGTTCAGGTTCGGCGGTTCGCGCTTCTCGTGCTTACGTGGCCCTCTTTCGAGGGCTCAGGCCGGGTACTCGTCCCGGCGGCGGGGCCAGGCGGGGTAGGCGGCGTCGTTGCGGCCTTCGGGGGTGAGATCGAGGTAGTGGTTTGCGCCCAACAGGGCGTCGAGTCCGCGCGCGTAGGTCGAATAGGTGTGGAACACCGCGCCGTCCTCGCCCTTGCGGAAGACGCTGATCCCCGGCAGCTCCTGATCGACGTAGCGGGCCTCGGTGGTGATCGTGCCGAAGTTGTAGTCGACGTGGCCGGACGCGACGTCGTCGGCGGCGAACGAGACCTTGAAGTCGTAGTTGAAGTCGCTGCCGAGCGAGGAGACCCAGTCGAACCGCCAGCCCATGCGCGCCTTGTAGGCCTGGAGCTTGGCGAGCGGCGTGCGCGAGACGGCGACGATCGTGGTGTCGTGATGCGCAAGATGCGGAGCTGGCCCGTCGATGTGCTCGGCCTGGAACGAACAGCCCGGACAGGCGGCCTCCCAGTCCGGCCCGAACATCAGGTGGTGCACAATCAGCTGCGACTTGCCGTCGAACAGCTCGGCGAGCGTCCTCGGCCCGGCGTCGGTCTCGAACGTGTAGGCCTTGTCGACGCGCACCCAGGGCAGCGCGCGCCGCTCGGCGGCGATCCGGTCGCCCTCGCGCATGTGGGCTTTTTCCTTGGCCAACAGCGCCAGACGCGCCTTGGTCCACTCCGCCTGCGAAACGACCTGATGTTGCATAGCCCGCTCCATCTGATTGCGTTTTGCAATCAGTCTGTAGCAAAGACGGCCCACGGGCGCAACCGGGCGACCCGCGACCGCCTAAACGAGCGCGGCGATGGCGGCGGCGTCGCCGGTTTCGACGAGGCGGGCGGCGAAGGCGCCGGTGAAGGCGTCTCCGGGCGGAGCTACGGGGCTCCGCTGCCCCGTCAGTCCCGAGGCAGTTCTCTCACAGTGTGACTATTCGGCAGAAGGGCTCCCCGGAGGGCCAATGGGTGACCCGCCCGTGATGTTCGGCGCAGTGAATCACGTCTCTAACCAGCGGGCTGTGTCTGTATGCTTCCTCACGAGCCAATTGGGCCGCCAGTGACGCAACACAGACGGCCGTCGCTAGCGCAACGCAGAACAACGCGATGAGAAACGCGCTGCTCGCGGAAGAGATGGGCGGTGGCTGCGTTTCGGTCATTGCCAGTGAGCCTCCCACCCTATGGGGCCGAAATCCACCGCATGCCTGCTCGCCTTCGTGTTCTTCGTGTTCTTCGTGGTTCATTTGAGCCGGCCGCGGGTCGCAGCTCTTCGGTCAAAGCCCCTGGGTCCCCGCCTTCGCGGGGATGAGCGGAAAGGGAGAGAGCACGGGACACCCGCGGGCGGCCGTCGGTGTCTTGCTGGTTCCCGGAGCGGCCTAAACGAGCGCGGCGATGGCGGCGGCGTAGGCGCAGCTGGCGGCGGCGCCGCGGACCGTGCAGGCAAGCGCGCCGGCGGCGACGCCCCAGGCCAGCGCGGCGGCGGCATCGCCGGTCTCGACCAGGCGGGCGGCGAAGGCGCCGGTGAAAGCGTCTCCGGCGCCGGTGGTGTCGACGACATCGACGCTCGGCGAGCCCAGCGCGAGCGGCGGCCTCTGGTGCTCGAACAGCATCGCGCCGCGCGCGCCGAGGGTGACCACGACCGCGCGGCCCACGCGGCCGAGCAGGGCCTCGCCGATCGCTGCGGCATGGTCGTGGCCGCTCAGCGCCCGGCCCTCGACCTCGTTGACGACCAGGATGTCGACCGCTGCGAGCAGCGCAGGATCCAGCCGCTCCGGCGCCGGCGCGGCGTTCAGGACGGTGATGGCGTCGCAGGCGCGCGCGAGCTCGAAGGCGCGCAGCGTCGCGGCGGCCGGCGTCTCGAGCTGGGCGAGCACGAGCCCGCTCTGGTCGATGAGGCCGGTGGCGGCGTCGATGTGCGCGGGCGCAAGGAGCGCGTTCGCGCCGGAGTCGACCACGATCATGTTCTCGCCGGCGGCGTCGACCAGGATGACTGCCATCCCGGTCCCGGCCTCGGCAAGCCGAGCGACGCCGCTCACGTCGATCCCGTCGCCGGCCCAGAGCGCCAGCGCCTGGTCGGCGGCCGCGTCCTGGCCGAGCGCGGCGATCATCGCGGTCGCGGCGCCGGCGCGGGCGGCCTGGATCGCCTGGTTCGATCCCTTGCCGCCGGGCGACTCGACGCGGCCGAGGCCGAGCAAGGTCTCGCCCGGGGCCGGCATGCGCGCGACCGACAGGCTGACGTCGTGATTGTAGCTGCCGACGACGACGATGCGGCCCGAGCTCATGCCTGGCCGCCTCCCGCAGCGCCCGCCGGCGCGGTCAGCGCCTTCCATGCCGAGAGCGAGTCCATGTAGTCCCGCCAGCGCGCGATCTTGCGGCCGGCAAGCGCGACGATGGAGCAGAAGCGGTTGTCGTAGCGCGCCCCGGTCGCGCGGATCGTCCCGTGCACCTCGTATTCGAGCGTAACGAGCTGTCCGCCGTCGGCCACGTGCGCCAGGAGATTGTCAGCCGCGTGGAGCGTGACGTTGTCTGCGTAGCGCGAGAACTGCTCGACCAGCGCGTCGCGGCCGCGGACGATGCGCGGCCAGCCGGCGAAGTCGTAGCGGACCTCGAACTCCGCGTCCTCGGCGAAGGCGTCGAAATAGTCCGCCGCGTCCACGAGGCCGCCAAGGCCCTGAAGCACGAGCTCGCAATAGGGCCTTATGGCCGCATAGCGCGCATCGCTCATGCCGGTCATGGGACGCGGGACCTCCTCGGCCCGGACACTATCCGTCGCCGGCTTGCGGCGGGAAGAGGGAGCGGGGGATGCGGACGTGGGCGCCCTGGCGGCCGTCGACGACCTGGGTGATGGCGAAGTCGGCGGCGACGCTCATCAGCGAGTAGGCGTCATTGCGGCTGAGGCCGATGTGGTCGGTCAGCAGGCCCAGCATGTCCAGCGCGGCGTTGCGGGTGGCGAGGTTCAGGTCCTCGTCGAAGCCGTGGACGATCCACCACTTGGGCGTCTCCAACAGCGGCCCCGGGAAGCTGAAATCGCGCCTCAGCACGATCTGGAAGAGGACGTTCAGCGACGCTTCGATGGCGGTGCCGGAGATCTCGCCGTCGCCCTGGCTGACGTGCGGATCCCCGATCGAGAAGAGGCCGCCCGCCACCTGCACCGGGTAGTACATCACCGCGCCGGCGCCGATCCGCCAGTTGTCGATGTTGCCGCCGTGGGCGCCAGGCGGGATCGTGCTGACGCGGCCCTTGACGTCCATCGCGACGCCGGCGGTGCCCAGATGCGGCCGCGCCGGAACGCGCACGCCTTTCAGCGCCGGCTGGCGGTCGCATTCGGGGCAATGGGTGACCGTGCCGGGGACCAGGTACTTGCCGGGAAAGTCGTAGGCGTAGAGCGCCTCGGCCTGGTTGGCGCTCTGATCGAGCGCGTAGATGGTCACGCGCTCCCGTTCGCCGAACTCCTTGTAGAGATAGCCCCAGTTGGCGGCGAGGTTCGAGCCGTAGGCGAGGCGCGGCGTCATCTTCAGGTAGCGCACCTCGAGCATGTCGCCGGGGCGGGCGTCCTCGACGTAGATCGGGCCGGTCATGATGTGGACGCCGGGGTTGCGGTCGGCCTCGGGCACGCCGGAGAAGATGGCGCTGACGCCCTCGTCCATCATGAGGTGCGGCGCGTCGCCGGCATGGTGGGTGACGGCCTCGGCCTCGATGAGGTCGCCGCTCCGCACCCTCAGCACCGGCGCGAGGCCCGCGTCGAAATAGCCCCAGTGCACGGTCGCGGGCGTCGCCTTCAGCCGATGCAGCGCGCCGGGCGATGCGTCGGCGCGAACCTCGCCCGGCTGGCAGATGAAGGGCATCGTTGGTCTCCCCGGTCCTTTAGGATCGCTCGAAGCTAGCGGAACGGCGACCGCTGGTCGCGCGCCAGCGACGCGCCTGGCCCGCCTTTCGTCGCGGTGGCCGCATTTTCGGGCGGCGCGGGGCGCAGCAGAGCCCCGGCTGGTCCCGTGGACTGGCAAATGACCGGGCGCGGTGGTGCAAGACTATCGGGTCCGCCGGTCCTACCTTAGGCTTGCAACTGCATCGGTTCGCTTCGCCATGGCTTCCACGAATACAGCAGTCCAGATCCGCACCCGTCCGTTGCGGGAGGGTTTCGGCGCCGAGATCCTGGATGTCGACTTGCGAAGCGCCGACGACGCGACGCTGGAGGCGGTCGTCCAGACCTTCCACCGGCACGGCGCGATCGTGCTCCGCGATCAGACGATGACGCCGGGCCAGCTCACCGCCTTCGTCGCCCGCTTCGGCGAGCCGGAAGACCACACGCTGAAAGAGTTCACCGTTCCTGGCTTCCCGAAGGTCTACCGGCTCTCGAACCGCATCGTGGACGGCAAACCGATTGGCGCGCACAACGACGGCATTGGTTGGCATACGGACTATTCCTACAAGCCAGAGCCGGTGATGGCGACGATGCTGTACGCCGTCGAGGTTCCGGCCGAGGGATCCGACACGCTGCTCGCCGACTGCGTCGCGGCCTGGAAAGCGCTGCCGGAGGAGCGCAAGCGCGAGGTCGAGGGCCTCGTCGTCCACCACTCGTACCAGTACTTCATGCGCACCCGCGAGTACGGCGCGCGGGAACTCAGCGACGAACTGAAGGCGCAGAACCCCGACGTCTTCCACCCGCTCGTCCGCACCCACCCGGCGGATGGGCGAAAGGCGCTGTGGCCCTCGACCGGGACGGTGATCGAGGTGGTCGGGATGCCGAACCCGCAAGGGCTCGACCTCGTGCAGGAGATGGTCGACTTCGCGACCGACGAGCGGTTCGTCTATCGCCACAAGTGGCGGGTCGGCGACATCCTGATGTGGGACAACCGCTGCACGCTGCACACCGGCACCCTGTTCGACGACACCAAGTACATCCGCGAGATGCACCGCCTTTGGGTGCGGGGCGACAAGCCCTACTAGGGGCTTCATGACCAACTGGCTGATCACCGGAGTCTCGAGCGGGCTCGGGCGCGCGCTCGCCGAGGCGGCCCTTGCGCGCGGCGACCGGGTGGGCGGGACGGTGCGCCGCCCCGCCGACAAGGACGCGTTCGAGGCGCTTGCGGCGGATGGCCGGGCGCGCGGCTACCTTGCCGACATGGCCGACCAGGCCTCCGTGCGCGCCGCGGTGGAACAGGTCGAAGCCGACCTCGGCGGCATCGACGTCCTGGTGGGCAACGCCGGCTACGGCCTGGTCGGCGCGGTGGAGGAGGCGAGCGCGGACGAGATCCGCGCCCAATTCGAGGTCAACGTGTTCGGGCCGGTGGCGGCGATCCAGGCTGTGCTGCCGCACTTCCGCCGCCGCCGCGCCGGCCACGTCATCACCGTCACCTCGGTGAGCGGGGTCGCGACCTGGGCCGGGACGGGCGTCTATTGTGGCTCGAAGCACGCGCTCGAGGGCATCACCCGCACGCTGGCCGAGGAGGTGGCGGATCTGGGGATCAAGGTCACCAACGTCGAGCCCGGCGGCATGCGCACCGACTACGCCGGCCGCTCGTTGGTCCTGAGCCGCGCCAAGATCGCCGACTACGACGGGGCGGCGCGCAACGCCGAGCGCATTCTCGGCGAGCACGCCGGCCACGAGCAGGGCGACCCGGCCAAGGTGGCGGCCGCGATCCTGGCGATCGCCGGCGCGGACGACCCGCCGCTGCAGCTGCTGTTGGGCGCCGATGCGGTGCTCTACGCCACCCGCCAGCTTTCCGCCTTCCAGGCCGAGATCGGCAAGTGGGCGGCCTTGAGCCTCTCGACCGGATTCGACGAGAACTAGCTGGGCCGGCCACGTGGCGGTGCTAAGCTCTCAATCGGAGCGGGAGGTCTTTCTTCATGCCTGCGGTTGGGATCGGCGGCGTCTTCTTTCGGGCGAACGATCCGGAGGCGCTGCAGAGCTGGTATGGCGAGCATCTGGGCGTGGTCGCCGACGAGACGGGCCAATGGATGCAACAGGCCGGTCCGACCGTGTTCATGCCCTTCCCCAGCGCCACCGACTACTTTCCCGCCGGCAAGCAGTGGATGCTCAACTTCCGCGTGACCGAGATCGGCGAGCTGATCGCCGCGCTGCGCGAGGCTGGGATCGAGGTCGCCACGGATCCGGCCTGGGACACCCCAGAGACTGGGCGATTCGCCCGCATCCACGACCCGGAAGGCAATGCGGTGGAGCTGTGGGAGCCGCCGGCCGAATAAGGTCCCGTAGGGGGCGTCAGCGCAGCGCGCGGATCATCCGCAGAAGCGCCTTGGTTCGCCGGACGTCCGCGAAGTTCAGGCGCAGGTTCATCAGCGCGGCGTTCTGCTCGGCGTCGGTGACGGCGGCGGTCGCATCGCCGGCGACGATCACCTTGTAGCCGGCCATGTTGGCCTCGCGCGCCGTGCTCTCGACGCAGACGTTGGTCAGCGTGCCGGTCAGCACCAGCACCGCGATTCCGAGCCGCTCCAGCGTCTCCGGCAAGCCGCCCGCGGGACACGAGAAGGCGCCGTAGCGGTACTTGTCGACGATGAGGTCCGCCGGACCGATCTCGAGCGCCGGGTGGAGGCGGTGTCCGGCCGCCCCGGCGGCGAGCTCGGCCATCGCCCGGGCGACCTCGGGCCGCCTCGCGTCGTACTGCCACTCGGGCGGCGCGCGCGGCGGTTCGTCCGTGTACGTCTGCCGGGTCCAGATCACGGGACCGCCGGCCGCGCGCATGGCGCGGCTGAGCGCGTTGACGGCCGGGACGATATCGCGGGCGTGGGCGTTTCCGAAGACGCCGTCCTCGGCCACGAAGGCGTTCTGCAGGTCGATGTTGACCAGCGCGGTCCGACCGGCTTCGAGGCTCGGGAAGTCGTTCAGGACGGCGCCGCGCGCAACCACCCAGCCCGGCAGGCGAAGGCGGTGCATCGGCAGGCCGCCTTTAAGCGGCGGCGCGCGCGGGCGCCGCGGCTTCGAGCACCAGGCTGGTCATGCCCAGCGAGCCGTGCTCGATCCGGTCGTTGACCAGCCGAACCTGGTCCCCGGGCTCCCGGGCGCCCAGGACATAGAGCAGCGGCCAGAAGTGCTCGGGCGTCGGCGCCGCTAGGCGCGCGTCGCCGCCAAGCCTTGCGAACGCGGCGACCCGCTCCGGCTCGTCGTTCAGGATGCCGGCGCGGATTTCGTCCAGGAACCGCGCCGACCAGTCGAACGGGGCGCAATCGCGCGCGCTCCAGTTCATCGCCCCCAGATTGTGCACGATGTTGCCGCTGCCCATGATCAGCACGCCTTCGTCGCGGAGCGGCGAAAGGCGCCGGCCGATTTCCAGCCGCTCGGCGGGGCGAAGATCCA
Source organism: Caulobacteraceae bacterium (assembly GCA_035295705.1). GTDB lineage: Bacteria > Pseudomonadota > Alphaproteobacteria > Caulobacterales > Caulobacteraceae > Poindextera. The sequence goes on from DATGIN010000081.1 coordinate 7,913, forward strand.
CGTCCAGGCTCAGCTGGACCACCGGGATGTCGGCGGCCGGATAGGCCTTGACCAGCACAGACCAGGTCCCGTGGTCGAGGCCCCACTCGCTCTCGTCCAGATGCACCGGCGTCGGTGCGAGCAGCGCCGCAACGCGCCGGGCCAGCGCCGGATCGCCGGGCGCCGGGTACTCGACGTCGAACAGCGGCGCCGGCAGCGAGCGACCGAAATCGTGGATCGTGCGCGGCCGCGGCATGGCGGTGACCGCCGTCCCGCCGCGCGTCTCCCAATGCGCGGAGATCGCCAGGATCGCCCGCGGTCTCGGGATGGCGGCGGCGATCGCCTCCCAAGTGCGCGTGGTCTCGTTGGCGTCGATCGCGTTCGCCGGACTGCCGTGACCGATGAAGACGGCGGGCATGCGGGGCATGCGAAGGCTACTCCGCCGCCAGCGCGGCCGGACGGCCGCCCTTGCCGGCGGCCTTCTTCATCGCCGCCCAGGCGGCGCGGTAGCGGGGCACGAGCCAGTTGTTGAACTGCCCTTGCGCGCCTTCCTGCCACGAATAGCGGCTGCGCACGGCGAACCTGGAGCGCAGGCCGACCTGCACCAGCGAATCCACGTGCATGTCCTGGGCGATGATCTTGCCGGCGCTGGTCATGATCATCTCGAGGCGGTGCGGGAAGCTTGGGTCCTCCATCGCGCCTGGCGCGACCAGGATGCCGGTGTCCTGCTCCATCGTCTCGGGCCCCGTCGCGCGCAGGACGAGGTAGATGACGAGATCGCTGGTCAGCACCAGCGAGAGCGTCGGCGGGACGTTTGCGAACGTCATCCGCGAGCGATCTTCCTCGGTGAGCTTCGGGAACACCGGCAGCACCGCCCGCTGGGTCGGGTTGAAGCTCGCGTCGGGGTGCAGCGTGGTGTTGAAGCGCAGAAACCCGGCGTCGGCGGGGTCGGAGTCGGGGAAGGTGGCGAGCTCGCTCGGCGCGAAGTCGTGCAGCGGTCCCTGGTGCAGCTTCGAGGCGTGATATCCGTCGTTGTTGTTCTCGAACATCACCTTCCAGTTCCAGGTGAACTGGCCGGTCATGGTCGTGGCGCTGTCGGCGTTTGCGAGGTCGTAGCCCTTGATCGCCTCGGCGACCTTGGCGAGCCGGGGCGCGAGCGGCTTTGCGTCCGCATCGAAGTTGATGAACAGGAAGCCCAGCCAGTTCTCGATCCTGAACTGCGGCAGGCAAACGCTGGCCTTGTCGAAGCCCACCGTCCGCTCCATGGCCGGCGCGTTCACCAGGTGGCCGTCCAGGCCGTAGACCCAGTGGTGATAGGGGCAGACGAAGCCGCGGGCGTTGCCCTTGCCCTCGGCCACCAGCATGGCGCGGTGCTGGCAGACGGCCGACATGGCGCGCACCGCGCCGTCGCGGGCGCGGGCGACGACGATCGGCTCGCCGACGATCTGGGTGGTGAAGTAGTCGCCGGGCGCCCTGACCCAGTCCTCGCGGCCGACGCAGAGCCACTCGTGGTTGAACAGCGCCTCCTTCTCCAGCTCGTAGAAGGCGGGGTCGGTGTAACAGGCGGGCGGCAGCGTCTCGGCCTTGGCGAGATCGCCAACCGAGCTTTCCAGGCTGTCGATGAAAGCGTCGCTCAGCACGTTGACGGGCATGACGAGGGCGTCCTCGGCGTCACGGTCGGATCGGATGGCGCGAAGCTACTCCGCGGCGGCGCCGCGCGTCTTGCTCCTCCGCGCACCAAAACCCCCTCCGAGGCGGAGGGGGCCGGCGCAATCTGTCCTAGTAACGCCAGGCGATGGTGCCCATCACCTGGGCAGGCGGAATGAACTGGTTGCTGGTCGTGAAGGTGCCGAACGGGTCGGTGTAGCGCGAGTTGATGCCCGCCACGTTCCCGACGTTGGTGCCGGTCACCGACAGGCGCAGGTTGTCGTGCCCGGCCGGGATGAAGTCGATGTTGAGGTTCACCACCGTGTAGGCCGGCACGCGGTCCAGGCCCGGCACGTTGAAGATCCGCGCCCACTCCTCGCCGCGATAGACGACCTGCGCGCGGGGCGTGAAGTCGCCGATCGGGGTCGTGAAGCGGTAGGAGATGTCCGCCGAGCCCGAGACGTTCGGCATGTCGGGCGGCTCGTTGCCCTCGATGTTCGTCTCGTGGGCGACGACAACCGCCCAGCAGGCCGGGCTGAAGAAGGCGCTGAAGAAGGCGCACGGGCCAAAGAAGCCGCCGCTGAAGTTCGGCCCCTCGATCGCGTTGGCGATGGTCGAGTCCAGGGTCTTGGTCTTGCCGATGACCTGGCCGCGCTCCAGCGCCAGCGAGCCGTCGATGACGAGGCGGCTGTCGGGCGAGACATAGTTGGCCTCGAACTCGATGCCGTAGTCGTTCACCTGCGGGATGTTGGCGAGGCCGCCGGCGAACGGGATCGGGTCCGTCTCGATGTACTGGAAGTTGCGGTGGATATAGTAGAACGCGCTGACGTTGAAGCGCAGCTGGCCGTCGAAGAACGTGTTCTTCGCGCCGATCTCGAACGCGTCGTTGGTCTCCGGCTTGGCCGTGAGCGGCAGGATGAAGCCGGCCGAGCCGTTCGCCGCGCCCGGCTTATAGCCCCGCGCGATGCTGGCGTAGAGCAGGTTCGAGGGCGTGATGTCGTAGTCCGCCTCGAAGCGCCAGGTCGGCTCGTCGGTCGAGATCGAATTGGTGATCAGTCCGATGCCGTTGGTCGAGAAGTTGAAGCTCGGGTCGCGATCGAAGTCGTGGTTGTAGCGAACGCCGGCGGTGACGCGCAGCACGTCGCTGACGTGCCAGGTCGCCTGGGCGAACACCGCCGCGGACCAGTGGGTCGCGTGCGAGTCGTTGCCGTAAGCTAGGTTCACCGGCTCGTCGGCCTTCGATGGCAGGTTCTTCAGCCCGCCCGGCGGGATGAGCGGGTCCGAGGGCAGGGGCGGGGCCTGGAACGTCGACGGCGGCGGCGCGCAGCCGCCGAAGATCGCGGGGTTCGTGCACTCGAACTCGAGCACGAACTGGTGGCTCGCCTGGTTCAGGTAGAAGGCGCCGAGCGTCCATTCCAGCTGCCGCCCCGGCGGCGAGAGGATGTCGAACTCCTCGGTGTAGTTGTTCACCCAGGTGTCCCAGGCCGCGACGTCGTCGTACTGCCCGATGAGGGCGAAGGCGCTGCGCGAGGAGTCCTCCCGCTGCTGGTGCGCCAGATACTGGGCGCCGGTCACCGACCGGATGATGAAGTTGGGCGTGTCGTACTCGAGATTGAGGTGGATGAGGTCGTTCTCGAGCTTGAAGTGCGCAGGGTAGTCCTGGAACACCACCCGCGGATCGGGCGACGGGTCGAGGATGTTCTTCTGCGCATCGCCGTTCTGGTCGGCGAAGTAGCCCTGGGCGGTCAGCGTCGCCGAGAAGTGGTCGTTCGGCCGCCAAAGCAGCGCGGCCTTGACGCTGCCGTCGTGGGCGTCGTCGAGCCGGAAGCCCGGGATGAGCGCATCCTTGGTGAAGCCGTCGTGGTCGAACTTCTGGCCGGAGAGCCGCAGCGCCCAGTCCTCGCCAAGCGGGATGTTCACCTCGCCGCGCTCGCGGTAGAGGTTGTAGCTGCCGCCGGTGAACTCGGCCTGGCCGTCCCACACGCCAAGGCGCGGCTGCACGGTGTTGATCAGGATCGCACCGCCGATCGAGCTTTCGCCGTAGAGAGCGCCTTGCGGGCCGCGCAGCACCTGGATGTTGTCGATGTCGAACAGCGTCTGGTCGAGCGAGATGGTGTTGGCGATGTAGACGCCGTCGACGAACTCGGAGACGCCCGGCACGGTGGTCAGCGAGTTCTCCGGGGTCTCGGAGCCGACGCCGCGGATCGCGACCAGGTTCTCGAAGCCCGAGGCCTTGGTGACTTCGAGGCTGGGGACGATGGCGTTCAGCCCCGAGACCAGGGTCACGCCGGACTGGGTGATTTGCCGGTTGGACACCGCGGTGATCGCTTCCGGCGCCTTCTGGATGTTCACGGCCCGGTGCTCGGCCGTGACGATGACCGCCGGCGGGCCAGCCGGCGTCGCCGCCGCCGCGTCCTGCGCCACGGCGCCGGCCGGCCGCGCGGTCGCATCGGCGGCGTGCGCCACGAGCGGCGCGCACAGCGCCGCCGTCGCCAAACCGGTCGTGACGATCAGATTGCGCCTCAGGCGCGCCGCTGCCTTGGTCATAGCCCCTCTCTGACTTCGAACCCGTATCGCGAACAGGCTTGTCGGCCCCCCGCGGCACACCGGCAACCCCGCGAACGCCTCTGGCGACGACTCGCAAGCCGGCTGTCTACAAACTTGGCGCTAGCGTTATGGAATTGTCAAATAGTAGGCAGACGATCGTTGGCGGCTGTGAGAAAAATGCAACGCGAAATTCACGCGTGAGTCGCAACTCTCCAGCAATGCAGCTATGCCTCGACGGCGTGCGATTTGGCGAAGGCGCCGCCAAAGCGTCTCGGAACAGGCAGCTCGTCCGGATAAGCTTAGGGACGCAAGCAACACGTTCCCGATATGCTCGGGGCGAGAGCCGCTAAGCTTTCAGCGCCGACCCTTCAAGCCGTCGCTTTCGCTTTTCCCCAGACCTCGCGCGCCTTCTCGTAGACGCCCTGGTCGAAGGAGAACTCGATCGTGTTGCCGTCCGGATCCTTCAAAAAGCAGATGTAGCCGATCTGCTTCGGCATCTGCAGCGGACCGAACGCGAGGCAGCCCTCCGCCTTGCCTTTGGCGGCGACCTCGTCGACCGCCTCCTTGCTGGCGAGCTCGATGCCGATGTGGGCGAAGGGCCCCAGCGGCGGGTGCGTGGCCGGCGCGAACGGATCGTGGCCCTCGTAGAACTCGCTCAGCACCAGGACGAACGGCGAGTCCGGCTGCGAGGAGTCGCCGAGCCAGGCGTTCTTGCCGTCCTTGTCCTCGCCGCGCGAGAGCAGCGTCAGGTGGGTGAACCGCTCGTACCAGGCGATCGTCGCGTCGATGTCCTTCACGCAGAGCGCGATATGCGTCCAGGTGGACCGTCTCGGTCGGACCGCGTGCGTCGTTGCGGCGCCCATGGTTTGCCTCCGCCGGCGCGGAATGCGCGAGCCTCGACGCTAGCATGGGCGGCCCGACGCCGACTTGCCCAGAGGCGCACGATCGCTTGCCGATGGGCAACTCCGCGAGGGCTTCTCAGCCGTGCTTCAGCTTCGGGTAGGCGCCCTTGTGGTAGAGGAGCGGCGTTGCGGTCGAGGCGTGGATGATGCGCCGGCCGCGCCCGATGGCCACCAGGTGGTCGCCGCCCCAATGGATGCTCTTGATCGCGCAGTCGATGAACACCGGCGCGGCGTCCAGTTGCGGCGAGCCGCCCGGCTCGTGGCGATAGCCGAACTCGCAGAACCGGTCGGTCACCGGCTCGCGGGCGAACCGGTGCGCGATGTGGCCGCCGTCTTCGGGAAGGATGTTGACGCCGAAGATGCGCGCCCGCTCCAGGGCCCGGCGGATGGGATTCTTGCGGTCGATGCAGATCAGCAGCAGCGGCGGCTCAAGCGAGACCGAGCAGAAGGCGTTGACCGTCGATCCCACCGGCTCGGCGCCGTCCCAGGTCGTGACGATGGTGACGCCGGAGGGGAAATAGCCCATCGCCGCCCGCCACTCGGCCGGCGAGGGATCGCTGGGCAGCGGCTTCAGACGAGCGGCCATGCGGTGCGGTTCGGAAGCTTGGTGCGCGCGATCAGCGCCGCGCCGGCCTGGCGGGCGTCGGCCAGGAGCCGGGCTTCGTCGAGCACTGTCGAGCGGCCGGCGTCGAGCAGGCGGACGCCATCGATCCAGACGCTGTGCACGCCGGCGGGCGGGGCGCTGATAGCGAGTTGGGCGACCGGGTCGAACACCGGGCCCCATTCGGGGAGGTCGGTGTCGTGCAGCACGACGTCGGCCTTCTTGCCGGCTTCGAGCGAGCCGATATCGCGCGCAAGGCCGAGGCCCTCGGCCCCGTTCAGCGTCGCCAGCTCGAGCATCAGCCCGGGCGGGAACAGCTCCTGGTCCTTGCGCGCATCGCGGAAGACGCTGCCCATCAGGCGCGCGGACGAGAGGATGTCGGCCGCGACGCCGTCGGTGCCCAGCATCACGTTCACGCCGGCTTCGATCATCTCCGGGAACAGCCCCGCCTGCGAGAGGCCGAAGCCGCCCTGGAAGGCGGCGTGGGCGCAGTGGATGGCGTGCGTCCCGGTGCGCTGGAGGGCGGCGAGCTCGCCCCGGTCGATGTCGGCCAGGTGGGTAAGGGCGACGTTCTCGCCCAGCGCGCCGATGTGCTCCAAGTGCTCGACCGGCCGGCGGCCGGTGTTGGCGAGGTACCATTCGGGATCGCCCGAGCGGGGGCTCATGTGGGCGGTGACGCGAACGCCGCGCTCGTCCGCCAGCCGCTTGGCGGCGCGCCAGACATCGTCGGAGTTGGTGGAGTGGCCGACCAGGATCGGCCAGGCGGCAAGCCGGCCGCCGTCCTCCGGATAACGGTCGAGCTCGGATTCGAGCACGGCGATGGCGGCGGCGGAGACGGCGGCCGGGTCCTCCTCGCCGCGCGCGCGGCCCTCGACCCACTCGCCGACGCGGCCGCGGATGCCGGTCTCGGCGAGGCCGTCCATCACCGCATCCAGGTGGCTGACCGTGCCGGCTTCGACGAACGTGGTCGTCCCGTAGCGGATCATGGCCAGCGCCGCGCATTGGGCGGCGATGCGCTCGTCGTCCGGCGTCTGCGCCCGGAAGATGGGGATCACCCACTTAATCAGCTTGTCGGACCAGCTGACGTCGGGGCCGCCGCGCGCAAACCCGCGGGTGAGGGGATCGCCGGTGATGTGGATGTGGGCGTCGACGAAGCCGGGCGTGGCGACGAAACGGCGCCCGTCCAGCGTCTCCTTCGCCCGCACGCGCCGCTCGAGGTCGGCGCGCTTGCCGACCGCCGCGATGCGCTCGCCGCTGATCGCCAGCGCCCCGTCCGCGATCACCTCGCGGGCGGCGTTCAGCGTGATCAGCGTCGCGCCGGCGATCAGGAGATCGACCTCCAGCGGCGCGTCGGCCACGGCCGTCAGAGCGGGCGCTTGGGCGCTCATTCGGCCGGCGCCGGTTGCGGCGCGGGGGCGCCTTTGAAGGTGGGCGGACGCAGGAACAGGGTGGCGAAGAACATCGCCCCGGTAACGCCGCCGCAGATCAGGAACAGGCCCTGGAAGCTGCCGAAGGTGTCCTTCGCCCAGCCGCCGAACGCCGGGCCGGCGGCCGCGACCGTTGAGAGCAGGCACATGATCGAGAAGAGCTCGAGGTTCGCTCGCTTGCCGAAGTACTTGAGCAGCATGACCGTCGGCGGCGTGAACGACAGGCCGTAGCCGATGCCGACGCCGACCGAGAACACGCTCATCAGGCCCCAGTTGTGCGCCTCGGCCAGCGCGAACTGGCCGATCGCCACCGCCGCCATGCAGACGAGCATCAGCGTCTTGGTCGGCAGCCGCTCGCCGAGCCAGCCGCCCAGCAGCGACACGCCGACGCCGATCAGCCCTTCCATGCTCAGCATCAGCGCCGCGTCCGACTTCGCGACCCCACGCTCGATCAGGTGCTCGACCCCGAAGGCGTGGGCGGTGGTGTTGATCAAGAGGTAGGTCGTGTAGACGCCGAAGATCACGTAGAACTGCGGCGTCATCAGCGCCCGCCGCACGGTCCAGTCGCCCAGGCCCTCGACCAGCTCGCCGGGGCCGACCTGCTCGGGCGGCGCAGCCACATGCGCGACCTGGCGGCGTGGCGTGGTGGCGACCGCGAACAGGCCGGCGACCAGCGCCATCGTCGCCAGCGTCCACCAGTACGGCCGCCAGCCGCCGGTCAGCTTCTCGACCCCGACGTAGATCAGCGGGCCGGCGAACCCGCCCATGGTGCCGATGGCGAAATAGGCGCCGAGCGCGGTCGAGCGGCGGGCGAACACGCCGGTCAGCACGTGGCTGCCCGGCACGGTGGAGACCTGCGAGAACGAGACGCCGATGAGCGTGGTCGCCGCCAGGTAGGCCCAGACCGAGTGGGTCAGCGCCATGGTCGAGAAGCCGGCGACCATCAGCACCAGGCCGACGGCCATCGAGCCTCTGACCCCGATCCGGCGGATGGAGAGGGCCGGCAGCGGGCTTGCGAGGCCGCAGGCGATGCCCAGCAAGGTGTAGCCGAAGCCGGCCTGCGCCCAGTCCCACTTCTCCTCCGCGACCATCGCCGGCAGCGCCACGCCGAGCGACGAAAACGCGCCCGACGAGATCACGAAATAGATCAGGCTGAGCGACGCGAACGCGAGCCAGCGGTTGACGGTCGGGGCGGGGGTCACGGGAAGCGCCATCACTCCCGGGTGTAGTTGGCGGGTATCCGCGGGTCGGTCCCGCCCTTGACCCAGAGCACGATCTCGTTCCCCCACGGGTCGCGGAAGGCGTGGTTGAAGCCGTTGAACTCCTTCCAGTAGTGGTCCTTCCACAGCAGGCTGGCGCCGCGGTCGAGGGCGCGCTTCAGGATGTCCTCGTGCGACTGGCCGTCGCCGACCAGGATCCAAATGCGCGCCTTGCGGCCCTCGCCGGCCAGCGTCCGCGGCTCGACGCCGTCGGGATTGGGGTGCGGCCGGGCGTTGGCGGCCTTGAAGATGCCGAGGTGCAGGTTGCCGATCTCGCTCTCCGAGCCGTCGGGATTGATGTAGTTGCCGCCCGGCACCATGCGGTGGAAGACGCCGCGCGGCCGCTCGTCGTCGCGCCAGCCGAAGACCTCGGCATAGAACTTCCCGGCCGCGGCGGGATCGTCCGACGCGAGATCCACGAAGATGAGTGTGTTCGGCGTCGTCGTCATCGGGCGTCTCCCTTCTGTCTCGATCTTTAGGCCGCGTACTCGGCGCGCTTGGGCGTGAAGACGTCGAGGTTGAGCACCGGCTCGTCGCCGACCACAACGCCCCAGTGGCGCGCGTTCGGGGGCACGACCAGAAGGCCGCCGGGACCGAGCCGGGTCACCGTCTCGCCGATGTGGAAGTCGATCTGCCCCGCCAGGATGTAGACGATCTGCTCGTGCGGATGATCGTGCGGCCGGGGCTCGTGCCCGGGCTGCAGGCGGTTGAGCGACACCGTCGCGCCCTCGCCGGAGAACGCCTTTCGCTCCACGCCTTCGCGCACCGGCTCCCAGGCCGTCGCGTTCCAGTCGATCGAATGGATATCCATGTCCGCCGCTCCTACTCCGCTCCGTAGCCGCCGCCGCCCGGCGTCTCCAGCACCACCACATCGTCCGGCCGCATCGTCATCTTCTTGCCCTCCGACATCGGCTTGCCGTTGATCAGGAAGCGGCCGGGCGCGCCATCCTCGCCGCCGTCCAGCCCCTCCGGCCCGCGGTCGAGACGGCTCGGCACCGCGTTCAGCAGCCACGGCTCGTTGGTGCGCATGTGGAAGCCAATCACCTGGCCGTCGCCGCCCGGCGAGCGGCCCTTGCCGCCGGACCCGAGGCGAAGCTCGCGCTTGTCGAACACGATCGGCATCGAGGCCTCGAGGATCTCGACCGGCACCGCCGCCACCCCCGTGGGGTAGCAGGTGGCGCTCGGCCCGGGCTTGGTCAGCCGCGCGCCCATGCCTCCGGAGTAGTTGAACATGGACGAGGTGAACGCCTCGCCGTCGGCGCGCTTGCCCTGGATCTGCACGGTCCAGACCGCGCCCGAGCCCTCGGCCAGCACCCGGTCGGGGATCACCTGGTGCAGCGCCTTCAGGATCGGCATCGGCACGAACATGCCCACCACATGGCGCGCGTTCACCGGCGACGGATACGCGGCGTTGACGATCGAGCCCTTGGGCGCCTTCACCTTGATCGGCGCCAGCGAGCCGTGGTTGTTCGGCTGCTCGGGGTTGAGGCAGCTCCTGACCGCGAACGTCGAGTAGGCGTGGGTGTAGTTCATCACCACGTTGATGCCCATCGGGCTCGGGCCCGAGCTGCCGTCGAAGTCGATGACCACCTCG
>DATGIN010000082.1:0-10779 GCA_035295705.1 Caulobacteraceae bacterium
CTTTCGACGTGGTCGTGGTGGGGGCGGGGTTCGCCGGACTCTACCAGCTGCATCGGCTGCGAAAGCTGGGCTTCTCGGTCTGCGTGCTCGAAGCCGGCGCCGAGTTGGGCGGCGTCTGGTATTGGAACTGCTATCCGGGCGCACGCGTCGACTCGCACGTGCCGCTCTACGAGTTCTCCATCGAAGAGCTCTGGCGCGACTGGTCGTGGAGCGAGCGCTTCCCCTCCTGGAAGGAGCTCCGCGCCTACTTCCGCTACGTCGATGAAAGGCTCGATCTCAGCCGCGACGTGCGCTTCGACACCCGGGTCACCGCCGCACGCTTCGACGACGCCGCGGGCGAGTGGGTCGTCGAGACCGAGGGATCCGGCCGGCTCCGCGCGCGCTTCCTCGTCCCCTGCACGGGGTTCGCCGCCAGGCCCTACACCCCGCCGCTCGAGGGTCTCGAGACCTTCGCTGGCGCGCAGCTGCACACCGCCCAGTGGCCGCAAGGCGGCCTCGATCTGGCCGGCCGCCGCATCGCCGTCATCGGCACGGGCGCCAGCGCCGTGCAGGTGGTGCAGGAGGCGGCGCCCGTCTGCGAGGCGCTCACCGTCTTCCAGCGCACGCCGAATCTCGCGCTCGCCATGCAGCAACGGCGGCTCGACCCGGAGACGCAGGCGGCGCGCAAGGCCGGCTACCCGGCCATCTACGAACAGCGCCGGCACAACTTCGGCGGATACGACTATCGGCCGGCGCGCCGTTCGGCGTTGGAGGTTTCCGCCGACGAGCGGCGGGCGGTCTTCGAGGACCGCTGGGCGGAGGGCGGCTTCGCGTTCTGGGGCAACACCTTCTCGGACATACTGCGCGACGAGGCGGCCAACCGGACCGCCTACGACTTCTGGCGCGACAAGGTGCGGGCGAGGATCAAGGACCCCAAGGTCGCCGCCAAGCTCGCCCCGGACGACCCGCCGCATCCGTTCGGCGCCAAGCGGCCGTCGCTGGAACAGACCTACTACGAAGCCTTCAACCAGGAGAACGTCGCGCTGGTCGACGTCAACGAAACGCCGATCGAGCGGATCACGCAATCCGGGGTGAAGACGAAGACAGGCGAATACCCGGTCGACCTCCTGGTGCTCGCCACCGGCTTCGACGCCGTGACCGGCGGCCTCACGCAGATCGACATCAGGGCCCCGACGGGGACCTCGCTTGCCGAGCACTGGGCCGACGGCGTGCGCACGCACCTCGGCCTCGCCAGCGCCGGCTTCCCGAACCTGCTCTTCATGTACGGGCCGCAAAGCCCAGCCGGCTTCTGCAACGGCCCGACCGCCGCGGAGCTGCAGGGCGATGTGATCGTCGCCTGCCTCGCCTGGCTCCGCGAGCGGGGCCTCACCCGCATCGAGGCCTTGCCGGAAGCGGAGACGGCGTGGAACGCGCACGTCGAGGAGCTGGCGGCCGCCACGCTCTTCCCGAAAGCGAACTCCTGGTACATGGGCGCCAACATCCCCGGCAAACCCAGGCAGCTGCTCAACTACCCGGGCGGGCTGCCCCTCTACCTCAAGAGGTGCGCGGAGTGCGCCGAGGCGGGATACGCGGGGTTCCGGCTGAGCTAGCGTCTGGCCCTCGCAGCCCCTGAGCGCCTATCCGGCCGCCGGCTCGAGGGCCTCGGTAGGCTCCGGCGCGCGTTCGCCGGTCACCGGCTCGCCATAGCCGCCCAGAACCACGCGCTGGTAAGCGTCCCCCTTCAGGGTCTTGAAGGTGACAGTGACTTCCGGGTCTCGCTGCGGGAAGAAGGTGTCCGCGGCCAGCGGCAGGAGCAGGCTGCCGGGCGTCGGCCAGGCGCTTCGCAGTCCTTCAGCTTCGGCTACGAAAGGCAGGGTCGCGGGGCCGACCCGGTAGGCGCCGGCGCAGCGCTCGAGCTCGGCCCGGTCGAGGCTCACAGGCGAGCGCTGCGTGTCCTCGAGGCCCAGAGCGCGGCGCACGAGCGCGTGACTGACCTGCGGAACCGCGAAGGTGACGAGGTTCGAGAGCACGACCACGGTCAGGTCTTCGTCGGGCCAATGCGCGAGATTGGTGACAAAGCCGTTGATGCCGCCTCCGTGGCCAATGCCGCGCCTGCCGCGGTACTCGGACGTCACAAGGCCGAACCCGTAGCCGGTCGGCTCGCCATTGTTCAGCCGTCCGGGCGTCGTCATCGCTGCGTAGCTCGCCGGCGAGACGACTTCGCCGCCGCGCAGCGCCTCGTCCCAGCGCAAGAGATCGTTGACCGTCGAGCCCAGCGCGCCGGCCGCATGCGGCCATGTCATCGAGAGCGGCATGGCGTTGATCAGCTCGCGGTCGCTGAGCTGATAGCCGGCGGCTCGCTTCGGCGTGATCGGCGCCTCGGAAAGGTAGCGCGTGCTCGCCATGCCGAGCGGCCCGAAGAACGTGTTCTTCAGGTAGGTCCCGTAGTCCTTGCCGGACAGCCGCTCGATGATCGCGCCCAGCAGGAGGTAGCCGGAGTTGTTGTAGAGGAACTGCTCGCCCGGCTCGAAGTCCAGCGGCAGGTCTTTGAACACGTCGATGATCTGGGCGACCGATTTGTCGAGGCTCATCTGCTCGGCCCAGGCGGAGAGGCTGGTGTAGCTCCTGATGCCGGAGGTGTGGTGCAGCAGGTGGCGGACGGTGATCCGCCGCGCGCCGACGGGGTAGTCCGGCAGATGGCGCTCGATCGGGTCGTCGATCCCCAGGGTGCCTTCCTCCGCAAGCTTCATGATGGCGGCGGCGGTGAACTGCTTGGTGATCGAGCCGATGCGGAAGACAGTGTCGAGATCGATCGGCTCGCCCCATTCGACGTTGGCGAGGCCATATCCCTTCGCGTGGATCAGGCTGCCCTTGTGGCGGACGGCCACGGCCGCGCCGGCGCCGTTTTCGCGATAGTGCGGCGCGAGCACCGCGTCGAAGTCCGCTGCCGTCGCCACGCCAAGACCCTCCGCTCGCAAACACACCCACCCTACGGACCGCCCGCCGCGGCGGAAAGGACTTGAGGTCTTACGATCGGCCGCTACGGGATGACCCGGTGGACGCTCCTGGCGAGATGATCGACATCGGCGGCCGGCGGCTGCACCTGCTTCGCCGCGGCGAGGGCGCCCCGGCGGTCGTCCTGGAGTCCGGAGGCGGCGGGGGATCGTCGACGCAGGACTGGCCGCTGCTCGCGCGGGTCGCGCGCTTCACGCACGTCCTCAGCTATGACCGGGCGGGGCTCGGCTGGAGCGATCCGCCGGCCGCGCCGCGCACGTTCGACGGCATGGCAAGCGACCTGAGCGCCCTGCTTGCCGCGGCCGGAGAGGCGCCGCCGTTCGTGCTCGTCGGCGGCTCGTTCGGCGGCCTGCTGGTCGCCGGGTTCTGTCGCCGGCGCCCTGAATTGGTCGCCGGCGCTGTCTTCCTCGATGCGCCCGACGCCGAGAAGTACTTCCCCACCATGCGCCGCATGCTGCCGGTGCATCTGGACGAGCTCAGGAAAGCGGCGGAGCGTGCCGAGCGCGGAGACCTGCTCGCGGAGGCCGAGCCGGCGCTCGCCGGCGCGAGCGGCCTCGACGAGATGACCAAGGGCGGCATGCGCCACGTGCTCGCCAGCCGCAGGCATTTCGAAGCCGCCTCGGGCGAGATTGAAGCGGTGACGCGCGCGACGCCGGACGAGATGCGCGCAGCCGAACCGGGTTCGCTCGGCGATCGCCCGGTGATCGTGCTTACCGCGGGCAAAGGCGCGGCCGACGACCATGACGCCTGGCGGGAGGGCAAGGCGGAGAGTCAGGCGCGGCTCGCGGCGCTCTCGCAGCGGAGCGCGCGCATCGTCGCCGAGCGGAACGGGCACTCGCTGGCGCTGGAGAACCCGACGCTCGTCGCCGCCGCGGTGCGCGCGGTCGTCGATGCGGTGCGCGGCGCTCCGTTCGATACCGCCGAGGTGCGGCGCCTCGCGTCCGCTACTCCGCCGCCTGGATAGGCGCGGCGCGCCGATCGTCCGCGGCGGATTCCGGCGCGGCCGGGATCTCCGCAAGGCTGCGCTCGACGGCGGCCGCCTTCTGCGCCAGCGCCTGGATCGGCGTCGGCACGTCGTCGCCCTCCTCGGCCACCAGCGCGACCAGCGCCTGGGCGAGCGCCAACAGCTTGGGCGCCGCCACCATCAGGCGCGCCTGGTACTCGATCTTGCGCGGGTCGCGGTCGTATTCGGCGCCCGGCACGCGCCAGCCGCCCCAATCGGTCTTGTCGGTCACCACCACCGGGAAGGTGCCGGGATAGGGGTGATGGCCGCAGTCTTCCGGCTGCTGCCATTTGTTGCGCGCGCGCATGAGGCGCCAGCCCGAGGCGGCAGCGGCGTCGTCGTCATCGACGTGATCCTCGGCCCTGAGGTCATGGGCCATGAAGTCGCGGCCGAGGCCGACGTCGTAGGTCACTCTGACCGGCTCGTCGAAGCCGCGCGCCCAGATCGGTACGATCTTCTCGATCACCGCCCAGGTGCCGACCGTCTCGACCCAGACCTTCTGGTTGCGATGGAAATGTGCCTTGGCCATGGGCGCCCGCGAAAACCTTTCGAGACAACCTGCCGCTTATGGGCCGAAAATCATTGACGCGAGGTCAATCTTTCGGGGCCCGGGCAAAGGCCGCTATCGTGCGGGACGGGACCTCAAAGGGCCGCGAAATCCATGAATTTCGACTATTCCGACGACCAGAAGTTCCTGAAGACCGAGGCGCGCAAGTTCCTCGACGCCGCCTGTCCGCCGAAGGTGGTGCGCGGCGTCCTGGACGATCCGAAGAAGAGCTACGACGCCGATCTTTGGCGCAAGATCGCCGAGCAGGGCTGGCTGGGCGCCGCGATCCCCGAGCGCTTCAACGGGCTCGGCCTTGGCCGCATCGAGCTTTGCGCCATCGCCGAGGAGCTCGGCCGCGCCTGCGCGCCCGTGCCGTTCGCCTCCACCGTCTACTTCCTGGCCGAAGCGCTCATGCTGGCCGGATCGGAGGCGCAGCAGGCGAAGTGGCTTCCGAAGGTCGCCGCCGGCGAGGTGATCGGCGCATTCGCCACGTCGGAAGGGCCCGGGGCGTACTCCGAGGCGACGATCCAGGCGCGGGTCGAGGGCGGCAAGCTGACCGGCGTCAAGGTCCCAGTGACCGACGGAGACGTCGCCGACGTCGCGGTCGTGCTGGCGAAGGAGGGCGGCCGCTCCGGCCTCTATCTGGTCGAGCTAGCCGCGGCCGGCGTCACGCGCGAGACGCTCTCCACGCTCGATCCGACCCGCGGGGTGGCCAGGATAACGTTCTCGGGCGCGGCGGCGGAGCGCCTCGGCCCGCCCGGCGAGGGCGCGGCGCTGGCCGAGCAGGTCATGGACCGTGCGGCGGTGCTGCTGGCGTTCGAGCAGCTGGGCGGCGCCGACCGCTGCCTCGACATGGCCAAGGGCTATGCGCTCGAGCGCTACGCTTTCGGGCGTCCCATCGGCGGCTACCAGGCGATTAAGCACAAGCTGGCGGACATCTACGTCAAGAACGAGCTCGCCCGCTCCAACGCCTACTATGGGGCCTGGGCGCTGAACGTGAGCGCTCCGGAGCTGGCGGTCGCCGCAGCGGCCGCGCGCGTCGCCGCCTCCGAAGCCTTCTGGTTCGCCGCCAAGGAGAACGTCCAGACGCACGGCGGGATGGGGTTCACCTGGGAGGTCGACTGCCACCTCTACTACCGCCGCTCGCGACAGCTCGCGCTGGTCGCCGGCGCGCCGAAGGTCTGGAAGGAGCGGCTGGTCCGCCAGCTCGAACGCCGCAACGCAGCTTAGACGGGAAGAGACGATGGATTTCACCGACAGCGCCGAAGAAGCCGCCTACCGCGCCAGAGCCCGCGCCTGGCTGGAGGAGAACGCGCCCAAGTACAGGAGCCAGAGCCGGAGCCTCGAGGAAGAGATCAACGCCGGCGAGGTCGATTGGGCCGACATGAAGCGCGCCAAGGCCTGGCAGGCGAAGAAGGCGGAAGCCGGCTACGCCCAGATCACCTGGCCGAAGGAGTGGGGCGGGGGCGGCGGCACGCCCATCCAGTCGGTGATCTTCGGCCAGGAAGAGCAGAAGTTCGACGTGGGCGGCGGCTATTTCACCATCGGCCTTGGCATGTGCGTGCCGACGGTGATGGCTTTCGCCGACGACGCGACCAAAGAGCGGTTCGTGGGCCCGGCGCTCCGCGGCGAGGAGATCTGGTGCCAGCTGTTCTCCGAACCCGGCGGCGGCTCGGACGTCGCGGCCGCCAGCACCCGCGCAGTGCGCGACGGCGACGAGTGGGTGATCAACGGCCAGAAGGTGTGGACCTCGGGCGCCCACTACGCCGACTACGGCATCATCATCGTCCGCACCAACCCCGACGTCCCCAAGCACAAGGGGCTGACAATGTTCTGGCTCGACATGAAGTCGCCGGGCATCGAGGTGAAGCCCATCCACCAGATGTCGGGCGGGCGGAACTTCAACGAGGTCTACTTCACCGACGTGCGGGTGAAGGATAGCCAGCGGCTGGGCGCGGTCGACGACGGCTGGCGGGTGTCGCTGGTGACGCTGATGAACGAGCGCCTGGCGGTCGGCGGCGGCGGCGGGCTCGACTATTCGCTCATCATGTCGCTGGCCCGCGAGCTTCAGACCGACAAGGGGACGGCGCTTGCGGACCAGGCCTTCCGCGAGAAGCTGGCCGACTGGTACGTGCAGTCCGAGGGGCTGAAGTACACGCGCTTCCGCACCATCACCGCGCTCAGCCGCGGCGAGACGCCGGGGCCGGAGAGCTCGATCGGCAAGATCGTCTCGGCCAACCAGCTGCAGGATCTCGCCAACTCGGCGGTGGAGCTCGAGGACCAGTTCGGCATCATCGACGATGCGGCGGTCGCGCCCTTGCGCGCCGCCTTCCAGAGCGGAGTCCTGTCGTCGCCCGGCATGCGCATCGCCGGCGGCACCGACGAGATCTTGAAGAACATCATCGCCGAGCGCGTGCTCGGCCTGCCGGGCGAGATCCGCGTCGACAAGGACGTCCCCTTCAAGGACATGCCGCGCGGCAAGTAGGCCGGCGATCCGGGACGGGCGCACGAAAAGCACGAAAGCCACGAGCCCCCGTCGTGTTCGGCTGCCCCGTGTGAACGTTGCTGCGAAAGCCCCGCTCGCTGGGGCGTAGCCCTTTCGTCTGTTTCGTGTCTTTCGTGGCCCCACCGGCCTCGGGCCGGCCACACCGCTGCGGAGAGGGCCCATGGCGCAGGTCGAGTTCGAGACGGACGGCGTCGTTGCGATCGTCACCATCAACCGGCCGGAGGCGCGTAACGCGGTCGATCGCGCGACCGCCGAGGCGCTGGCCGCCGCCTTCCGCCGCTTCGACGCCGACGAGGGCTTGCACGTCGCGGTGCTGACCGGCGCCGACGGCGCGTTTTGCGCCGGCGCCGACCTGAAGGCGATCGCCTCAGGCGGCGGCAACCGGATCACCGAGAACGGCGACGGGCCGCTCGGTTGCACCCGCATGCTGCTTTCCAAGCCGGTGATCGCCGCGGTCGAGGGCCACGCGGTCGCAGGCGGGCTCGAGCTCGCGCTATGGTGCGACCTGCGCGTCGCTGCGCGCACCGCGACCTTCGGCGTCTACTGCCGCCGCTTTGGGGTGCCCTTGGTGGACGGCGGCACGATCCGCCTGCCGCGCCTGATCGGCATGAGCCACGCGCTCGACATGATCCTGACCGGCCGCGGCGTTTCCGGCGAGGAAGCGTTCGCGATGGGTCTGGCCAACCGCCTGGCGGAACAGGGCGAAGCGGTGGCGATCGCCAAGCTCATGGCGCAGCAGATTGCCGCCTTCCCGCCGCTCGCCATGCGCGCCGACCGGATGTCGGCCTACGAGCAGTGGGGCATGGATCTCAACGCCGCGCTCAAGAACGAATATCGCCACGGCTTCGCCGTCGTGCAGGCCGGCGAGACGCGCGAGGGCGCGAGCCGCTTCGCCGCCGGGACCGGCCGGCACGGGGAGTTCGAGACGCCCTCGAATTGACCGACTCGACCCGGCACCCTACGCGCGTCCATGGCGCTCACGATCTACGGCACGCATCGCTCGCGGACGATGCGGGTGCTGTGGACCGCAGCTGAGCTTGGCCGCAGCTACGAGCACGTTCCCCTCGCCGTCGACGATCCGTGGCTGAAGTCGCCGGCGTTCCTGGCGATCAGCCCGAACGGGACCGTTCCGGCCATCGTCGATGACGGCTTCGCGCTCGCGGAGTCGCTGGCGATCAACCTCTACCTGACCAAGCGGTACGCGCTCGGCTCGCTCTATCCGGCGACGCTCGAAGGGGAGGCGGACGCCTGGCGCTGGACCCTCTGGGCGCAGGGGCAGCTCGAGCCCTGGGTGATGCGGGACGCAAGGCTCGCCGCCCTGCGCGCCGCGAGCGCATCCGCCGCCCAGGCCGAGATCGACCGCGCGCTGGCGCTGCTCGACCGAACGCTCGCCGGGCGGGAATGGCTGCTGGGCGACTCCTTCGGCGTCGGCGACCTGAACGTCGCCGGCGTGCTCTCGCCCTCGCGGGCTTCGCGGCTCGACCTTGCGCCTTACCCGGCGCTCGGCGCCTGGCTGGCGCGCTGCTACGCCCGGCCGGCGGCCGTCGAGACACGCCAGCGCTTCGCCACGCCCTGATCAATCGCCGCCGCTCTGGATCCACTTCGCGTTCAGGGCGGCGAGCGTCTTCAGCGGTTTGGACCGCGTGACATAGCGCCCGTGCGCGGCGTCCCAGGTGTAGGTCCCGGCGTAGGTCTTCAGGCTCGCCCTCGGCAGCTTGTCGTCGCCGCAATCGTCGCCGGTCAGCCTGGTCTCGTCGCGAACGGCGACGGTGACGTTGCGGTAGGCTCCCTTCGCCGGGGCGGTCCCGTACGTCGCTTCCTGCGTGCGCTGCCAGCCGCAGACCTGCTCGCTGTAGGTGAAGAACGAGTCGATCAGCTGGAAGCGGCCGGCGCGGATGAAGATGAGCTCGGTATCGTTGTAGGTCTGGTTCGAGTTCCAGTGGTCGGAGTCGATCTGGATCAGCGGTGCTCCGCGCGCGAGCAGCGGCGGGTGTTCGGCCATCGCCGTCCAGCGGTCGTTGCCCACCTCGACCAGGTCGAGCAATCGGGGCCTGGGCGAAAACGCAAAAAGGCCGAGCACCTCCGCTTCCTCGACGTTCCCGTCCGATGCGCCGAGGTCGATCAGCGCCAGCACGCGGACCGGCTGTCCCGGAATGGCAGTCACACTCACCGCATCGTCGCCGAGCACGATCTGGTCCTCGGGCGGGGCCAGCATGGCCTTCCCCTCGATGTGGCGGAAGCGGACGACTTTCGTCCCCTTCGCCCCGTCGCTCGTGCTCGCAAGGTCGGTTACGACCAGCTTGGCGAGATCAAAGCTGGTGACGCCCGGATGGCCAGGCACGGTGTCCGACAACGACGCCGCGGCCGCGGGACCGGCCGCGGCCAGCGTCAGAGCGGCCAGCAATGGCGTGCGGCGCATCGCCCCTCCCGGTGAAGCTTCGCCAGCCTCGCGCCGGTGGGCCGACAAAGCAAACGCCGCGGAGCTTTGCAGGCTCCGCGGCGCTCGATCCGCTTCCTTGCGCGGCTCTAGATCCGCCGCTCGTCGCGCCTCGCGCGGTCGGCCGCTTCGCCGGCCTTGCGCTGCACCTTGCCGGCCAGCTTCTCGGTCGCGCCTTGCGCCTGCTTGCCGATGTTGCCGGTCACCTTGCCGATCGCTTCCTTGGTCGCGCCTTTGACCTCGTGGCCGGCGCCCTTGACGCGGTTCTTGTCCATGGGGGGTCGTGCTCCACTCAAACACGGCGACGATCCGCCGCTTACGGGGGGCAACGCACGGCAACGCCCACAGTTGCGCCCGCCCGCACGTGGACGACGGCGGCGCGGCCCGCTAGAACCCGCCGCTTTCCGACAACCTCCCTTCAGCGGGCTTCAGCACGGGCCGCCATGGCGCAGCAGTACATCTTTCAAATGCAGGGCCTGACCAAGGCCTATCCGGGCGGCAAGAAGGTGTTCGAGAACATCTGGCTGTCGTTCTATCCGGACGCCAAGATCGGGGTGGTCGGCGTGAACGGGTCCGGCAAGTCGACGCTGCTGAAGATCATGGGCGGCCTCGACTCCGAGTTTACCGGCGAGGCCTTCCCCGCCGAGGGGACCAAGATGGGCTACCTCGAGCAGGAGCCGCATCTTGACGAGCAGCTGAGCGTCTGGGGCAACGCCATCGCCTGGTGCGAGGAGAAGAAGATCGTCGACCGCTACAACGCGGTCGCGGCCAAGCTGGGCGAGGACTACTCCGACGAGCTCATGGAGGAGATGACCCGGCTGCAGGAGACCATCGACGCCGGCGACCTCTGGGACATCGACAGCCGCATCGAGATGGCGATGGACGCGCTGCGCTGCCCGCCGAACGAGACGAGCGTCGACAACCTCTCGGGCGGCGAGCGCCGGCGCGTGGCCCTGGCCCGGCTGCTGCTGTCGAAGCCCGACATGCTGCTCCTGGACGAGCCGACCAACCACCTCGACGCGGAGTCGGTCGCCTGGCTGCAACACCACCTGGAGGCCTTTCCCGGCTGCGTGATCCTGGTCACCCACGACCGCTACTTCCTCGACCAGGTCACCAAGTGGACGCTGGAGCTCGATCGCGGGCGCGGCATTCCCTACCAGGGCAACTACTCGAGCTGGCTGGAGCAGAAGGCGAAGCGCACGCAGGTCGAGGCGAGCGAGTCCGAGGCGCGCAAGAAGGCCATCGCCCGCGAGCTCGAGTGGGTGCGCTCGTCGCCGTCGGCCAGGCGCACG
>DATGIN010000083.1:0-2557 GCA_035295705.1 Caulobacteraceae bacterium
CTGTCCGGCTACGATGGCTGTGAGAGCGAGGGTTCCGGCCAGGAGCGTCTTCAGCATTTGTCGTCTCCGCAAGGCCTGATGCTTATCCCACGGGCTTTGACGAGAGAACGCCCGCACCAAGCGCTAGGATGCGTAATCCCCGCCGGTCGGCACATTGTCCGCGGCCGAGCCTGTACGGCCGATGAACAACCCGGTGCGCCGGGGCCGCTGCCGGCACCGCTTGGCGAGGGCTTCTGCGGCGGCTATGCCGGCGGCGTGACGTCTCTGCGACTCCCATGGCTGGTGGCCGCCGCGCTGGCGGCTGCTGCTCCGGCGCTGGCAGGATCGCCTCCGGCGGCCGAGCTCTGGAACGGGGCCGCCGCCGGGATGAACATCGACCAGGTGTTTGCGCTCTTCCCCAGGGCCGAACCAGTGACGGGCCAAACGCTCGAAGACCGCTCGGTTCAGGCGTTGGCGCTTCCGGCGAAGATCGCGGACACCCCGGCCAGGGCGCTGTTCTTCTTCCACTTTCGCTCCCTCGACGCCGTGGTCGTCGAGCGGCAGGGCCTGCGCGCCGGCGAGCAGAGGCAGAACCTGGCCGAGGCGGACCGACTGATCGCGCTCGCCGATCGGGAGTACGGGCAGCCGGTTCGCTGCACGAAGCGCCCCGATATCGCGGCTGTCAGCTGCCTTTGGCGCGCGAACGGGCTGGAGGTCGGCCTCAGCTACCACGACGCCGGCGGCGGCAGCCCCGCGCTCAGCGTCGCCTACCGCGCCGCCCGGTAGCGGCGTAAAGCTACTTCGGCGCGACGATCAGGATCTCGAACGTACCCGGCACGGTCGGGAAACGGCCAGGCCCGAAGTGCGCGAGGTCGTATTTCGCCGTCGGCAAGTAGACACGCCCGGTCTTTGGATCGACCGCGCCGGTGCGGGCGCCAAGCTCGGTCTTTACCGCTTGCACCAGCGACGCGTGCTCGCCGTCCGGCACCGAGATCACGTCCAAGACGCCATCGCGGCCGCATGGGATGTAGGCAAGCCCGAGCGCCTCGTCGTAGAGCGCGCCGTCCGGTCCCTTGCCAATCGGGACCGAGGCTACGATCGCGCCGTCTGATGGCCGCACCATCTTGGCGACGCCATTGCCGCAGGCGATGACCAGGACATGGGCGCGGCTCGCGTAGGCCATGCCGCCGGGCCCGTCGCAACCGGCGAGCGGATAGGTCTTGAGCACCTTGCGCTCCGTCACGCTGACGACGGCGATCGCGCCCTTGTCCTCGAGGTTGATGTAGACCCGGTCGCCGACGGCGGCGGCTTCCTCCTGCGCGCCGTCCACGGGAATCGAACCGACGGCTTTGCGCGTGCGCGGATCGACGAGCCCGAGTTGGCCCGAATGCGTCATGACCAGCAGCAGTCCGCTGTGCGGATCGAGTATCTCGCCGTCGGGGCCCTTGGCGGTCGGCGCTTCGCTGATCACCTTGCCGGTCTTGGCGTCGATGAACAGCACGCTGTTGTCGCCGCGATTGGTGACCGCGATTTCGGCGCCGTGGCGGAGTGGGACGACCTTGTGCGTGCTCTGGCCATCCGCCAGGTGGCCGATCAGGTGCAGGGAATCGACCTCGAGCGCGGTGATCCCGTCCGAGCGGCTGACGTAGATGCGCCGCAGGTCCGGGTCGAAGGTCACGTAGTCCCAGCCACCGTCCGGCCCGGCCACGTGACCGGCGAGCTCGTAGGTGGGCGGCGCGGCGGACGCTGGTGCGGCCCCAACGATGATCGCGGCAAGAGCGGCCAGGCAGGCGACGGCGTGCAACGACAGATTGCGCATCTTCACTCCCTCGAAACGCGGCCTTGTTTAGACAGCATCCACAACGGAAGCGACGCCGAATAGCAGCGGTGGCGGTCGATGGGCCGCCGCGACTGCCCGGCGCGCAAGGGTTGGGGCGGGCGCGCGCCGGGCTTACGCAGGCTAGGCGGCTGGGCTGGGTGGCCGCCTAGGTCGGAAGCTTACGCTTCCGCCGCGACAGAACGACGACAGCTGGTTAGAACGGCGCGAGCTCGGGGGTTGAGTCAGACGTTGGCGGCAGCGGAGGCAGCGCAAGCGACGGCGGGCCCGGGCGCGGACGCGCTCGACCGCGCGCATCAGGCGCTGCTCGGCGACAACGACCTGCAGTTCAGCCTGCCGGCGTTCGAGCCGCCGAAGATCCCCGATTGGGTGCGCGTGCTTGGCCAGCTGCTGCAGACGATCGCCCCAATCTTCCCCTACATCTTCTACACGCTGCTGATCGTCGGGGTCGGGGTGATCCTGTTCTTCGTCGGGCGCGAGCTGATCAGCCGCCGTTATTCTGCGCTGCGCCGCAAGAAGCCGGTCGTTCCATCCGATTCCGGCTGGCGGCCGGCGGCCGAACGGGCGCGGACGTTGCTCGAGGACGCCGACCGGTTGGCGGCCGAGGGGCGCTTTGGCGAGGCCGCGCACCTCATCCTCTTCCGCAGCGTCGAGGACATCGATGGTCAGTGGCCCAACCTCGTGCGGCCCGCACTGACCAGCCGCGACATCGCCGCTCACCCGGGACTGCCGGAGCCGGCG
>DATGIN010000084.1:0-16296 GCA_035295705.1 Caulobacteraceae bacterium
CCGACCGGCGACAGGCAAAGCTCGCCCGTGGTGTGGAGGAGGTACGCCAGGCCGAGGAACATCACCGGCACGCGGAAGGCCGCGTTGGCGAAATGCGCGCCCCAGACGAGGGCGAAGAAGCCGGCCCCCACCGGGAGCAGGCCCAGCCCGAACTTGACCAGCGGGTTCGGGTCGCGGCTACGACGGCCAAGGCTCGCCCAGAGCCAAGCGAAGGCCGGCGCGAGGATGAGGATGAAGCCGGCGTTGAAGGTCTGGGTCTGCGCCGGCGTGATGGTCCAGAACCCGTCGTGCGGCAGCGCGCTGTTGCGCTCGGCGAACTGGCTGAGCGAGGTCCCGGCCTGCTCGAACAGCGTGAAGAAGACGATCGAGGCGACGATGAGGACCAGCGCCAGCATCAGGCGCTCGCGCGCGACCTTGCCCGCGCGGCTCATCTCGAAGCCGAGGTAGCCGAGCGCGGCGATCCAGCCGACCAGCAGCAGCCAGCCCATCAGCGCGTTCGCCTGCACGAGCAGCCAGACGACGCCGACGCCGACGACGCCGGCGATGTAGAGCAGCCACTCGAGCGTGACCGGACCGGCGATGGGCCTTGCGAGCGCCGCCGCGTCCGGCGGCTCGCCCCTGCCCTCCAGACGAGGCTTGTTCAGCACGAACACCAGGTAGCCGGCCAGCATGCCGGCGCCGGCGAGACCGAAGCCGGCGTACCAGCCGACCGTCTGCCCGACCGCGCCGCAGACCGCCGACGCCCAGACCGCGCCGAGGTTGATGCCATAGTAGTAGAGCGTGAAGCCGGGGTCGCGGCGGGGATCGCCCTGTGCGTAGAGCTGGCCGACGATCGAGGAGATGTTCGCCTTCAGGAACCCTACGCCCATGACGATGAGCGCCAGCGCCAGGTAGAGGGTGTCGACGAAGCCCTGATGGCGGGCCGGCGTCTCGCTGTACTGGCCGCGCGGCAGAACCGCGGGCAGCGGCGCGCCCGCGGGAAGCCCCTTGATGAGCAGGCCGCCGCTGTCGGCCGCGCCCATGGCGTAGCATCCGGCCCCGACCTCGAGGCAGACGCTGCGGCTGTCCTGTCGCCCCTCGATGCGCAGCGCGTAGGTCGCGCCGCGCCAGGTGAGCGTCTCGCTGGCCGGCGGACCTTCAAGCGCCATCGTGAAGTGGCCGGCCACCAGGAGGAGCGCGCCGAACGCGATCGCCTTGCGGCTGCCGAGCCAGCGGTCGGCGAGATAGCCGCCGACCAGCGGCACGAGATAGACCAGCGTGGTGTAGGACGCGTACTGCGCCTGGGCCGTCGCATCGTCGAACAGGAAGTGCTCGGTCAGGTAGTAGATGAGCAGGCTTCGCATCCCGTAGTAGGAGAAGCGCTCCCACATCTCGGTGAAGAAGAGCACCGAGAGTCCACGCGGGTGGCGGCGAAGCTGCAGAAAGACCGGAACGCCGGTCGCGAGCGTGATGAGGGCGACGGCGACGATGACGACGTTGATCATGTGAACGCCCCGACCGACCACCGCCCGTGCGGCGAACTGATCACGCGCGGCTGGCGATCACAAGCGGGCGAGGCCTTGCCGCGCGCCGCATTCGGACCCAGGTTGGAGAACCGAGCGTTCTCAGATCAGATCCGCGAGGAGGCCCAAGGTCCGATGCCCGAGATGAAGCTGCCGGGGCCCGAGCACCCCATCACGATCGCCTATCATCCCAAGCGCGTGCAGGTGGAGTACCAGAACCACACTATCGCCGACACGCGCCGCGCGCTGGTGCTGACCGAGGCCGGCTACAAGCCGGTGCTCTACATCCCGCGCGACGACATCGACATGGCCTACTTCACCCGCACCGAGCGGCACACCCACTGCCCCTACAAGGGCGAGGCCTCGTACTTCACGCTGATGATGGACGGCGTCTTCGCGGAGAACGCCTGCTGGTCCTACGAGGACCCCTATCCGGCGATGCAGCAGATCAAGGACCGCATCGCCTTCTATCCGAACCAGGTCACGGTCCACGAGCTGGACGCGGTCGCCGACCCGGACCGGGTGCGCGATGCGATCCTGCACACCGACGACGGGGCCGGAACCAGCCAGCGCGAGCACTGGCCGCCCTCCGAGGCGACCCCGCCCGCGGACGCGCTGGACCGCCCCTACAAGGACACCGGCGCCATCTAGGCCCTCGCCAGGCGCGCCGCCCGCAGGCTAGGGGTGCGCCAAATGCTGTATGCCGAGACTGCATCGATCGAGCGCGCGCGGCTGCTCGCCCGAATCCGGCGCGAGTTCGCCGTGGTCGAGGACGTCGTCTCGCTGGGCGAGCGGCGGCTGCCGTTCGTGCGCGTCGCCGACGCCGACGCCGTGCTGGATGCGGTGTGCGCGCAGGCTGAGCTCGAGGACCAGGGCGTTGCGCCCAAGCGCGAGCTGCGGATGCCGTACTGGGCGGCGGTATGGGAAAGCGGGGTCGCGCTGGCCGAGCACTTGGCGGGGCGCGGGGTCGACCACCGCCTCGCGGGCCTCAGCGTGCTCGACCTCGGTTGCGGGATGGGCGTGGTGGGCGCCGCGATGGCCCTGCTCGGCGGGCGGGTCACGCTGGCCGATATCGATACCGCCAGCCTGCTCTTCGCGCGGCTGAACACGCTGGCCTGGTCCGATCGCGCGCGGGTCGTCCGCTGCGACTGGCATGGCGACGATCTAGGCGCCCGGTTCGACCTCATCGCCGGCGGCGACGTCCTCTACGATGCGGACCAGTGGGCCCCGATCGAGGCATTCGCGCGCCGCCACCTCGCCGCGCAGGGCGTGCTGCTGCTGGGAGAGCCGGGGCGGCTGAACGCCGACCGCTTCCCCGCCTGGCTGGAGTCGCTGGGGTGGAGCATCGCGCGCTCGACGCGCGTCGTGGGCGAACGGACGGTCCGGATCTACGAGGCGCACCCCAACGGCTAGCGGCCGGCGCGAGGGCGACCGCGATCACCATAGCTGCGATTCCCAGACAGCGGTTTTGCTGGCCGCGCGGCCGGCGGGGGCGCAAGGTCGATGTGTGCTAAGGACGCGGTCGGCCGCGCAAGGGAGGACAGGAAGATGCCGGATGATGTGGTGCTGGAGCGCAATCGCTGGAGCAACGCGTTTTCCTACCATCCGCTGGACGTGAACATCGCCCGCGCAGAGGGGGTGTTCATCTATGACGAGGACGGCAATCGCTACTACGACGCCAGCTGCGGCCCGTTCGCGGTCAGCCTCGGCCACGGCCATCCGCGCCTGAACGCGGCGATCAGGGACCAGCTCGACAAGTTCGCCTTCGCCCACCCGACGATGGGCAACCCGATGCGCGGCAAGCTGTGCGACGCCCTGGCCAGCGTGACGCCCGAGGGGCTGAACGCGAGCTACCTTGTCTCTGGCGGCTCCGAAGCCGTGGAGACGGCGATGAAGATCGCTCGCCAGTACCACGTCGCGAACGGAAACGCGGGCAAATACAAGATCATAAGCAACTACGAATCCTACCACGGGATGACGCTCGCCACGATGGGCCTGTCGGGCAACCCGGGCTCGCTGCGCCGCTACGATCCCATGGTGCCGCATTGGCCCAAGCACGCGCAGTACAGCGACTATCGCCGCCCCGAGGCGATGAGCCGCGACGACTGGGCGGTCGTCTGCGCCCAGGAGCTGGAGCGGATCATCCACTACGAGAGCGCCGATACGGTGGCGGCCTTCATCGCTACGCCGCACGGCTGCGGATCGGAGT
Organism: Caulobacteraceae bacterium; assembly: GCA_035295705.1. Lineage (GTDB taxonomy): Bacteria > Pseudomonadota > Alphaproteobacteria > Caulobacterales > Caulobacteraceae > Poindextera. The sequence continues at coordinate 3,712 of DATGIN010000084.1, forward strand.
ATGGCGTCGTGCCGCCGGAGCGCTACTGGCGCGAGATCCGCCGCATCTGCGACGAGAACGACGTGCTCCTGATCGCCGACGAGGTGGTCTCCGGCTTCTGCCGCACCGGCAAGTGGTTCGCCATGGAGCATTTCGGCGTGACGCCGGACATCATGACCGTCGCGAAGGGGATCTCGTCTAGCTACATCCCGCTCGGGGCCGCAGTGGTGTCCGACCGGGTGAACGAGCCGTTCGCACGCGGCGTCACGTTCGTGCACGGCTTCACCAACGGCGGCCATCCGCTGGCTTGCGCCGCCGGCCTCGCGGCCATCCAGATCATGCAGGACGACGAGATGGCCGAGCGGGTGGAGACGCTTGGCAAGCAGCTGTTCAGCCACGCCGAGCGGCTGAAGGCGCACCCCTCGGTGGTCGACGTGCGCGGCTGGGGCCTCTTCATGGTCATGGAGCTGGCGCGGCCCGACGCGCCCCAGCGCACCTGGTTCCCGTCGGAGCTGCACGCCGAGGAGCGCTTCCAGAAGACCGGACTCGCCAACGGGCTGGTGTTCTACTCCGCTCTCTACGGCGCGCGCCGCAGGCCGCTGATGAGCCGCGGGCTGCCGATGTGGATCTCGCCGCCGTTCGTGATCACGCCCGAGCAGATCGAGGACATGATCGACCGCGTCGACCGCACCCTGCACCAGTGGGAACAGTCGCTGGCCGGCGACCTGGAGACGCGGGCGGCAGGGTGATCGCAGGCAAGAGCGCGGACGAGCTTGCCGCCGCCTGCGCCGCCGACGGCGAGTTTCGGCTGGCGGCCCGGCATTGGAGCGGCGGGTTCCGCTTCGCGAGCCCCGGGCCGGCCCTTGGCGTGCGCCTTGACGAGGGCCGCCCGTCAGCCGGCGAGGTGCGCGAGGGCGAGGCCGGCGCGATCGCTCTGAGCGCCTCGGAAGACGCCTGGCGCAAGCTGCTGTCGGCCAAGCCGCCCCGCTTCTTCAACGACATCTCAGGCCTGATCGGCGCGCGCCAGATGACGCTGGACGCCGACCCGGTGCTCTACGCGCAGTACTATCCGGCCGTTATGCGGGCCGTGGAGCTGCTTCGTCCCGCCGCCACAGCGGCCGCCCCGTCGGAGGCTAAGCGGACGGGAGCGTTCGACAGCCCGGTCGGGCGCTATGTGCATCTGACGATCGAAGGCCAGGACTACCGGGTCTACTTCGAAGAGGCGGGGTCGGGCATCCCGCTAATCCTCCAGCACACCGCCGGCTGTCACGGCTCGCAATGGCGCCACCTGTTCGAGCGAGGCGAGATCACCGGCCGCTTCCGTCTGATCGCCTACGACCTGCCCTTCCACGGCAAGTCGCTGCCGCCGGTCGGGCCGGAGTGGTGGGCGCAGGAGTATCGCCTGACCGCGGCATTCCTGCGCGCCGTCCCGGTCGCCCTGGCTGCGGCGCTAGGGCTCGAGCGGCCGGTGTTCATGGGCTGCTCGGTCGGCGGGCTGCTGGCTCTCGACCTTGCGTTGCACCACCCCGACGTTTTCGCCGCCGTGGTTTCGCTCGAAGGCGCCTTGAACATCGAGACCGACATCGGTGCGCTCGGCGCGCTTTGGCATCCGCAGGTGAGCAACGAATACAAGGCGCGGCTGATGAACGCGCTGATGAGCCCGACGTCGCCGCAAGCCTATCGGAAAGAGACGAGCCAGGTGTACGCCGCCGGCTGGCCGCCGGCCTTCCTCGGCGACCTTTATTACTACCTGATCGACTACGACCTGCGGGAGCGCGCCAAGGACATCAGGATCCCGGTCCACATTTTGAACGGCGAGTATGACTCCAGCGGCACGCTCGAGCATGGGCAGGCCGCCCACGCCGCAATCCCCGGCTCGACCTGGGCCGCCATGCCGGGCCTCGGGCACTTCCCGATGTCGGAGAACCCCGAGGCGTTCCTCGCGCACCTGCTGCCGGTGCTGGACCAGGTCGAAAGGGCGTGGCGGGCGCCCTAGTAGGCCGCCGCCTCGAACGCCGGGGTCGCTTCGCCGCCCCAGGCGCCGTTGTAGAGGTCGAGCCAGCGCTCGGCGGGCGTGACGCCGGTGGCGGCGATCTCGTCGAGCTCGTTCAGGTAGCTGGTCTCGTCGGTGAGCGCCGAGCCGATGCGGGCGCGGCGCTTGAGGCCCTGGCGGGCGATCGCCAGCACGTCCTTGGCGATCTCCTGCACCGTGCGTCCGCCCACCTCGGCCTTCAGCGCCACGCGGGCGGTGTCGATGCGCAGCCGCTCGCGCTCGTCCGGCGTCCAGTCCTTGCAGAGGTCCCAGGCGGCGGCCGTCGCCGCGTCGTCGTAAAGCAGGCCGATCCAGAAGGCCGCGAGGCCGCAAAGGCGGCTCTTCGGGCCGGTGTCTGCGCCCCGCATCTCGAGGAAGGTCTTCAGGCGCACCTCCGGGAAGATGGTGGCGAGATGCTCCTCCCAGTCATGCAGGTTGGCGCGCTCGCCCGGCAGCGCCGGCAACTCGCCGGCGATGAAGTCGCGGAACGACTGGCCGGAGGCGTCGATGTACCCGCCGTGGCGCTTGACGAAATACATCGGCACGTCGAGGGCGTAGCGGGCGTAGGCCTCGAAGCCGAACCCGTCCTCGAAGACGAAGTGCAGCATGCCGGTCCGATCGGGGTCGGTGTCGGTCCAGGCGCGCGCCCGGTTGGAGAGGAAGCCGGTCGGCCGGCCCTCGACGAAGGGGCTGTTGGCGAAGAGGGCGGTGGCGATCGGCTGCAGCGCGAGGCTGAGGCGGAACTTGGCCACCATGTCGGCCTCGGACGCGAAGTCGAGATTGGCCTGCACCGTGCAGGTGCGCAGCATCATGTCGAGGCCGCGCGAGCCCACCTTCGGCATGTAGGCGCGCATGATCACGTAGCGCTGCTTGGGCATGATCGGGGCCTGCGCCCGCGTCCAGGTCGGCGTGAAGCCAAGCCCGGTGAAGCCGATGCCGAGCTGGCCGGCGACCTCCTTCGCCTCCGCGAGGTGCTGGCTGATCTCGTCGCAGATGTCGTGCACGCTCTCGAGCGGCGCGCCGGAAAGCTCGAACTGGCCGGCGGGCTCGAGGCTGACGCTGGCGCCGCCGCGCTGGAGCGCGATCAGGACGTGGCCCTGCGGCCCGTCCTCGTAGACCCCCTTCCAGCCGAACTGCATCAGGCCTTCGAGCAGCGCCTGGATGCCGCCGCGTCCCTCGGCGTCGGCCGCGTACTGGATCGGCTCGTGCGTGCCGAGGCGGAAAGGGAACTTCTCGTGCTCGGAGCCGACGCGGAACTCGGTCTTCGGCTTGATCCCGCTGGCCAGATGCCCGGCGAGCTCGGCAAGCGTCAGCGGCCGGCGATCGAGCACGCCATCGTCCATGCATGTCCTCCCCGCTCCAGCGGGGAGCTTCCCCATCCGGCGCCGTTACTCCCTATTGGCTGCAGAAGTGGGCGCCAAGCTCCGCCCGCTCAAGGGCGCCAGTCGCCTTTCACCGCCTGCCACAGGGAAAGCGCCGCGATCGCGGCCGTGTCGGCGCGCAGGATGCGCGGGCCCAATGACGCCGAAACGACGGCGGAAAGCGAGCGCAATCTGGTTCGCTCCTCGGCCGAAAACCCGCCTTCAGGGCCGATCAGGATAGAGACCGAGGGGGTGCTCCCGACAGACAGGCGCATCAACGCATCCGCGAACGGCGCCCCGCCACCAGCCTCGTCGCAGAAGATGAGCGGACGCTCGCCCCACGCTGACAGGATCGCGTCGAGCTTGGCCGGCGGCTCGATCGCCGGAACGTCCAGCCGGCCCGTCTGCTCGGCGGCTTCGATGGCGATGGCGCCCAGACGGGCGAGGTTGGCGCGGCCGTCCTGGGTGAAGCGAGTGACGGCGAGGCGGATGCGCGCAGCGCCAAGCTCGGTCGCCTTCTCGGCGATGGTCTCCAGCCGGGGCCGTTTGACCAGCGCGACGATGAGCTCGAGGTCGGCGCAGGGGCTCTGCGCCCGCGTGCGCTCGCGCGGCGCCGCTGTTGCGCCCTTGCGGTCGAGCGTGGCGATCGCCGATCGCCACTCGCCGTCGCGGCCGTTGAAGAGCAAGACTTCGTCGCCGGCGCTCCGCCGCATCACGTCGCGCAGGTAGTGAGCCTGGGCCGCCGAGAGCCCCACCGGCGTCCCCGCCGCCAGGTCTTCGGGAACAAAGAGCCGGATCATCCGCCTCTAGTAGCGCCCAGGGTCGGGCTTTGTCAGGATGCGGACCAGAGGAGCCCATGAAGACCAAGGACTACGAGAAGGAGCTGCGGACGCTGCAGATCGCCCTCGTCCGCTACCAGCAGTGGGCGATGAAGAGCGGCGACAAGGCGCTGATCGTGTTCGAGGGCCGCGACGGCGCGGGAAAGGACGGCACGATCGGGCGCATCCGCCAGCACATGGCGCCCCGCAACACCCGCGTTGTCGCTCTGCCGAAACCCTCCGATCGCGACCGCAGCGAATGGTGGTTCCAGCGCTACGTGCGCTACCTGCCGGCCGCGGGAGAGTTCGTGATGTTCAACCGGTCCTGGTACAACCGCGCCGGGGTCGAGGTGGTGATGGGCTTCTCGACCAAGCGCGAGCAGGCCGACTTCCTGCGCGATGCGCCCACCTTCGAACAGATGCTGGTCGAGGCCGACATCCGCATCATCAAAATCTGGCTCGACATCTCCAAGAAGGAGCAGGCGAAACGGCTGGACGCGCGGCGCAAGGACCCCGTCAAGGCGCTGAAGGTGAGCGACATGGACGCCGTCGCGCAGAAGAAGTGGGACGAGTACTCGAACGCGCGCGACGTGATGCTGATGCGCACCCATACCGCCTACGCGCCGTGGACCGTCGTGCACACGGACTCCAAGAAGGAAGAGCGGCTGAACGTGATCCGCCACATCCTGCACACGCTGGCGCCGGCCAAGATCCGCCAGGACATCCCCGCCCCCGACCCCAACATGCTCTACGCGTTCGAGGAATCCGCCTTGAAAGACGGCCGCCTGGAGCGCTAGCGCCGCGCGGTGGCGGAGGCGCGAGCGCCGTGCAACTCTCGAGAGCAGCATGACGGACGCGGTCGCGGCCCTGATCCAGCTCCGAAAGGGCGACCGGCTGCGCGCCGGGCCGGAGCGCATCGCACTGCTCGAGACCATCGGCGAGACCGGATCGATTTCCGCCGCGGCCAGGAGGGTGGGCCTGAGCTACAAGGGCGCCTGGGACGCCGTGCAGGCGCTGAACGGCCTGTTCCAGCACCCGCTGGTCGATGCGCACGCCGGCGGCAAGACCGGTGGCGCGGCCCGGCTGACCGCGACCGGTCGCGCCGTCATCCTCGCCTACCGCAGGGTCGAGGCGGATCTCGCGGCCGCCATCGGCCAGCTTGAACAACACCTGAGCGACGACGTCTCGCCGGTCGAACGGGTCATTCGGAGCCTCAGCATGAAGACCAGCGCACGGAACGCCTTTCACGGCGTCGTGGCGTCGGTGACCGACGGCGCGGTGAACGCCGAAGTGACCCTGAAGGTCTCCGACAGCCTCGAGATCGTGGCGGTGATCACCCGCGAGAGCGTCCAGGAGCTCGGCCTTGCGCCCGGTCGCGAAGCCATCGCGCTCATCAAGTCGACGTTCGTGATCCTGGCCAGCGGCGAGGCCGCGCTCGCCGTCTCGGCGCGCAACCGCCTGGCGGGCACGGTGCTGCGGCACGACGCCGGCGCGGTGAACGACGAGGTCGTGCTCGATCTCGGCGAGGGGAAGACGATCACCGCCACGATCACGCGCGAAAGCGGCGAAAAGCTCAGCTTCGCGCCCGGCGAACGCGCTCAGGCGCTCGTCAAGGCCTCGCACGTCATTCTGGCGGTCGACTGAGGCCGGCGACCAGGGCGGCCGCCGCCAGTCGCTCGACCTCGTCCCGCGGCATCGCCGCAACCGACGCGCGCGCTTCCTCCTGGCTCGGCGCGGCGGCCAGGGCCGCCTCTCCGACGATGCGGCCGGCCCGCATGGCGACGATCCTGGAGGCGAACCGCCGCGCTTCGGCGACATCGTGGGTGACATAGATCACCGGGACGTCGAGGCTCCTGATCACGCCGTCCAGCCGGTCGAGCACTTCGGCGCGGCCCTCGGCGTCAAGGGCCGAGACCGGCTCGTCGAGCAGCAACAGCGCCGGCTGGGCCAGCAGCGTGCGGGCAAGCGCCACCCGCTGACGCTCGCCGCCGGAGAGCGTGCCCGGCGCGCGGTCGAGCAGGGCGGCGAGGCCGAGCAGATCGACCGCCTGGGCGAAGCTGACCATCGTGGCCGGCGGCGCGCGGCGCAGCCCATACTCGAGGTTTCCACGCACGCTGAGATGCGGGAAGAGGCTGGCCTCCTGGAAGACGTAGCCCACCGGGCGCCGGTGCGGGGCGACGAACCGGCCCTCTTCCTGCCAGACCTCGTCCCTGAAGCTTACCCGGCCGGCGAGCCGCGTCAGGCCGCAAAGGCAGCGAAGCAACGTCGTCTTGCCGCAGCCGGACGGGCCGACCAGCGCGGTGACGCCGCTTGCGGGGGCCAACAACGCCACGTCGAGCCCGAAGCCGCCCAGCCGGCCGCGCAGGGTGGCGGCGATCGTCCCGCGCCCATCGTCGCTCATCGGCGGAACGGATCGAGGCCGCGCCCGACCAGGAGCGTCACGAAGACGACGACGAACGCAAAGATCAGCATGCCGCCGGCCAGCCAGTGCGCCCCGGCGTAGTTGGAAGCCTCGACGAACTCGTAGATCTTGATCGACATCACCTCGGTCTGGCCGGGGATGGCGCCCCCGATCATGAGGACGACGCCGAACTCGCCCACGGTATGGGCGAACACCAGGATGGCGGCGGTCAGGAAGCCTCGGCGGGCAAGCGGCAGCTCGACGCTGAGCGCGGCGTCCAGCGGCGAGGCGCGCAACGTGGCGGCGGCCTCCAGCGGCCGGTCCCCGATCGCCTCGAACGCGGCCCTGAGGGGCTGGACGGCGAACGGCAGCGAGTAGATCACCGACCCGATGACGAGACCGGTGAACGTGAAGGCCAGCGTGCGCACGCCGAAGACGTGCAAGGGCGCCATGAGCGGACTCGACGGGCCGAGCGCCAGCAAGAGGTAGAAGCCGAGCACCGTCGGGGGGAGCACGATCGGCATCGCCGCCAGCGCCGCGACCGCTTCCTTCAGCCACGAGCCGCGACGCGAAAGCCACCACGCCAGCGGCGCGCCCAGGACGAGAAGCACGACCGTGGTGACGGTCGCGAGCCTCGCGGTCAGCCAGACGACGTCGAGCAAGCGGTCAATGAACCTCGTAGCCGTAGCGGCGGATGATCGCCAGCGCCTCCGGGCTGCGCAAGAAGGCGAGAAAGGCGCGGGCCGCTTTGTCCTTGTCCCCCTTCCAGAGCAGGATCGCCTGCTGGGCGATCGGCGCGTGGTCCGACTCGGGCACCTGCCAGCGCGACCCGCCCGGTTCGTCGATGACCTGCGAAAGGGCGACGAACCCCACTTCGGCGGCGCCGGACTGGACGAACTGATAGGCCTGGGTGATCGACGAGCCCTTGACGATCTTCGGCTGCAGGCGGGCGTAGACGCCGAGCTTGGTCATCGTCTGGATCGCGGCGACGCCGTAGGGCGCTGCGGTCGGGTCGGCGATGGCGATCTTGTCGAACTGGCCGTGCGCGAGGACCGAGCCGCCTTCGTCAACCAGCCCCGGCGTCCTGCTGTAGAGCACCAGCTTGCCGATCGCGTACGTGAAGCGCGTGCCCGGGACGCCAAGGCCCTCGCGCTCGACCCGCTCGGGACGATCGGCGTCCGCCGAGAGGAAGACTTCGAACGGGGCCCCTTGCGTGATCTGGGTGTAGAACTGGCCGGACGAGCCGAAGCTGAAGACGACGTGGTCGCCGGTCCTGGCGGTGAAAGCGGCGGCGATCTCCTTCACCGGCTCCGTGAAGTTCGCCGCCACCGCGACAGGCACGTCCGCGGCGCGGGCGAGCGAGCCGGCCAACAGGGCCGAGGCGGCCAAGGCGGCGGCGAACGCCGTCTTGATGGCGATTGGCATGGACGAGCTCCCGGTCATGAGCTTGGCGTCGCCTAGAAGGAGAACTGGGAGCGGACGGCGAGGGCGTCGTACGTCTGCCCGATCTGGGCCCCCTTCGGCGTCTGGTAGATCGCCGCGTTCGGCGAAAGACGCAGGATGCGCACGTGCTCCCAGTCGAGCATGAACTTGGTGACCGCGTTCGGGTACCAGTTCAGGTCGAGGCTGACGTTCTGCTCCTCGCCGCCGCGGATCGCCGTTGCGCTGGGCGCCGTTCCCGGGTTTCCGGCGTGGTAGTTCAAGTCGGCGTCGGCGTAGCGCGCGCCGATCTCGAAGGCGCCCCAGCTGCCGGAGTCCCAGTTGAACGGGTGCGCGGGGATCGGCGCGTCGAACGCGGCGGTCTGCCGGTTGTAGACGCGGGGCTCGCCGGTGATGGTCCAGACGCCCTCGACGTACCAGCCGTTGAAGGTCGGTTGCGAGGCGATGTCGGAACGGTCGACGCCGAACTCTTCGTACTCGCTCTGCAGCAGGAACGGGCCCTTCTGAGCGGCGAGCTCGACGCCGGCGGTATAGCCGCTGCGGGCGTCGATGTTGCCCGTGTTGATGAGCTTGGTCCCGTCGATCCTGAGCTGCTGGGTGTTCGAGAACGCCAGCACGCGGCCGCTGACCGGCGCAAGGCCGTTGGCGGCAGGTCCGGTCGAGTTGGGCGGCCGGTCGACATAGCTGCCGTGCGCGCCGACGTGGATCAGCCAGTCGTCGCCGTGCAGCGGGCTCGCCGCGACGCGCGCGACGAACCCCAGTTGGTCGCCGAAGGTCTGCGGGACCGCGGTCGCCGTTCCCGTATTCAGCACGCCGACCGTGCGCCCGGTGACCGCGAACGAGGCCAGCCAGTGGTCGCCCCAGCCGTAGGCCTGCGCCGCCAGCCGCGTGTCGCCGGCGGCAAACCCGCGCGCCATGTCCTCGATGGCGCTGCGCTCCATGAACGGCATGCCGTTGGTGGAGGCCGAGTCATCCAGCCCGATCGTCGGCGGGAAGGCGCCCGCGCGCAGGCGAAGCGGTTTTAGGGCGCTGTACTGGATCCAGGTCTCGTAGAGCTGGCCGGTGTTCTCGACGCCGGAGCCGCCGAAGTCGAGCAGCAGGCGATAGTCCCAGTCGCCGAACACGGTCCCGTCGATGCCGATGCGGGCGCGGCGGAAGTCCGTGCCGTCCTTCAGGTCGCGGGCGTGGGCCAGGTCGACGTTGCCGGCGGTCGCGCCGAGCGCCGGCCCGCTGCGGCGAAGGTCGGTCGAGAGCGGCCCGGCGGCGGGCTGGAAGTAACCGCCGGTGTCGAGCTGCATCACCGTGTGCAGGGTGAGCGTGAAGCGGCCGTTGGGGCTGGTGAAAATCGGCCGCCCATTCAGCATGTTGCCGACCAGCGAGGGCGGCGGCGGCTCCGAGGCCTGCACGGTCTGGATGGTTTGCGTCGCCGTCGCGATGGTCTGCGCCTGCTTGTCCTGCCCGGCCTTCAGCGTCTGGACCTCGGCTTCGAGGTCCTGGGCGCGCGCCGCCAGCTGCTGGTCCTCGGCATGCAGGCGCTGGTTGTCCTGCATCAGCTGTTCGACGTCCTGCTCCAGCTGGTTGATCTTGGCGTCCCTGGGATCCGTCGCCGCCTTGTGCGGCGCCGCCAGCGCCAGGCTCGACACGCTGGCGAACGCCAGAGCAAGCGCGCCTCTGCGCGCGCCGCGCCACATCCCATCCCCGACCCGCACAGAGACCCCTCCTCCGTTGTGAAGTCGGATTGCATAACGGTAGGCGGGCCAAAAGTCTAACCAGATATTCTCTATCGGCTTAAAGGGTATTTGGAGAGCCTTGCGCGGCCGGCGAAGTTGCCGTCCTTGGCGAGCGCTGGGCAGGAGCGCGCGGAGAGGAAAGACGAATGGACTACGTCAATCTTGGCAGAACCGGGCTGAAGGTCTCACGGCTCTGCCTGGGCTGCATGAGCTTCGGATCGTCCAAGTGGCGCTCGTGGGTGCTGGACGAGGAAGAGGCCAAGCCGTTCTTCAAGGCGGCGGTCGAGGCGGGCATCAACTTCTTCGACACAGCAGACGTCTACAGCCAGGGTGAGAGCGAGCGCGTCACCGGCAAGTGGCTGAAGGAGTTCGCCAAGCGGCACGAACTCGTTATCGCGACGAAGGTGAACGGCCCCATGGGCGCCGACGCCAACAACCGCGGCCTTTCGCGCAAGCACATTCTGGATGGGATCGACCAGAGCCTGAAGCGGCTGGGCGTCGACTACGTCGACCTCTACCAGATCCATCGCTTCGACTACGAAACCCCGATCGAGGAGACGCTGGAGGCGCTGAACGACGTCGTGCGCGCCGGCAAGGCCCGCTACATCGGCGCAAGCTCGATGTACGCGTGGCAGTTCATGAAGATGCTGGACACATCGAAGCGGAACGGCTGGACGCCGTTCGTCTCCATGCAGCCGCAGTACAACCTCGTCTATCGCGAGGAGGAGCGGGAGATGCTGCCGCTCTGCCGCTCCGAGGGCATCGGCGTCATCCCCTGGTCGCCGCTGGCGCGCGGGTTCCTGGCCGGCGGCCGCGCGGCGCCGCGGGAAGGCAACACCGAGCGCGCCCGCACCGACGAATTCTCCGGTCGCCTCTACTTCCGGGATTCCGACTTCGAAGTGGTCAAGGCCGTCGACAAGCTCGCCAAGGAGCGCGGCGTCCCCAACATGCAGGTCGCGCTGGCTTGGGTGCTGCGCAATCCCACGGTGACCGCGCCGATCATCGGGACGACCAAGACCCACCACCTCGCGGACGCGCTTGCGGGCCTCGCGCTAACCCTGGACGACGCCGAGGCGCAGGCCCTGGAGGCCGCCTACCAGCCGAAGCCGGTGCTGGATCACGCCTAGCGGCTGCCGCCGCCGCGGGGGCCGGTCAGTCGTCGCGGTCCCACCAGTCCGCGTAAGCCACCCCGGCGCCGGCGCAGCGGATGGCCTCGCGGACATAGCCGATGGTGTTGGCGGGCAACGCATCGAGCGAGAACCAGGCCAGCCTCTCGCACTTGTGCGGCTCGGCGTTGACGATGTCGCCGGACCAGCCCGCCGGCTCGAAGAAGAAGCCGATGCGCTCGTCCTCGCGCCTGCGGTGCATCACCGTCTTCAGCGTGAGGTCGCCCGCGCTGATCCGCACGCCGGCTTCCTCGAGGGCCTCGCGACAAGCCGCCAGCGCCAGCGGTTCGCCGCCATCGACATGGCCGGACACCAGCCCGTAGTCGCCGTCGCGATACCCGGTGTTCGCCCGCTTGGAGAGAAGGATCTCGTCCCCGCGCCGAAAGAGCAGATAGACTTCGGCGATGAGCTTGAATCGGTCGGGCATGCGTATGGGTCGGCTGCATGGCCAAGCCCGTCAAGCGCCGCCGCCGGCGCGTAGGAGCAGCGGCTGGTGACCCTCTATCAAGGCAGCTGCCACTGCGGCCGGGTTCGCTTCCAGGTCGAGGCCAACCTGGATCACGTGCGGGTCTGCGACTGCTCGATCTGCCGAAGGCGCGGCGCGCTGATCCATCGGGTCGAGGAGAGCGCGTTCACCCCGCTCACGCCGCTGGACGAGCTTGCGACCTACAAGTTCCATACCGAGACCGCGACCGACTACTTCTGCCCCAACTGCGGCATCCTGCCGTTCCGCCGACCGCGCACGGCGCCCGAGATGTGGGCGATCAACGTCCGTTGCCTGGACGGCGTCGACCTGGACGCCATCCCGGTCGAACGGGTGCATGGCGCTCGCCTGCCCTAGCGGCCGAGGTCTGATCCGCCGCGGCCCAACGGCGTAAGATAGGGACGAGGGGGAGGCGCTCGAGCCATGTCGAAGTCGGTTTTCGTCACGGGCGCCGCCCGCGGCATCGGGCTGGCCACGGCGCGGCGGTTCGCGCGCGAAGGCTGGCGGGTCGCAATCGCCGACATCGACGCCGCGGCCGCGGAAGCGGCGGCGCGCGAACTGGGCGGCCACGCCGCGGCCTATCGCCTGGACGTCCGCGTTCCGGCGGCGTGGTCCGAGGCGCTGTCCGCGTTCGCGCCCGACGGCCGGCTCGACGTGCTGGTCAACAACGCCGGAGTCGCCCGCTACGGCTGGTTCGACGAAATCACCCCCGAGGAATCGGCGCAGATCGTCGCGGTGAACCTGCAAGGGGTCATCAACGGCGTCTACGCGGCGCTGCCGCTGCTGAAGGCGACGCCCGGCGCGCGGCTGATCAACGTGGCGTCCGTCGCCGGCGTGGTCGGAACCCCGAAGCTGGGCGTCTACTCGGCGACGAAGTTCGCCGTGCGCGGCCTTTCCGACGCATTGGCGATCGAGCTGGAGCGCTATGGCGTCGGCGTGAGCTGCATCATGCCCTGGTTCATCGAGACGCCGCTGCTCGACCAGGAGACGGAGGCGACCGGCGCCTCCATCCGCGACATGCTGCGGGGCCAGCCCGTCTATGGCGCCGACGAGGTCGCGGAAACGATCTGGCGCGCGGTGGCAAAGGGGGGCCAGCGGTGGATGGTCGGCCGGCAGGCCAAGGTGGTCGCGGCGCTCAGCCGCTTCGCGCCCGGCGTGGTGGCCGGCCAGCTGA
>DATGIN010000085.1:0-10403 GCA_035295705.1 Caulobacteraceae bacterium
CCCCGGGAAGCCGGGGGCGAGAAAGGGAATGCGGTGAGGAGCCTCGGCTCCAAGGCCGCGCTGTGCCCGCAACTGTAAGCGGCGAGGACCCGCGTCCGTCCCGCGCTTTGGCCGCATCTCGCGGCCGCAGCGCGGCGCCACTGGGGCTTTGGCCCTGGGAAGGCGAGGGGCGCGAGCATCCGTTTGAGCCGCGAGTCAGGAGACCTGCCGTCCGCCGTCGCTCGTCCGGGGTCCGGGACCAGACCCAAGGCGCGGGGAAACGGCCCGGCTTGTCGGGCCGTCCGTCGCAGCGGCTAACGACCGCCGCTGCGCTTTCCAACGAGACCCACTGAGGCAAGGCGCACCCGGTCCAAGGAAAGGACGGACGCGCCATGGGACGCGCAAGCAAGACTTTCATCGCCTCGGCCGCCATCGCGGCCGGGCTGGCCGGCGCCGCACACGCGCAGGAGGCCGCCAACCCCAACGTGGTGGTCACCGCCGAGCGCACGCCGGCGACGACGCTGGCCGAAACGCCGGACGCCTACGTCATCACCAGCGACGACATCCAGGCCGTGCAGGCCATCTTCGCCGCCGACGTGCTGACCATGGCCCCGGGCGTCAGCCTGAGCGCCACGGGCCCGTTCGGCGGCGTCACCGGCGTCTCCATTCGCGGCGCGACCGCCGACAAGACGCTGGTGCTGGTCGACGGCGTCCCGGTGAACGACGCCTCGCAGCCGGAGGGTGGCTTCGACTTCGGCCCGCTCGACCTGGGCGACGTTGCGAAGATCGAGGTGCTGACGGGACCGCAAGGGGCGCTCTGGGGGTCCGACGCCATCGGCGGGGTGATCGCCATCACCACCGCCGAGCCGAAGGGGGTCAGCCTCGAGGCCGAGGGCGGCTCGCTCGACACGTGGCGGGGGGTGGCGCAGGCCGGCGTCAGCACGCCGACCTGGGCGCTTGGCGTGAGCGCGGCGGGCTTCTCCACCGCCGGCGTCTCGGCCGCCGACACGCGCAACAACTACGCCCGCTTCGGGCTTCCGGGCTTGCGCAATATCGAGCCCGACGCCGACGCCGAGACGACGCTCGACGTGCGCGGGCGCTGGACGCCGTCTGACGCCGTCTCACTCGATGCCCAGGTTCGCTGGAACCACGCGCGGACCGACATCGACGGCTTCCCACCGCCGCTCTTCGTGCTGGCCGACACCAACGACGTGCAGGTTTCGGACAGCGTGGAGGCGTTCGCGCGCGCCCGTATCCGAGGGCCCTGGGGCCTGCAGAACGAACTCAGCGTCTCGAGCTACGACCTCGAGCGCGGCGACCACGGCGAGTCCGGGGCCTTCGGCTTCGACGCCCGGCGGCAGGTCTACCGATGGACGGTGGCCAAGGGGGCGGAGAGCGACCCGCTGTCCGCCGTCGTCGGCGTCGAGCGCGAGAACACCACAGCCAACCTCTCGAGCGGCGCGCGCTTCGACCTCGGCGCGACCTCGGCCTTTGCGCTCGCACGGGCGCGGCCGCTGGCGGGGCTGAGCGTGCTGGCGGGCGTCCGCTACGACGCGCCCGACCGGTTCCGCGCGCAGACGACGGTCCGGCTCGGCGCCACCTACGCCCTGCCGGCCGGGTTCAGCCTGCAGGCCTCGTTCGACCAGGGCTTCAAGACGCCGACGATCAGCGAGACCGCGTGCGACTTCTGTTTCGCGCCGCGCGTGGCCCTGCGGCCGGAGCACGCCCAGGGTTACGACGGCGGCGTTGGCTGGCGCTCGCCGGACGGTCGCGTCTTTGCGCGCGCGGTCGCCTACGCGCTCGATGTCACCGACGAGATCGCCTTCGTCGACGGACGCTACATCAACATCGCCCGCGCCCGCTCGCGCGGCGTCGAGGTGGAGGGCGAGGCGGCGCTCGGATGGGGCTTTCGCCTGCGCGGAACCTACAGCTACACCGACGCGATCGACGCCACGACGCACGTGAACTTGCGCCGCGTGCCGCTGAACAGCGGTTCGGCCGAGATGTTCTGGAAGCACGGGAAGCTCGACGCCGCCCTGAGCGTCCGCACGGAGGGCGTAGACCTCGACACCGACCTGGACGGATTCACCCCGGTGGTCCGCCCCGGCTTCGTGGTCGCGGACCTCGCCGGCGGCTATGCGCTGAATTCGCACGTGCGGCTGACGGCGCGGATCTCCAACCTGGCCGACGCCCGTTACGAGCAGGCGTTCGGCTTTGGCGCTGCGGGCCGCACGTTTCTGCTCGGGTTGCGGCTGAACGACTAGTCGCCGAATGCGCGCAATCGCCTGAGCGGCAACGGTTTGTTCGCGATGTTCGGGTAGGCAGGGGCGCTTCGCCCGCAGAAAGGGCCGCCCGGCTCGTGTTTCGCGTCCTCACCTGCATCACCAACCAGCACAATCCGCTGATGCTGGCGCTGGCCGTGCTCGTCTGCCTGGTCGCGGTCACCACCACGCTTCGGCTGTATGCGCACGGGCGGCGCCTCGACGGATCGCGCGCGCTGCTCTGGCTGGTCTGCGGCGGGATGAGCGGCGCCGCCGGCATCTGGGCGACGCACTTCATCAGCATGCTGGCCTACGAGCCCGGCTTGCCGACCGGCTACGAGATCGCCGGCACGCTGGGCTCGCTGGTGATCGCCGCCGCCGGCGTCGGCGCCGGCCTGATCGTCGGCGCGCGGGTGAAGACGCTGGCGGGTCCGGCGCTGGGCGGGGCCATGGTCGGGCTCGCCATCGGCGCTATGCACTACGCAGGGATGGGCGCGTTCCGCACGCAGGGGTTCATCCTCTGGGACTACCGTTACGTCGCGACCGCGATCGTCTCCGGCGTCATCTTCGCCTCGATGGCGCTGGCGGTCGCGTCGCGCGCGCAGGGCCTTAAGGGCATCGTTCTGTCCGCCCTTCTGCTCGTGCTCGCCATCGTCTGCCTGCACTTCATCAGCATGGCGGCGGTGACCGTCGTTCCCGACACCCGCATCCACCCCCCGACGAACGCGATCCCGAACCAGGTGATGGCGGTCGGGGTCGGCGTGATCACCGGGCTGATCATGATCGGGGCCGCGGGCGTGCTTCTGCTCGAGAGCTGGAACCAGCGCCAGACACTGTCCCTGCTCAACCGCGTCATCGAGGCCATGCCGGACGGCCTCGCCTACTTCGACGTCCACGACCGCTATGTGCTGTGGAACAAGAAGTACGAGGCGGTGGCCGCCGAGTTCGGTCTGAAGCCGGTGCGCGGCAGGACCTACACCGATTGCGTCATCATCCCGTCCGCGCGCGCCAGCGGCGGCGGCGCCGCCGAACAGAAGGCGTTCATCGACGCGCGGCTGGCGCGGCGGGCGCTCGCCTCCGCCTCCAGCGAGGAGCAGAGCGAGAGCGGACGCTGGGTGCGCACGGACGAGAACCGCACCGCCGACGGCGGGCGCGTCTCCAGCGTGGTCGACATCTCGACGCTGAAGGAAGCGGCCCGCGAGCTGGCCGTCGCCCGCGACGCGGCTGAAGCCGCCAACCGCGCGAAGAGCGAGTTCCTGGCCAACATGAGCCACGAGATCCGCACGCCCATGAACGGCGTGCTCGGCGTGGCGGACGCGCTCGCGCTCAGCCCGCTCGACGATCGTCAGCGCGAGCTGGTCGAGATGATCCGCTCGTCCGGGCGGATCCTGAACCACCTGCTGTGCGACATCCTCGACCTGGCGCGGGTGGAGTCGGGCGCTATGGACATCGTTCCCGAGCCGTTCAACCTGGGCGAAGCGGTGCGCGAGGCGGCGCAGCTCAGCGCCGTACACGCCGCCGACAAGGGAATCGCTTTCGAGCTCGACATCGCGCCCGAGGCGGAGCGGGTGGTGCTGGGCGATGCAATGCGTCTGAGGCAAGTCCTCGGCAACCTCGCCTCGAACGCCGTCAAGTTCACCGACGAAGGCCGCGTCAGCCTCAGTGTCCGCTGCCTCGACGCGGGCGAGGGCCGCTACGCGATGGCGACGAGCGACACCGGCTGCGGGTTCTCGGCGGAGACGAAATCGCGCCTGTTCGGCCGCTTCCAACAGGCCGACGGCGCCTTGACCCGCAAGGCCGGCGGCAGCGGCCTTGGGCTCGCGATCTCCCGCCGCCTCGCCGAGTTGATGGGTGCGACCCTGGAGGCCGAGAGCGTCGAAGGCGAGGGGTCCACGTTCACGCTCACCATCGTCCTGCCGGCCGCCGAGCAGGCGGAGGCGGCGCCGACGCCTGCACCGGGCGGGACCGCCGAGATCGCGGTCGACTCGCCGATGCGTGTGCTGATCGTCGACGACAACGCCAACAACCGGCGTCTGCTCGAGATCCTGCTCGAGCACCTGGGCGCCGAGGCGGGGATGGCCGCCGACGGCCTGGCGGCGGTCGACGCCTGGCGGGCCGGCGCCTACGACGTGATCATCATGGACATGCAGATGCCGGTGATGGACGGGCTCGAGGCGACCCGCACGATTCGCGCGGCGGAGCGCCGCGAGGGCCGTCCGCGCACCCCGGTCCTCTTTGTCTCCGCCAATGCCATGCCCGAGCACGTCGAAGCCGCCCGCGCCGCCGGCGGCGACGGTCACCTCTCGAAGCCGATCGCAGCCGAAGCGCTGTTCGCCGCGCTGGCCGACCTGCAGGCATCCCGCCAAGCCGCCGACGCGGCCTGAACCACCGGGCCTCGACGGCGGCGCCAGTCGCGCGCGCCTTGCGCAACGAGCTTCGCCGTCGCTAGCATTCGGGGTCACGCGCGAGGCGGGAATCCCCCATGCCCGATCCCATCGTCTTCTTCGACATCGCCGGGCCCGACCTCGCGCACCAGGCCGCGTTCTACCGCGCGGTGTTCGGCTGGGAGATCGGCGCCGACGGCCGCACGCAGGCGCCGGTGCAGTCGCCGCTGCCGGGGCTGCTCCGCGTCGAGCCGCCAGAGCAGGGTCCCGCCACGGAGCGCCTGCTGTACATCGGGGTGGCGGACATCAACGCGACGCTCGCGAAGATCGTCGCCGAGGGCGGGTCGGTCGTCTTTCCGCGCTACGAGGTCCCGGGCGTGGTGATCCTCGCCCTCTTCACCGACCCGGCGGGAAATCGCACCGGACTGGTGGAGATGGACGGCGCGCGCCCCCGCGTCCCTTAGGCGCTCGCCGAGGAGAGCCCCCGCACCGCTTCGAACGCGCGCGCCAGGTGGACGTCGAGGCCCGTCGCCGGGTCGCTGGCCCATGTGCGCGCGGCGTGGCTGAAGGCCGCCATGCCCACCTGGGCCGCCAGTGTGGCGACGCCTTGCTCGACCCCGCGGCGGCGGAGGCCGTCGGCGAGCGCGGCGATCAAGCCCGCCGTCTTGGTCAGGACGCGCTCTTGCAAGGCAGGAGTCGCGGCGATGAGAGCCTCTCGCGTCTGGGTGAAGACTGAATTGCCCCGGAGCGTCTGCTCGGCAGAGCCGAATGCGAAGCGGAGCGCGCCCAGCGCATCCAGCCCCGCCGGCGCTGTCGCCACCGCATCTCGCAGGGCGTCGCGAAACGCTTCCTCGCCGTCGAACAGAGCCTCGCGCTTGTCTGGGAAGTGGCGGAAGAACGTGCGCTCGGTGACGCCCGCGCGGGCGGCGATCTCCGCCGTCGTGGTCGCCTCGTAGCCGCGTTCGCGGAAGAGATCCAAGGCCGCCTGGCGCAGGCGGCGGCGTGCGTCCTCTCCGCTTCGCGGCATGCACCCACACTATCCTTATTGTCAGTGACTGTCGCTACGACTATAGGTCAGTTACTGACACAACCGCCACTTTTTCGTGGCCGCGAGGCTTTGGCGCCTGGCGACGGGCGCGTGCGCCCCGGAGGCGAGGATGACCGACGAACGATCCGGCGAAACGATGCGCACTCTTCGTTTCCACGCGTATGGCGATCCGGCGGAGGTCTTGCGCCTGGAGGCGGCGCCGATCCCGGGTCCGGGACCGGTCAGCGTCCGCGTGCAGGTTCACGCTTGTGGGATCAACCCGGCCGACTGGGCGCTGTGCCAGGGCCTGTTCGCCGGCGACCTGCCGCGCGGCGTCGGCCTGGACGTTGCCGGCGTGGTCGATGCGGTTGGCGTCGAAGCGGCCGGCGTCGCGATCGGGGACGCGGTGTTCGGCCCGGCCAACTATGCCGACCATGGGAGCGCCGGCGCCTCCGAGTACGCGATCCTGGACCACTGGGCGCAAATCCCACCCGGCCTCGCGATGGTCGAGGCGGCCGCCCTGCCAATGGCGGTCGAGACGGGCTACCGGAACATCGACTGGCTAGGCGTCAGAGCCGGGCAGACGGTGATGGTCAGCGGCGCAGGCACGACGGTTGGCTTCGCGGCCGTGCAGATGGCCCTCTTGCGCGGCGCCCGTGTCGTCGCGACGGCCGGCGACACTCTCGCCGGACGGCTCCGCGCCCTAGGCGCCGCCGTCACGCCGTACGGTGAAGGCTTGGTCGAGCGCGTCCGCCGGCTCGGCTGGACGCCAGACCTGATCTTCGACGCCGCGCCAGTCAACATGGCGCCGGACGCCCCGCCGGCCAGCGGCGTGTTGCCCGACTTGGTCGAGATCGCCGGAGGCGATCCCCGCCGCGTGATCACCTGCGTCGACTTCGCTGGCGCTGCGGCGCTGGGCGCGCGCAACGGCTTCGGCGAGGAGCCGGGCGGGCCGGGCGGAACCGTTCTGCGCTACGACGTGCTGGGCGCGTTCGCGCAACTTGCAGCAGAGGGCCGCTTCAGCATCCCGATCGCCCGTACCTTCGCCCTCGAGGAATGGCGCGAGGCGCTGGCCCTCAGCCTGAGCGTTCGCGCGCACGGCAAGCTCGTCATCGTGATGGGCGGACGGGAACACGGCCGCCGGTCGTGATAGGGCTTTCTCGCGCGCCGACTTTGCGCCGTTGAAGGCCCACGATGAGTCCAAAGCCCCGCCGGACCAGGACGCTAGACCGTCTGACCGTGCTGACCTACGCGGTCTCCGCGATCGCGGTGATGCTGGGCGGCTTCACGCTCTGGGCGCTTCGCCACATCCTGGCCCCCGTCGCGCTGGCCGCGTTCCTGCTGCTCTTGATCGACGGCCTGGCGCGGGCCATCGCCCGGCGCATCCCGAAGGCGCCGTCGTGGGCGCCGCTGACGGCGGCGGTCGCGCTGATCGTCTTGCTGTTCGGCTCGGCGATCTGGCTCGCGGCCGACAACGGCGCCGCCTTCGCCTTCCACGCCCCGCAGTACGAACATCGGCTGAACCATCTGCTCAACCAAGCCGCCGGGCAGCTCGACCTTGGTCCCTCGCTGACGATGGAGGATCTCATTCATCAGGTGAATCCGGCGCGTTTCGTCGGGGCCGCCGCCATGGGCCTGCGCGACTTCACCGAGGGCGCGATTTTCGTCCTCGTCTACCTCGCCTTCCTCATCGCGTCGCGACGCGGGTTCGGCCGGAAGGCCGCTTCGATGTTTCCCGACGCGAAGCAGCGGCGCGAGGTTTACCTGGTGTTCGAGCGCATCAGGACCGGCGTCGAGAGCTACGTGCTGGTGCAGACCGCGGTCGGCCTGATCATCGCCAGCCTGTCGGCGATCCTCATGACCATCCTGGGCCTGCCGCACGTGCTGTTCTGGGCGTTCATCATCTTCCTCGCCAACTACATCCCGGTGATCGGAGCGGCGGTTGGCGTCCTCCTGCCGCCGCTGTTCGGCCTCGTGCAGTTCAACGACCTTCTGCATCCGCTGGTCCTGCTGGCCGGCATGGAGACCATCCACTTCGCGGTCGCCCAGGTTCTGCAGCCGCGGCTGCAGGGCAGCCGGCTGAACCTCGACCCCGTGGTCGTCGTGTTCGCGCTGGCGTTCTGGGCCCTGGTGTGGGGCGTGATCGGCGCGGTGCTGTCGACCCCGCTCACCGTCATCGCCATGGCCATCCTGGCCGAGTTCTCCGCCACCCGGCCCCTCGCGGTGCTGCTCTCGGGCGACGGCAAGCCGTACGCCGACCTCGAGGCGGCGTCGCAGGACGCCGAGCGCGAACGGGGCCTCTAGGCCGCGACCCAGCGGTCGGTTTCGGAGGTCGCCTCATCGTCCAGCGCCATGTCGTCCCAATCGAGATCGGGCGGCGGCTTGAGCGCGGCGGCGATGATGGCCTGCAGTTCGGCGGCGCTGGCCACGCCGACGAGTACGGAGGAGGCCTCCGACCGCGAGAGCGCAAAGCCGAGCGCGGCCTGCAAGGGATCGGAGCGGCCCTCGGCGATCATCCGCCGCGCGCGCGAAAGGCGCGACGCTGCGCCCTTGAGCGGCGACGGAATGCGGTCGGGCGGCAGGAAGAGCAGCCCCTGCAGGAAGATGGAGCGCATCTGCACCTCGACGCCCCACTCGGCGATCGTCGCCAGCGTGCCGTCGACCAGCAGGCGCTGGTCCAGCAGGCTGGCCGGGGCCTGGACGATGTCGGGCTTGAAGCGCCTGACGATGCCGATCGGATCGTCGGAGGCGAACACCGAGACGCCGACCAGCTCGAACAGGCCCTCGTCGCGCAGCTTCAGGAGGCGCGCCCAAACGTCCTCGCCATGCGGGCCGAACAGGTCGCCGGCGCTCTGCACCACGATGGCTTCAGCACGCGGCAGGTTCAGGCGCTGGAGCGTCGCGCGCGCCTCGGCCTCCACGAAGTCGGGGCCGCGGTCTCCCCGGGCGGTCTTGACCACCACGCGGAACCGGCAGGGCCTGGGCAACTGCTGGCCGACCACGTCCTCGGCGTAGATCGTCCCGGCGCTGGTGTCGAAGACCGTTAAGCCTGACCGGGCCGCTATGCTTAAGATCTCGCCGACCTCGGCCTCGGGAGAGCGGCCGCGTTGCGCTGGTGGGCCGCCGAGGCGAAATTGCGCCGCCCCGAAGCCGAGCTTGGAAAGCGATACGCTCACGAAAGAACCCCACCGGCGGCTTTTCGCCTGATCAGGCGGGCCAAAATGGCGGGAAAGCATTAAGGAAGCGGAATTGAGGTCGGTTAACGGCCACTGAACGCCTGGACGCTTGACGCGGGCGCTTACGGAACCAACCTCTGGCGCTCATGGAACTGAACCTGCCGGTCTGGCCGCTGTTCGGGCTCGCCGAGGATGTCCGGCCGCAGCTCAGGCGGGCGCTTTCGGCCAGCGAGCCGGCGGCGCTGGTCACCCTCTACAAGGTGGAGGGCGGCGGCCCGCGTCCGCCCGGCACCCAGATGGTGTTCGCCGACGGGCTGGTGTCGGGGTTCCTCTCCGGCGGTTGCGTCGAGGGCGACGTCGCCATCCACGCCAGCGAGACGCTTGGCGACGGCGCGCCGCGCCGCCTCGTCTACGGCGAGGGCGGCCCGTGGCCGGACATCCGCCTGTTGTGCGGAGCGCGGATCGAGATCCTGGTCGAAAGAGTCGCGCCGGACGACGCCGCAGCCGCCCGGCTGTTCGCGCTCAGCGACGCCCGGCAGCCGGCCGTGTGGAGCACGGACGGGTCGCAGCGGACGGTAGAGCCAGGCTCGACGATCCCGAGCGAGATCTGCCTCGTCTCCGACGATCCGTTCCTGGTGACCCGGCTCTACGAGCCGACGCCGAAGCTCGCCGTGGTCGGCGCCGACCCGACCGCGCTGGCGATCGCCAGCCTGGGCGCCCAGGCCGGCTTCGAGACCACGCTGATCCGGCCGAAGGGCCCGATCGAGGCCCCGCCGCTGGCCGGCGTCGCCTACAGCCGCGCTGAGCCGGGGCAGGCGCTGGCGCGCATGGGCGTCGATCCGTGGACCGCGATCGCGGTCGCCACCCACGACTGGGACACCGACCAGGACGCGCTGGCCGCCGCGCTGCCGACCTCGGCGTCCTACATTGGCGTGCTGGGCGCCAGGCGGCGGCTGCCGGAGCGGCACGCGCGTCTGAAGGCCGCCGGTTTTGGCGACGCGGACCTGGCGCGCCTGCACGCGCCGATCGGACTGGACCTGGGCGGCAAGGCGCCGTGGGAGGTGGCCGTGGCGGTGATCGGCGAGATCGTCGCCGAGCGCACCGACGCCTACAGCCGGTCGAGCGGCAGGATGTCGACGACGGAGCCCGGCTCGGCGGCGGGCGCGCCGATGGAGCGGCGGATGAGGGCGCCGGCTTCGGCGAACACCTTCACGAGCGACGAGTCCTGATCGAGCATCGCCTCGACGACCAGCGCGCCGTCGTCGGACCTGAGCCGCCCGCGCGCCCAGTGTTCGCGGCCGCCGTTCGGCGGCATGGCCGCGGCAAGCCGGGCGGTCGCCATGCGCGGCCCTGGCTCGGCGCCCTGCATGACAGCGAGCAGCGGGCGGAGAAAGAGCTCGGCGCAGACCAGCGCCGAGGCGGGGTTGCCGGGCAGGCCGACGACACGCCGCCCGTCGGCCAGCACGCCGCACCAGGTCGGCTTTCCCGGCCGCATGCGCACGGTCTCGACGCTGAGCTCGAGCCCCAGCTCGGCCAGCGCCGGCTTGACCAGGTCATGGTCGCCGACCGAGGCGCC
>DATGIN010000086.1:0-6799 GCA_035295705.1 Caulobacteraceae bacterium
GGGCTCGCCGCCGACCTCCCCGGCTTCGCGCGCGACGGCGGCTTCGTCGCGGCCGGCGCGCGCCCGGCGCTGGACGAGGCCAGGCGGCTTCGCGACGACAGCCGCCGCGTGATCGCCGGCCTCGAGGCGCAGCTGCAGATGGAGACCGGCCTCGGCCTGCGCATCCGCCACAACGCCGTGCTCGGCTATTTCGTGGAGCTGGCGGCGGCGAAGGCCGAGGCGCTGCTCAAGCCGCCGCTGAACGCCACCTTCATCCACCGCCAGACAATGGCCCAGCAGGTGCGTTTCACCACCGTCGCGCTGGCCGAGCTCGACGCCAGGATCGCCCAGGCCGGCGAGCGGGCGCTGGCCATCGAGCTCGAGACGTTCGAGGCGTGGCGCGAGACCGCGCGCGCGCTGGCGGCGCCGATCCAGGCGGCGGCGGAGGCGCTGGCGACGCTCGATACGGCGGCGGCGCTGGCCGAATGGGCCGAGGAGGCGGACGCCGTCCGGCCGCAGATCGATCAGTCGCTGGCCTTCCGGGCCGAAGCAGCGCGGCATCCGGTGGTCGAGGCGGCGCTCCGCGCGCAAGGCCAGGCGTTCACGCCGAACGACTGCGCGCTCGACGGCGCCGGGCGGGAGGCGGCCCGGCTCGTCCTCGTCACCGGGCCGAACATGGCGGGCAAGTCCACCTTCCTGCGCCAGAACGCCCTCCTCGCCATCCTCGCCCAGGCGGGGTCCTTCGTTCCGGCCAAGCGGCTCGTGCTCGGCGTCGTCGACCGCCTGTTCAGCCGCGTGGGCGCGTCGGACGACCTCTCGCGCGGCCGCTCCACCTTCATGGCCGAGATGGTCGAGGCGGCCGCCATCCTCACCCAGGCCACGCCGCGCTCGCTGGTGATCCTCGACGAGATCGGCCGCGGCACCGCCACCTACGACGGCCTCGCCATCGCGTGGGCCTGCGCCGAAGCGCTGCACGACCAGAACCGCTGCCGCGCGCTCTTCGCCACCCACTACCATGAGCTTGCCAAGCTCGAAGGCAGGCTGGGACACGTCGCGAACGTCTCGATGCGCGCCCGCGAGTGGAACGGCGACCTCGTCTTCCTGCATGAGGCCAAGCCCGGGCCGGCCGATCGTTCCTATGGCGTGCAGGTGGCGAAGCTGGCGGGCGTCCCGCCGGCGGTGGTGGCGCGGGCCCGCGAGGTGCTCGAGCGCCTCGAGCGCGACCAGGCGCAGCCGGCCCGCCTCGACGAGCTGCCGCTGTTCGCCCCGCCGCCGCCGGCGGCGCTGGCCGCAGCGGCCGAGCCGAGCGAGATCGAGCGCGCGCTCGGCGCGCTGGACGTCGACGGCATGAGCCCCAGGGAGGCGATGGAGGCGCTCTACCGGCTGAAGTCGCTGCTCGGCTGAGCGGCGAATTTCGGCGATCACCAAAATAAGGCTTGCGCCGGTCGGCGCACGGTGTATTTTGCTAGTTAGCGAAATACGAAACAAGCGATGTCGGAAGTCTACAAAGCCCTGGCCGATCCCAGCCGCCGCCGCATCCTGGAGCTGCTGCGCGAGCGGGAGATGAGCGCCGGCGAGATCGCCTGCCACTTCGATCTCGCCAAGCCCACCCTGTCGGGCCACTTCGCGGTCCTGAAGGGGGCGGACCTGGTGCAGGCGGAAAAGCACGGCACGACCGTCATCTACCGGTTGAACGTCAGCGTGCTGGAAGAGGCGCTCATGGCGCTGATGAACGGCTTTCGGCTCGGCGAGAAAGGATAGGATCGCCATGACCATTTCCCGCGCCCGCTGGGCCGCCTTCGCCCTGGTTGCGGCGACCGTCGCCGCCGGCGCCTTCGCCTACGTGCGCCTGCCCGCCGCCGCGACGATCGCGGTCCGCTACTCGCTCGCCGGCCAGCCGATCGACGCGGCGCCGAAAGGGGCGGCGCTGGCGATCCTGCCGGTCATCTCGATCCTCGTCATCGGCGGCCTCGTGCTCGCGCCGCGCCTTACGCCGGACAAGGAGCGGATCGCCCGCTCGCTGGGCGCCTTCGACACGCTGCTGCTGGGGCTGGCCGCCGTCCTTTTCGCCGCCGAGGCGTCCATCGCCGCCAAGGCGCTCTCGCCGGGCTTCGATCTCGTCCGCGCCGTCTTCCTGGCGCTGGCCGTGATGCTGGTGGTGGTCGGCAACGTGCTCGGAAAGGTGAGGCAGAACCACTTCTTCGGGGTGCGCACGCCCTGGACGCTCGGCGACGAGCGCGTGTGGGACAAGACCCATCGCTTCACCGGCTGGGTCATGGTGCTGGCGGGTCTCGCCCTCTTGCCCGTCGACCTGCTCGCGTCCAGCGGCGCCTGGCTGGTGGCGGGCGCCGTCGCCTGCGCCGCGGCGCCGCTCGTGCTCGGCCTGGTCTACTCGGCGCGCGTCTGGCGCCGCGAGCACGCCTAGGGCGGAGGACGGCGCCCGGGGCGAGGCGATGCGCAAGCTGACGCAGCAAGTCTCGGGGATCATCGTGGCCGGGCTCGGCGTCGCGGCGATAGCGGCGGCGGGCCAGGGGGCGCTCGCGCTCCTCGGCCTCGCCGAGCGGGCGCTGGATGCCAGCGCCACGGCGTCCGCCTCGCCGCTTGCGATCGCCGCCTCGGTCGCCGAGCTACGCCCAGCGCCTCCGCGTGCGGCGATGCTGCGCTAGCGCCGCCGCTCCGGGCGCCTCGGACAAATCAGCGGCCGGCCTCTATATTGGCGAGGCCCCATGCCGCCGCGCCTTCGCCCCACCCGCACCGAGTACGTCGTCGACGGCGTCCGGCTGCGCGCGCAGCTGACGACCGCGGCCCTGGACGCCATCGGCGACGAGCCGCAGATGCGCGGCCGCGCGCTCGAGGTCCTGAAGGCCGCCCTCTTCCGCGGCCGCATGATCGCCAAGGAGCGGCTGGAGGCCGGGGCCGGCGGCATCGAGACCGCCCGCCTGCTCTCCGGCGTCACCGACGAGGTGGTCGGCGCGCTGTACGACTTCACCACCACCCACATCTTCCGCGCCCGCAATCCGACCGAAGGCGAGCGCCTCGGGCTGATGGCGGTGGGCGGCTATGGGCGCGGCGCGCTCGCGCCCTTCTCCGACATCGATCTCCTGTTCCTGCGCCCCTACAAGCAGACCGCACACGCCGAGAGCGTGATCGAGTACATGCTCTACGCGCTCTGGGACCTGGGCTTCAAAGTCGGCCACGCGTCGCGGACCGTCGAGGAGTGTCTCAAGCTCGCCCGCGCCGACCATACGATCCGCACCGCCATCCTGGAGGCGCGGCGCCTCGCCGGCGATGAGACGCTGGCCGCGACGCTGAAGCGCCGCTTCCGCGAGGAGGTGATCAAGGGGACCGGGGCCGAGTTCGTCGCCGCCAAGCTCAAGGAGCGCGACGAGCGGCACGCGCGCGCCGGCGCCAGCCGCTACCTGGTCGAGCCGAACGTGAAGGACGGCAAGGGCGGCCTGCGCGACCTGAACACCCTCTTCTGGATCGCCCAGTACCTGCATCCGCTCGACAGCCCCGAGGAGGCGCTCAAGCTCGAGATGTTCGACCGCCGCGAGGTGGCCGCCTTCATCCGCGCCAACGACTTCCTCTGGGCCGTGCGCGCCCAGCTGCACTTCGCGACCGGGCGGGCCGAGGAGCGGCTGAGCTTCGATCTACAGCCGCAGATCGCCCGGCTCATGGGCTACACGGACCGGCCGCGGGCGGGCGGCGACAACACGCCGGCCGTCGAGCGGTTCATGCGCCGCTATTTCATGATCGCGCGCGAGGTCGGCGTGCTGACGCGCGAGTTCTGCGCCAAGCTGGAGGCGGACGCCGCCAAGGGCGCCTCGCGCGGGCTATCGCGCTTCCTGCCCAGGCGGCGGACCGAGCGCCGGCCGCTGGACGATCCGGGCTTCCTGATCGAAGCCGGCCGGCTGACGATCGAGGGGCCGGAGACGTTCGAGCGCGACCCGGTCAACCTGCTCCGCCTGTTCCGCATCGCCGACCGGCGGAACCTCGATCTGCACCCCGACGCCTTCACCGCCGCGACCCGCTCGCTGCCGCTGATCACGCCGAAGGTGCGTCGCGATCCGCAAGCGGCCAAGGCGTTCCTCGACGTGTTGGCGCGCGGGCAGAGCACCTACAGAACGCTGACCCTGATGAACGAGAGCGGGGTGCTCGGCCGCTTCATCCCCGAGTTCGGGCGCGTCGTCGCGCAGATGCAGTTCAACATGTACCACTCGTACACGGTCGACGAGCACACGCTGCGGGCCGTGGGCGTGATCGCCGACATCGCCAGCGGCGCGCTGATCAAGGACCACCCGCTGTCGGTCTCCATATGGCCGTTGGTGGAGGACCCCGAGGTGCTGTTCCTCGCCATGCTGCTGCACGACACTGGCAAGGGCGGCGCCGGCGGGCAGGAGCGCGCAGGCGCGCGGGCGGCCCGCGCCGCTTGCGAGCGGCTGGGCATGGAGCGCGAGCGGATCGAGCTCGTGACCTGGCTCGTCGAGCACCACCTGGCGATGAGCGACTTCGCCCAGAAGCGCGACGTTTCCGACCCCAGAACCGTGGCGGCGTTCTCCCGTCTCGTCGAAACGCCGGAGCGGCTGCGGCTGCTTTTGCTGCTCACCGTCGCCGACATACGCGCGGTCGGCCCCGGCGTGTGGAACGGCTGGAAGGGCCAGCTCATGCGCGAGCTGTTCGGCGCGACCGAGGCGGTGTTCCGCGGCGGGCGGACCGCCGACGCCGCGGCGACCTTCGGCCGCGAGCTGCAGGCGCGCGCCGACGCGGCGCGGGCCGCGCTGGCCGAAGCCGATCCCGAGGCGAGCGCCTGGGCGAGCACGATGGAAGACGCCTACTTCACCGCCTTCACCGGCCGCGAGCAGCTGGCGCACGCGGCGCTGGCCCGCCGCGCCGCCGCCGAGGGGGGCGCGGCGGCGCGGGGCGAGATTCGCACCGACCGCAACGCCGCCGAGATCACCATCGCCGCCGCCGACCGGCGCGGCCTCTTCGCCGATCTCGCCGCCGCCATCGCCGAGGCCGGCGCCAACGTCGTCGGCGCACGCGTCTACACCTCGCAGGCCGGGCAGGCGCTCGACGCCTTCTATGTGCAGACCGTGCAGGGCGAGCCGTTCGGGGCCGACAGCCCACGGGCGCTGGATCGCGTGATCGCGGCGCTGGAGGCGGCCGCGCGCGGCGAGCGCAAGCCGGCGAAGCCGCTGCGCTTCGGCGACCTTGGCCGCGCGGCGGCGTTCGACATCACCGCCGCCGTCACCGTGGACAACGAGGCCTCGGACGAGGCCAGCGTCATCGAGGTGTCGGGGCGCGACCGGCCGGGCCTTCTCGGCGCGATCGCCGCCGCGCTCGCCGACGCCGAGTTGTCGATCCAGTCGGCGCACATCGACAACTACGGCGAACGGGCCGTCGACGCCTTCTATTGCCACGATGCGACGGGCGGCAAGCTCACCAGTCCGCGCAAGATCAACCAGCTGAAGGCGGCTCTGACCGCGGTGATCGAGGAGCCGCTCGGCGAGCCGCCGGCCGGCCGGCCGCGGCTGGAGCGCGCCCGGGCGAGCGTCGCGCGCTAGCCCGCCGCCTTGACCCGGACACAGGCGAGGACAAGCCTCCGCCCGCCATGCCCGATTCGACCGCGACGCCGCCGGCCGCCGAGCCCACCGTGACGGCCGCTGCGGCGAACGCCAGCCAGGACGAGCCCGATCATCGGCGAAGCGCCGGCGTCGTCGGCCTTGCCGTGCTCGCCTCGCGGCTGTTCGGGCTCGGCCGCGAGCTCGTCTTCCCGGCCATGTTCGGCGGCGGCGCGGTGCTGGACGCCTACTACGCGGCCTTCCAGATCCCGAACCTGTTCCGCGACTCGTTCGCCGAAGGGTCGCTCTCGACGGCGTTCACCGCCCTCTTCACGCGGACATGGGACCGCGAGGGCCCGCCGCCGGCCTGGCAGCTCGCCAACCTGACGCTGAGCGCGATGGTCTTTGTGATTGGCGTCGTTTCGGTCCTGGCGATCGCGGGCGCGCCGCTCATCGTCGAGGCGACGAACTTCGGGTTCCACAACGTGCCGGGGAAGTTCGAGCTGGCGGTCCAGCTCACCCGCATCCTCTTCCCCTTCATCCTCTTCGTCTCGCTGGCGGCGGCGGTGATGGGGATGCTGAACTCGCGCTACGTCTTCGCCATCCCGGCGTCGGCGTCGACCGCGTTCAACATCGTCTCGGTCATCACGGGCGTCGCGTTCGCCTTCGTGTTCGACCCGACGGCGCGGGCCACGTGGCCGCATCCGGTGTTCACCGAGCGCTCCGCCTACGGCGTCTCGGTCGGCGTCCTGCTCGGCGGGCTGGCGCAGCTGGGCATGCAGCTGCCGGCGCTGTTTCGGCTGGGCTTTCGCTTTCGCTGGAGGCTCGAGCTGACCAACCCGCGCCTGCGCGAGCTGTGGTCGCTGATGTGGCCCAGCGTGATCGCCAGCGGCGCAACCCAGCTCAGCGTCCTGATCAACGGCGTCTTCGCGTCCGAGATCAACGGCGGCCGCTCCTGGCTGAACTGCGCATTTCGCCTGATGTACGTGCCGATAGGCCTTTTCGGAGTGTCCGTGGCGACCGTGACCTTGCCGGCGGTGGCGCGGCGCTTCGCCCGAGACGATCTCGCCGCGTTCGGACGCACCGTGCGCTCGTCGATGCGGCTGACGCTTTTCCTGAGCATCCCGGCTGCCGCCGGCCTGGCGGCGCTGGCCTCGCCGGTTATCGCGCTGATCTACCAGCACGGGCGTTGGACCGCGCACGACACGTACGAGACCTCGCTCGCGCTGGAGGCCTACTCCATCGGCCTGGCCGGCTAT
>DATGIN010000087.1:0-9425 GCA_035295705.1 Caulobacteraceae bacterium
TTCAGCGGGTACTGCGCCGCCTCGACGCCGCCATAGCTGATGACGTTGACGATCTCGAGGCTCTCGACGGTCCAGAAGGCCAGCGTCGCCGAAAGGATCATGATGCCGGAGAAGAGCGCCGCGCCGCCCATCACGGCCCAAACCAGCAGCGGGATCGCGGCTGGCCCGAAGGTCCAGTGCAGGAGGCTCGCTCCGATCACGAACACCAGCAGCGCCTCGACAAAACGGCCGAGGCGGGAGAGCCGCACCTCGTGGCCAAGCAGCTGGAAGGCCGTCGGCAACGGTCGGAGCAGCAGGCGGTCGAACGCGCCGGTGCGCACGTACTCGGTCCCGAAGATGTCGAAGCCGCGCGTGATGGTGTCGGCGAGCGCGAAGGTGAAGTTCACCACCCCGTAGAAGATGCAGATGTCGCCGAACCGCCAGCCGAGCACCTGGCCGAAGCGGGCGAACAGCGCCCAGACGCCCACGATCTCGATGCCGGTGCCCAGGAACTGCGCGGCTGACAGCATCAGGAACGCCGCCGGATATTGCGCCTGCGCGCGGACCGAGGCGCGCGCGTAGTGCAGGTAGAGGCCGAGCGGGTTCACGGCGCTCATCCGCCCTGCACCTGCAGCCGCCGCATCGCCGCGCCGAGCGCCGCATGGCCGGCGAGCACGAGGAGCAGCGTCCATCCCAGCTGCACCGCCAGACCCTGAAGCGCCCCCCAGCCGGCAAGCTCGCCGAAGTAGATCCGGTAGGGGATGTCGACGAGGCCGGCGAACGGCTGCAGCCTGAGGCCGGGGCGCAGCCAGTCGGGGAAGAAAGCCAGCGGCACGATGCCGCCGGAGAAGAGGTTGGAGAAGGGTGCGATCATCAGGTTCGCCCCGCGGTCGGTCATCGACGCAACGGCGATGACATTCACCAGGAGAACGATCGAGGCGGAGAGCAGCGCGACGCCGATCATGGCGATCAGGAACAGCCCCGTCGCCGCCAACCCCGCGGGCGGCCTCAGGCTCCATTGCCCGAGCCCGAGCGCCGGCAGAAGCACGGCTGCGACCGCGAACAGCAGGACCGCCCGCGGGACGACGCGCGCGGCGCTCCAGGCGACGGCGCGGGCGTACCACCAGCCGTAGGTGTCGAGCGGACGCAGGCGATCGTAGGCGACGGCGCCGGAGCGGACCATCTCGGCCACCTCCGGATCGGCGTTCCAGGGCAGGAAGATCAGGAACGCCTGGCCGAGCCAGGTGTAGGTGATGGCGTTCGTCAGGCTCATCGGCGGCGACCGCGTCGCGCCGTAGAAGAACGCCGCGAGCACCATGATCTTCAGGGCCCCCCACCAGAGCTGGGTGGCGAACCCGGCGATCGCCGCGGCGCGGTACTGGAGCACGAGCTGGAAGCGCGCGGAGAAGGCGGCGAGATACGGCGCGACGGCGGCCATGGCTGTCAGGCCTCCGCCGCCCCGTGCCGATCGTAGAAGCGCGCGATCACCTCCTCGATCGCAGGCTGCTCGACGTGGATGTCGGCCAGCGGGTGCTGGGCGGCGATGCGGGCGATCAGCGCCGGCGCGCTGGTCTTGCCGGGATCGAACGCCAGCTCGAGCGAGCGCCCGTCGCGGGCCCGCACCTCGACGCCGGCGATCGAGAGGTCAGGCGCATCGTCTGCGAACTCGAGGTACACGCGCCGCTCGGCGAGGCCTTCGGCGCGCAGGCGCTCGAACGGGCTGTCGGCCAGTATGCGGCCGTGGCCGATGACGATGACGCGCTCGGCGAGCGCCTCGATGTCGTGCATGTCGTGGGTGGTGAGCAGCACGGTCACGCCGCGCTCGCGATTGAGGCGCTGGACCACCTCGCGGACGGCGAGCTTGGCCGGCGCGTCCAGCCCGATGGTCGGCTCGTCGAGGAAGAGGATCTGCGGCTCGTGCAGGAGCGCGGCGGCGATCTCGGCCCGCATCCGCTGGCCGAGCGAGAGCTGGCGGACCGGCTGGTCAAGCAAGCGATCGAGCTTCAGGAGCGCCACCAGTTCGTCGCGGGTCCGCTGATAGCGCCTGCGCTCGACGCGGTAGATTGCGGCGAGAAGATCGAACCCCTCGATCACCGGCAGATCCCACCAGAGCTGGGTGCGCTGGCCGAACACCACGCCGATGCGCGCCACGTGGCGGATGCGGTCCTCGTACGGGACAAGGCCGTCGACTTCCACCGACCCGGACGTCGGCCGCAGAATGCCGGAGAGGATCTTGATGGTCGTCGACTTGCCGGCCCCGTTGGGTCCGATGAACCCCAGCAACTCGCCCGCCTCGAGCGAGAAGCTGACCCGGTCCAGCGCCTCCACCACGCGCGTGCGGCGATGGAAGAGACCCTTGAGCGCGCCGAAAGTCCCCGCTTCCCGCTCGGCGACGCGGTAGCGCTTGGTCAGGTCGCGGACGACGATCTGCGGCACGGGCGTGCTGGCTCCGCGGGGGTGGGCGTTAACCAAGTGATAAAGGGGGCGCGGACCCTATAGTCGCCATGTTTCGCCGGCAACATCAGGCCGAAGCCAGCGGAGCCTATGGCTCCGCGCCTGTGGCCGAGTTGCAACCGGCCGAGCCTTCAGCCACTTAGGGAGCCATGACGCCTACGACCCCCCTCGCAACGCGGGCCGCGCGCCTCTTCGCCCTCGTCATCGGCTGCTCCGCCCTCGCCTTCCCGGCGCTCGCCTCGCTGCCGGCGCTGGCCGCCCCCGCCTGGTGGCACATCACCTCCGGCAAGTCCGAAGTCTGGATCATCGGCGCGCCGCACGAGGCGCCAAAGGGATTCACCTGGGACACCCGCGGCGTGCAGCAGCGTCTGCACGGCGCGAGCGCGCTGATCATCGAGCCGCAAGCCAAGGGCTCGCTGCAGATGTTCGGCGACATGTTCGGCGCCTATCGGGCGCTGCACTCCGATGCGCCGCTCGAACAATCACTGCCGGCCCCGCTTCGCCAGCGCTTCCAGGCCGCCCGCGCGTCGATCGGCGAAGGGCCCGGGAAGTACGCCGGCTGGAAGCCGACAGCGGCCGGCGTGCTGCTGACCAACGACTTCCTGCACGCCCAGCACCTGGAAACCGGCGCGGCGGCGCAGACCGTGCGGAGCCTCGCCCGCCAGGCCGGGGTGCGCGAGGTCGCGGCCGGTTCATACGAAGGCGTGCCCGTGATCGACGCGGCCGAGCACCTCAGCACCACGGGGCAGGACACCTGCCTCTCCGCCTCGCTGCACCAGATCGAGCTCGGCGCGGCGAAGGTCCGCCAGGCGGCGCAGGAGTGGGCGCGCGGCGTCATCCGCCCCAACCCGACCGATCCCGCCGACGCTGCGTGCCTCGCCGCCATGCCGCAGCTGAAGAGCCTCAACGACCGGCTGGTCGGCGAGGAGGCGCAAGCGGTTGTGGATGCGCTGCGGCGGCCCGGGAAGACGGTCGCGGTGTTCGATCTCGGCGCGACCACGATGCCGGGCGGCGTGCTCGACCGCCTGCGGGCGCGCGGCCTGAAGATATCCGACCCGACGCCTTGACGGGCTTGGGCTAGAGCCCCGGCAGCTTGATCTTGTTGCGCTCGCTGGTCGCCTGCCGCGAGATGACGATCGTCTGTCCGCCGGTCAGCTTCTGGATGCGAGCGGCTTCGACCGCCGGGTCAATCGGCGTCGACGTGTCGCCGCCGGCCTGGGCGTTGGTCTGCACGGCCGGCTGCACCGGCGGCTTGCCCCTGCGCCAGAAGATCACCCAGTTCGCGAAGCCAGGCTCCTTGTGCGCGATGGCGCCGAACTGGTCGTCGACGACGTAGCGGACGAGCGGGTCGGCGTGATCGCCGCCGGCCTTGGAGACGAGCAGCTTCTCGCCTTCGGAGCGCTGCACGGCGGCCTCCTGGCCCAGCAGCGCAATGCGGGCCTGGCTCTCCGGCTGCAGCTCCTGCGGCCGCGGCTCGCCCGGCGCAGGCGGCCTGAGCGAATAGTCGGGCGGCACGACGAGCGGCGCCACCGACACCACGCGGAACTCGTCGGGCGTCACCTTGGTGATCCCCAGCGCCTGTTTGGTGCTTTGGCAGCCCGCCAGCGCGAGCCCGGCCAGCAGCGTCGTGGCGACGGCCAGACGATTGAAACGCATCGGTTGCGTGCTCCTACAGCGAGCCCCTTGCCCGACCCCGATAGCGCATTCTTAACGATGAAGCCAACGGCTCACGCTGTCGCGGGTCCGCGCCGGCCGGCGAGCAGGCTGTCGAGGATGAGAAGCCCCACGCCGACGCTGATCGAGGCGTCGGCTACGTTGAACACCCACGGGAAATGCAGCGCGCCGAAGTCGAGGTAGTCGAACACCCGCCCCCAGCGCACGCGGTCGATGACGTTGTTGCCGACCGCGCCGCCCATGATCAGGCCGATCGCGGCGGCGCCGGTCAGCCGCTCGGACCGCCTGGCCCAGAGCCCCAGCGCGATGACGACGCAGACCGCGAACCCGACCAGAAGCCAGCGGCCGAGGTCGCCGTGGGCGCGGAGCATGCCGAACGCGACGCCCGGGTTCCACACGCTGGTCAGCCGGAAGAAGGGCAGGACGTCGATGGGGCTGCGGTCGACGATGTCGAAGGCGCCGAGCAGCCAGGCCTTCACCGACTGGTCGAGCACGACCACGATCGCCGCCAGGCCATAGGCGATCCAGCCATTGCGGTTGACCATCGGCTCGCGGCCGTCAGCGGCCATGCGCGGCGTCCCAGGCGGCGACGGCGTCGGCGTCCCGCGCCGAAAGGTCCGGGTAGCGCGGATCCGACCCAACCTCGGGAAGGATGCGCCACGAGCGGGCGCACTTGCCGCCCTTGGCCTTGAGCGGCTCGACCGCCACCGAGGCGATGTCCGGCAGGCGGAAGGCCCCCTTCGGGCCCCGACCCTCGACCAGCGTCGCCTGGCTGGTGCGGAACACCTCGGCGGCGTCCAGGCCGTCGAACGCGGCCAGAAGCTTGGGATCGGCGATCCACACCTTCGGCGCCGCCTCGAGCGCGGCCCCGATCCGCTTGTCGCGCCGCTCGATCTCGAGCGCGCCGGTCACGACGCGCGTCACGGTCTCGATTTTCGCCCATCGCGCCGCCTCGGCGTCGTTGCGCCAAGCGTCGGGCGTTTCCGGCAGCGTCCGCATGGCGTTCGGCCCGGCGGCGGGGAAGCGCATCGCCCACGCCTCCTCCATGGTGAAGGCGAGGATCGGGGCGAGCCAGGCGGTCAGCCGTTCGAACACCAGGTCCATCACCGTCCGACACGCGCGGCGGCGGACCGAGTCGGGCCGGTCGCAGTAGAGGACATCGCGGCGGACGTCGAAGTAGAGCGCAGAGAGGTCGTTCGAGCAGAAGTCGGCCAGCGGGCGCGCCACGTCGTAGAAGCGATAGTTCTCGTAGGCTTCGCGGACGCGCCGATCGAGCGCCCAGAGCCGGTGCAGGATGAAACGCTCGAGGGGCGGCATGTCGGCCGGTTCGACCCGCTCGGCCTCAGAGAACCCCGCAAGGCCGCCCAGGAGATAGCGCACGGTGTTGCGGAGCTTGCGGTAGCTGTCGACGGTGGTCTGCAGGATGGTCGGCCCGATGCGGCTGTCCTCGGCGTAGTCGACCAGCGAACACCAGAGCCTCAGGATCTCGGCCCCGCTTTGGCGGATGACGTCCTCGGGGTCGACGGTGTTGCCGAGCGACTTCGACATCTTCTCGCCGTCCTCGGCCATGACGAAGCCGTGGGTGAGGACGGCCTCGTAGGGCGCGCGGCCGCGCGTGCCCGAGCTTTCCAGAAGGCTCGACTGGAACCAGCCGCGGTGCTGGTCCGAGCCTTCCAGGTAAAGGTCGGCGGGCCAGCGCGTGTCGGGGCGGCCCTCGAGCACAAACGCGTGGGTCGAGCCGGAATCGAACCAGACATCGAGGATGTCCTCGACCTTCTCGTACCGTTCGGGGTCCTGTCCGTTCAGGAAGTCTTCGGCGGGGCGCACGAACCAGGCGTCGGCGCCTTCCTGCTCGATGCGCTCGACGACGCGGCGGTTGACCTCAGGGTCGCGCAGCGGCTGGCCGGTCTGCTTGTCGACGAACATGGCCAGCGGCGAGCCCCAGGCGCGCTGGCGGCTGATCAGCCAGTCGGGGCGCGTCTCGACCATGGCGCGGATGCGATTGCGGCCGGCCTCGGGGACGAACGCGGTCGCGTCGATCGCTTCGAGCGCAGTCTCGCGCAACGTGCGTCCGCCGTGGACCGGATCCTCGAGCGGATGATCGATGCGGATGAACCACTGCGGCGTGTTGCGGTAGATGACCGGCGCGCGCGAGCGCCACGAGTGCGGGTACGAGTGCTCGAGCCGCCCGCGGGCCAGGAGCGCGCCGGCCTCGATGAGTTTGTCGACCACGGCCGGGTTGGCGGGGCCGAACTGGCCCTTCTTGCGGCCCTCGGTCTCCAGCACCTTCAATCCACCGAACAGCGGCACGTGGGCGTAGTAGGCGCCGTCCTCGTCGACGGTGTCGGGGATCTCGCGATGGCCGTGCTCCAGCCAGACCGCGTAGTCGCCGGCGCCGTGGCCGGGCGCGGCGTGGACGAAGCCGGAGCCGGTGTCGTCGGTCACGTGCTCGGCGGAGCCCAGGAGCGGCACTGGAAAGCCGTAACCCTCGTCGAGCGCCGCGAGCGGATGGGCGGCGACCATGCCCTGCGGGTCGACGCTCTCCAGCCGGGTCCAGGCGGCGATGTGGGCCGCCGCGCGCACCTCTTCGGCCCTAGGCTCGGCGGCTATCAGCCGCTCGCCGACCCGCGCCCAGGGGCTGAACGGCAAGCCCTCTTCGACCGCGTCCACGCGATAGACCGCGTAGGCGATGTCGGGGCTGTACATGATCGCCCGGTTGGCCGGCAGCGTCCAAGGCGTGGTGGTCCAGATCACCACCGAGCCGCCGCGCGCCGCATCCGACCCCTTGACGACCGGGAAGCGCACCCAGACGGTGGGCGAGACGTGATCGTGGTACTCGACCTCGGCGTCGGCCAGCGCCGTGCGCTCGACCGGGCTCCACATCACCGGTTTCGAGCCGCGATAGAGCTGTTCGCTCATGACGTACTTGTGGAACTCGGCGACGATGGCGGCCTCGCTGGCGAAGTCCATCGTCGAGTAGCGCCGCTCCCAGTCGCCGATCACGCCCAGGCGCTTGAATCCGTCCATCTGGACGCCGATCCAGTGCTCGGCTTCCTTGCGGCAGAGGTCGCGGAACTCGGCCTTCGAGATGTCCTCCTTGCGGCGATTGTCGCCGCGGGCGCGCAGATCCTCCTCGACCTTCCACTCGATCGGCAGGCCGTGGCAGTCCCATCCCGGCACGTAGTCGACGTCGAAGCCGAGCAGGAAGCGGGAGCGGACGACGAAGTCCTTGAGGAGCTTCTGCAGGCAGTGGCCGATGTGGATGGCGCCGTTGGCGTACGGTGGCCCGTCGTGGAGCACGAAGAGCGGCGCGCCGGCGGCCTGCCGCGCCCTCCGCAGGGCATGGTAGAGGTCGAGATCGCGCCAGCGGGCTAGGATCTCCGGTTCGAGCTTGGGCAGACCGGCGCGCATTGGAAACGCGGTCTCCGGCAGGAAGACGGTCTCGCGGTAGTCGCGTCCGGTCGTGGTCTGGTCGCCAGCGTCAGCGGCGGAATCGGGGGCCATGGTCGGGCTCCAGCATGGGTTCGAACGAAGCGGCGGACAACCCGGCGCTTGGGCGCCGCCGTCGCCGGCCGCGCCTCACGCCGGGCGGTTAATTCGAACCGTTGCGCGGAGCCTCATCATGGCGCGCGGTCTCTATCAGAAGCGGCAGGCTTTCGCGAGCCCTCAGCCGGCGCCCCGGGCGATCGTCATGGCGCGGACCTTCACGTAGTCCTCGATGCCGTAGATCGAGCCTTCGCTGCCGAAGCCGGACTGCTTCACGCCGCCGAACGGCGCCGCGGCGTTGGAGACGAGCCCGGCGTTCACGCCGATGACCCCGGCTTCCAGCGCCTGGCCGACGCGCATGGCGCGGTCGAGGTCGCGGGTGAACAGGAACGCGGCCAGGCCGTAGTCGCTGGCGTTGGCGCGCGCGATCACATCGGCTTCGTCGTCGAACACGAACACCGGCGCCAGCGGGCCGAATGTCTCCTCTTCGCGAAAGAGAGCATCGTCGCCGCCGTCGGTCACCGTCGGTTGAAAGAAGCGGCCGCCCAGGTTGTGGCGGTGGCCGCCGGTCAGCACCTTGCCGCCGGCCGCTTCGACGCGCGCCACATGGTCCTCGACCTTCTCGACGCCCGCCTGGTTGATCAGCGGGCCGACCTGGGCGCCCTCCTCGAACGGCTTCGCCACCTTCAGCGCCTGCACCGCGGCGGTGAGCTGCTCGAGATAGGCGTCCTTCACGCGCCGGTGGGCATAGATGCGGTTGGGACAGACGCACGTCTGGCCGCCGGCGCGGAACTTCCCGCGCACGGTTCCCTCGACGGCGGTCGCGACGTCGGCGTCCTCGAACACGATCAGCGGCGCGGCGCCGCCGAGCTCCATGGAAAGGCGCTTCAGCGTCGGCGCGGCCTGGGCGGCCAGCTTGCGGCCCACCTCCGTCGAGCCGGTGAAGGAGAGCTTGCGGATCTTCGCCGAGCCCAGGAGCGCACCACCGACCACGGCCTGCTCGCCGGTCACGACGTTGAACGCCCCCTCCGGCAGCCCGGCCTCGAGCGCCAGCGCCGCCAGCGCCAGGGTCGTGAACGGAGTCGCCGACGCGGGCTTGGCGACCAGAGTGCAACCGGCGGCAAACGCCGCGCCCGCCTTCCGCGTCAGCATGGCGGCGGGGAAATTCCAGGGCGTGATGGCCGCGACTGGCCCGACCGGTTCGCGAAAGGTCAGCACGGTGTCGCCCGTAGAGGTCTTGATCACCCCGCCAGTCACCCGCTCCGCCTCGCCGGCGAACCACTTGATGAAGGCGTTGGCGTAGCGGGCCTCGCCCACGCCTTCGGCGAACGGCTTGCCGTTTTCGAGCGAGATGAGCGCGCCGATATCCTCGGCGTGGGAGTCGATCAGCGCCGCCCAGCGGGCGAGGAACTCGGCGCGGCGGATCGGGGTCCAGGCGGCATACTCAGCGAAAGCGCGCTCGGCCGCGTCGATCGCCGCATCGACCTGCGCGCCGGACAGGCGCGGGACCGAGCCGATGACGGTCTCTTCCGCCGGGTCGTCGACCTCAATCACCCCGTTGCCGTCGACCCACGTCCCGCCGACCAGCGCCTGCTGGCGGATCAGCGCCCTGCCCTTGGCCTTCAGCGCGTCGGCGGGCGACTGGATCGATGCATCCATCCTGAAAGGCTCCAGTTTGCGCTTGCGGGCCCAAGGCCCTGTCCGCTTCTATCGAAGGACGAGCGAGAGATAAGAGCGGAAGGAAGTGCGCGCATGCCCTCGATCAGCGCCGTCGACGAAAAGACCGGCCGTAAGTTCTACCTCGACGATCCGGACGACCTCAAACCGGGCGA
>DATGIN010000088.1:0-7020 GCA_035295705.1 Caulobacteraceae bacterium
TTGGCGACAGCGCCGTAATATTGTTGCAAGGGGCTGCGAGGGGCTGTCATGGCAGGACGTCGCCGGCTGGGCGCGTGTGCGCTCGTGATTTCGGGCGCGCTGGCGCTTGCGTTTGCGGCGGACGCCCAGGACGGCCTGGACGCCGGGGCCGGGGTTGGCGCTAGCGTCGGCCCAGCGGCCGTCGCGCCGCCGCCGATCGAGCTACCCGCCGCTCCCCAGCTTGCCGAGGTCGCACGGCCGACGCCGCCGCCCTCGTTTTGCTCTGAGATCGATCGCGGCAAGTTCCTGGCAGAGATCTTCAACCCGGCCGTTCAGACGAGCAACGACAACGTCGCGAAAGCGAACGCCCACCTCGACGCCTTGAACCAGGTCGTGGCCACCAGCAAGGACGGCCCCACCCAGGGCGCCGCGCGGGCCGCGTTCGCGGCCTATCAGCCGGTTTCGACCCAGGCCTACCAATCCGGTCTCGACATCCTGGCCATGCGGCCGGCGATCATGGCGACGCCGGTCCGGCCATGCGCCAGCCAGCCGACGGCCGAGGTCCAGGCGCAGGCCTCGCTGCCGCCGCCCCGCGCCTCGGGGCCGTCGGCGCTCGACCCGGCGCCCCAGGCGGCCCTTACAGGTCCGAAGCGCACGGTCGCGGTCGGCGCGATCCAGGGCTCGGGCGGTTTCGAGAAGTCGGAAGATTGGTCGGCTGGCCCCGCCCTCCAGGCGATGCTCACCAAGGCTCTCTACGACAAAGGTCGCGTCATCGTCGTCGAGCGCAACCAGCTCGACCAGGTGTTGAACGAGCAGCAGCTTCAGGCCTCGCACGTGACCGGCGGGAACTCGAATCTCTACATCAAGATGATTCCGGCCCAGTACCTCGTCCTGGGCTCGGTCACCGAATTCGGCTCTCCGAACAAGGGCAATGGGTTCTCGATCGGCACGGGGCAGGGGGATTTCATCGGCGGGCTCGGGATCCAGCGGCAGACGGGCAAGGTCACCATCGACATCCGCATACTCAACACCCGCACGGCCCAGGTCATAAACAGCTTCTCGGTCACCAGGACCGTCTCCCAGACCCATCTGGCTCTTACGGGCGGGTACAACGGGGTTTCGGCGGGGACCGACAGCTTCTCGAAGACCCCCCTCGGCGAAGCTTCGCGCCAGGCGCTCGACGAGGCCGCCGACCGCATCGCAGACTTCCTCGCGCAGGCCGGCTGGGAGGCCAAGGTGGCGGCCACCGACGGCGACCAGGTGTTCATAAACGCCGGCTCGGAGGCTGGACTGGCCTCGGGCGCCCGGCTGCGCATCGAGCACATCGGCCGCGTCCTGACCGACCCGGACACCGGCGAGGTGCTGAGCGAGGATCACCAGACGCTGGGCGATGTCGTGATCGAAGGCACGCAGCCCAAGGTCTCGCACGGCCGGTTCATGCCCACAGCCGCCGGCGCCGCTCCCCAGCGCGGCGATCTCGCCACCCTGGAGTAGCCGACATGCCGGTCAGCTCATCCGTGCGCGCCGCCGCCTTCGTCGCCGCCGCGGTGGCGTTGGTCCCGTTGGGCGCGTGGGCGTGCCCGGCAGGTCCGCCCATGACGTCCTCGCCCTCGCCGGCGTCGAGCGGGGGGGACAGGTCTGATGGAGGCTCCTCCGGCGGCGACCGCCGCGGGGGTTCCTCGGACACCGGCGCGGCCGAGGGCGGCCGCGAGGCGGCGGCGGCAGGAAGCGCGCTTGGCGGCGACGACGACTCCGGGCCGCGCCGGTCGTCCGAGACGCCGCAGAGCCAGAACGACGGACCGCAGATCACCGCCGTTGGCCAGGACATCGGGAGCAATGCCGCTCCGGTCGACGCGAAGGGCTGGACGGATATCGACCAGACTCCGGCGCAGGACATCGGCGGCCCGAACCAGGACTACAGCCATGCCAAAGGCTGGACGGACGTCTCGCCAGGTCCTCCCCCGGTCCCGGCGAAGACGTCCTGCAACGCCCTGCGCGCCGAAAGGGACAGGGTCGAGAAAGAGCTCGCCGACCTTACCACCGACGAGGCGAACGCCGAGGCAAAGCTACAGAAGGACCAGACGAATTTCGCCAACGCGCAGTCCGGGAACGCCGCCTACACCAGCCAGGTCGACGCCAGCATAGCCGGCTGGACCAACCTCCTGGGCTCGCCGGATCCGGATATGCGGAAGCTGGCGCGGACAGCGCTCGACAAGCTCGTATCGTATCGGGTGACCGGAGCGCTCGACCCGGCCGACGTCGCCAACTTCCAGTCGAAGATCGCCGCCGATCAGCAGCGGGTCGCCTCAGCAAGTGCGGCTCGGGCCAGCAAAGCCGGCGAGCTCAGCTTCCTCAATCAGCAACTGCAGGCGTGCGAGAACCAATGACGAACCGTCCCCTCATTCCGGCCGCAGTTCTCATGGCAAGCGGGGCTCTTGCGCTGGCCCCGCTGCCGGCCTCGGCCTGCCCGAGCGGCGCACCCATGTCGTCGTCCCCTTCGCGGGCCGGCGGCTCGTCAGGCGGCGCAGGCGCGGGGGATACCGGCGCGGCCGAGGGCGGCCGCGAGGCGGCGGCGGCGGGAGCCGGCCTCGATGCAGGTGACGACAGCGGCCCGCGCCGTTCGGACGGTCAGGCGCCGGTCGCTCAGGAAGCCGGTGCGATCGCGGGGGTTGCGACGGCGCTCAACAACGACGCGCAAAGCACGTCCCCGGAAACCGACAGGCAGACGACGGCGACGCAGGCGGCGCAGCCGGCGGACGAGACGGAAAGCCCCGAGCTTGCCGCGTTTTATGGGCAGCCGTGGTGGACCCGGGTCGATGATGATCCCCCTGCCTCCGATCCAGGTCCGACAGGCGGCGACAAGGGATTTTGGGACTCCTATTTCGGGCCGCCGACCTACCCTAACGCCCCCAGCTTCGTCGCCGCGGTTCCAGCCATGGTGAGCGGCTATTGGCGAATGTGGACCCAGCAAGATGTCTACGAGGATCGGAACGTAAACCCGAGGTGGAAGGAGTGGCATGACCTGCCGTGGTACCAGAGGTACCTGACCGAACCGCCTCCCCAGCACCTCGACATCAGCGGCGGAGGGGTTCGTGGATAGGCCGCGCCTCCTGCGCCCGGCGGCGGCTGCGCTCGCGCTTGCGGCCCTGCTCGGCGGCCCGCCCCTCTCGCCCGCGGCAGCCAGCACGGGAGCCCAGCTCCTGAACGTCTGCGCGCCGCCGGCGGGACCGCCGACCGCCGCCTGCTACGCCTATGTGCAGGCCGTCATCGATGACTCCAACCTCGTAGGGGCGGACGTCGACGTCAGATTCGCTTCGGAATTCGGCCTCTTCTGCACCCCGCCCAACCTGCGCATCGACGATGCGGTCGCAGCGGTCGCGAACGCGATCCGCTCCGACCCCACGCTTGCCACACACAACGCCTCCATCGCGGTCAGGCTGGCGCTCGCGAAGGCCTATCGTTGCCCGCCCGAGCCGCCTCCCGCCGCACCAAAGTGACGGTCGGCTGACCCCGGCGGCCAGCCGGCGTCGCCTGATAGCCGACCAGCCGAGCGTCGCTTCCGCCGGTCGGAGTGTCGCAAGCCATCCTGCCACGTTCGGCGCGGTTGTGCGGTAAGGTTGCGCGGCCAGGAGACGACCATGAGCCTCACCGCTGAACCTTCCGCATTGCTCGACAGCCAGGACGCGCTGCGCACGCGCTACAAGCCGCCTTCGGCAGGCGCGGTCGCCAAGGACATCGGGCGGATCGACGAGCACTTCCGCAGGTTCATCGCCCTCTCGCCCTTCGTCTGTCTCGGCACCACCGGCGCCGATGGTCTGGGCGATGTGTCTCCGCGCGGGGGCGACCCCGGATTCGTGCACGTGCTCGACGAACACACGCTCGCCATGCCGGACCGGCCGGGCAACAACCGCCTCGACAGCCTGGGCAATATCGCGGCCGGGTCCGGCGTGGGCCTGCTGTTCCTGGTCCCGGGCTTCGAAGACACGCTCCGGGTCAACGGAACGGCGCGGATCAGCAGCGATCCGGCGCTGATCGACCGCTTCTGCGTGGACGAGAAGGCGCCGCTCAGCGTCCTCGTCATAACCGTCGCCGAGATCTACCTGCACTGCCCAAAGGCGCTCCGCCGCGCGCGGCTGTGGGACCCGGCGTCCTATGCCGACCGCGCCGCGTTTCCAACCGCCGGCGCCATCTACCGCGACCAGCTGGCCCTCGAGCGCGACGTCGCCGCCATGGATGCGGCGCTCGAGCAGGACGCCCGCGACCGCCTCTACTGAAACCGCGCCCGTCTTTGCCGGTGGCGGAGCCCGATTCTCCCGCGCCGCGCACGGAAACGTGAAAGTTGCGGCCGCAGCGGGGCCATACGCCGCAGCGCCGCGATTGTTCGACAGCATCTCCGGCGGCCGGAGCGAAACGTTCCGTTAACCTTCATAAAAGCAATCTGCTCGACGAAGAGCTTGAATCTATGAGTCAACAGCGGCGAACGGCTCCGCTTGGGACATTAACCTTTTGCCTTCATTCCGCCCCATGCGCGCCCACTTCGAGCCGCCGTTGAAAGCGCTCATCATTGCAGTGCCGATTCGGAGGAGGGCGGATTGAAAGACCAGATCGATTGCCGCTGCCAGTCTGGCGAGTACCTCCGGTTCGCCCTCTTCAAAGAGGGCCGGCCGCTCTCGCCCATGGCTGGCAACTACATGTACGTGCGCGAGGAGGGCGACGCCCTCTCGGTGGTCTACCTCGGTGAAACCGACAACCTGGCGCAGGGCGCCCAGGACCGTTGGGCCGAGGCGGAGGCGGAATTTGGCGCCAGCGGTATCTACACGCGGCTCAACATCACCGCCGCAGCCCGGCGGCGCGAGCTGACCGAGCTGTTGCGCGCCTACACCCCGCCCATGAACATGGCCGACCTGCGCGACATGCGCGAAGCGGTCTGAGGGGGTCTCGGGGAGGCCCGCGAACGCGGGGCCCCCCAAGCCCTACCTCAGGTCCTGGAACTTCTTGCCCTCGGCGGCGAGTTGCTCGAGCAGGGCGGCGGGCTTGAACGCATCGCCCATGGTCGCCTGGAACTCGCGCATCTTGCCCAGCACCTTGTCCAGGCCGACGTGGTCGCCCCACCACATGGGGCCGCCCCGGTAGACCGGCCAGCCGTAGCCGTTCTCCCACACCACATCGATGTCTGAGGGGCGGATCGCCTTCTTCTCCTCGAGGATCTTCGCGCCCTCGTTGACCATCGGATAGAGGCAGCGCTCGAGGATCTCGTCGTCGCCGATCTTCCGGGGATTGGCGCCGGACTTGACGATGAAGTCGTGCAGGATCTTCACGGTCACCGGCGAGGGCTTCGCGTTCCTGTTCTCGTCGTAGTCGTACCAGCCGGCGCCCGTCTTCTGGCCGCGGCGGTCCATCTCGCAGAGCACGTCGCGGATGGTCTCGCCCTTCGACCGCTCCTTCACCCAGCCGATGTCGAGCCCGGCGAGATCGCTCATCGCGAAGGGACCCATCGGGAAGCCGAAGTCGTACAGGACCCGGTCGATGTCCCAGGGCATCGCCCCTTCCATGATCAGCTTGTTGGCCTCGCGCTGGCGGGCGCCCAGAATGCGGTTGCC
Organism: Caulobacteraceae bacterium; assembly: GCA_035295705.1. Taxonomy (GTDB): domain Bacteria; phylum Pseudomonadota; class Alphaproteobacteria; order Caulobacterales; family Caulobacteraceae; genus Poindextera. The sequence goes on from DATGIN010000088.1 coordinate 5,580, forward strand.
GACGAAGCCGGGACAGACGCCGACCAGGACCGCGATCTTGCCGATCCGGCGGGCCAGCTTCATGCAGGTGTTGATGACCTCCTTCGAGGTGTGGTCGGCGCGCACGATCTCGAGCAGCTTCATCACGTTGGCCGGCGAGAAGAAGTGCAGGCCTATCACCGCCTCCGGCCGCTTCGTCACCGAGGCGATCTCGTCGATGTTCAGTCCCGAGGTGTTGGTCGCCAGGATCGCGCCGGGCTTCACGATCGCGTCCAGCTTGGTGAATACGTCTTTCTTGATGTCCATCCGCTCGAACACGGCTTCGATCACGAGGTCGCAGTCGGCGAGCGCCGAGAGGTCGAGGGCGCCGGTCAGGCGGCTCATCCGCGCCTCGGTCTCGGCCGGCACGGCGGTGCGCGAGCGCTCGTAGTTGCGGCGGATGGTGGCGATGCCGCGCTCGAGCGCGTCCTCCTTCACCTCGACGATCGTCACCGGGATGCCGGCGTTCATGAAGTTCATGGCGATGCCGCCGCCCATGGTGCCGGCGCCGATGATGCCCACCTTGTTCACCGGGATCACCGCGGTGTCGTCCGGCACGTCGGGGACCTTGGCCGCCTGCCGCTCGGCGAAGAAGGCATACCGCTGGGCGGCCGATTGCGATCCGCTCATCAACTCGCCGAACAGCCGGCGCTCGGTCTTCAGGCCCTCCTCGAACGGCTCGTTCACGGCCGCCTCGACGCAGCGGATGTTGTATTCGGGCGCGAGGAAGCCGCGGAAGCGGCGGGCGTTCGCCTTCCTGAAGTTTTCGAAGATCTCCGGATGGCCGCGCGCCGCCTCGACCTTCTCGTTTGAGTCGCGGACCTTCTTCAGCGGCCGCTTCTCGGCCACGACCTTGTTGGCGAACGCGATCGCCCCCTGGCGCAGGTTCCCTTCGTCGACCAGCTCGTCGACCAGGCCCATGGCCAGGCACTCCTTGGCCGGCACGTGCTGGCCCGAGGTCATCATCTCCATCGCCTTCTCGGGCCCGACGATGCGCGGCAGGCGCTGGGTGCCGCCGGCGCCCGGCAAGAGGCCGAGGTTCACCTCCGGCAGGCCGCAGCGGGCGGAAGGCACGGCGACGCGGTAGTGGCAGGCGAGCGCGACCTCGAGCCCGCCGCCCAGCGCCGTGCCGTGGATGGCGGCGATCACCGCCTTGGGCGAGTTTTCGATGGCGTCCTGCACGTCGTAAAGGGAGGCGCCGCGCTGGGCGCCGCCGAACTCGGTGATGTCGGCCCCGGCGATGAAGGTGCGCCCCTCGCAGATGATGACGATGGACTTCGCGCCATCGTCGGCCAGGGCCTTGGCCATGCCGCCGGCCAGGCCGTCGCGGACGTTGAACGACAGCGCGTTCACCGGCGGCGAGTTCAGCGTGATGACGCCGACGCCGTCCTCCAGCGAATAGTCGGTGACTTCATTGATGGCG
>DATGIN010000089.1:0-5761 GCA_035295705.1 Caulobacteraceae bacterium
TCGTCTGTCCCGATGGTTACGTAGCCGATCATTGTCCCGCTCCTGTCCAGGCGGTCAGAGGTTAGGCCGGCGACGCGTCAGAAGCTGACAGCAGGGGCTAAGCCAGCGCTCTTTCGAGGTTGTCGGCGACCTTGTCGATGAACCCTTCGGTCGAGAGCCAGCCCTGGTTGTCGCCGACCAGCAGCGCCAGGTCCTTGGTCATCGAACCTGCCTCCACGGTCGAGACGCAAGTCTTTTCAAGCGTTTCGGTGAAGCGGTGCAGGTCGGCGTTCCCATCCAGCTTGGCGCGGTGCTTCAGCCCCTGCGTCCAGGCGAAGATCGAGGCGATCGAGTTGGTCGAAGTGCTCTCGCCGCGCTGATACTGGCGGAAGTGGCGGGTGACGGTGCCGTGGGCGGCCTCCGCCTCCATGATCTTGCCGTCCGGCGTGACCAAGACCGACGTCATCAGGCCGAGCGATCCGTAGCCCTGCGCGACCGAGTCGGACTGCACGTCGCCGTCGTAGTTCTTGCAGGCCCAGACGTAGCCGCCCGACCACTTCAGCGAGGCGGCCACCATGTCGTCGATCAGCCGGTGCTCGTACGTCAGGCCCGCGGCCTTGAACGCCTCGGCGTACTCGGCGTCGAAGACCTCCTGGAAGATGTCCTTGAACCGCCCATCGTAGGCCTTCAGGATGGTATTCTTACTGGACAGGTAAACCGGAAACTTGCGGGTGAGCGCGTAGGCGAAGGTCGCGTGCGCGAAGTCGCGGATCGAGGCGTCGAGGTTGTACATCGACAGCGCCACGCCGCCGGCCGGAAAGTCGAACACCTCGCGCTCGATGACGTTGCCGTCCGCGCCCTCGAACCGGATCGTCAATTTGCCCGCCCCCGGCACGACGAAATCGGTCGCGCGATACTGGTCGCCGTACGCATGGCGGCCGATGATGATCGGCTCGGTCCAGCCCGGGATAAGGCGTGGGACATTCTTACAAATGATCGGCTCACGGAAGATCACGCCGCCCAGGATGTTGCGCAGCGTGCCGTTCGGCGACTTCCACATCTGCTTGAGGTTGAACTCGCGGACACGGGCCTCGTCGGGCGTGATGGTGGCGCATTTGATGCCGACGCCGAGACGTTTGATCGCCTCCGCCGCTTCGACGGTCACCTTGTCTTCGGTCGCGTCGCGATGCTCGATGCCTAGGTCATAGTACTCGGTCGCAAGATCGAGGAACGGGAAGATCAGCTTGTCCTTGATCATCTTCCAGATGATCCGGGTCATCTCGTCGCCATCCAGATCGGCGACGGGGTTGGCCACTTTGATCTTCGCCATGCGGTCTCCAGGCATCACACGCCATGCGCCCAACGGCGAAGGCGCGGGCGTTGTAGACGCTCGCCCGCGCGCTTGAAACCCGTTATGGCGCCGCGAATGGACGCCTCTCCCTGCGTCATCCTCGACCGGCCGCAGCTGGCGGAGAACATCGGCGCGGTCGCCCGCGTCATGGCGAATTTCGGCCTCGCGGACCTGCGCCTGGTCGCGCCCCGCGACGGCTGGCCGCAAGAGCGGGCGTGGACCAGCGCCTCGGGAGCGAACTGGCCGCTCGATGCCGCGCGCCTCTACCCCTCCATCGCGGCGGCGATCGCCGACCTGCAGCTGGTGCACGCGACCACCGCCCGGCCGCGGGAGGCGCGCACGCCGGTCATCACGCCGCGCCAGAGCGCCGCCGCCTTGCGCGCCGCGGCGGCCGAGGGGCGCTCGACCGGACTCCTGTTTGGAGGGGAGCGGGCGGGGCTCGAGACCGCCGACATCGCCAGCTGCCAGGCGATCGTCACCGTCCCGATCGATCCGCGCTTCCGCTCCCTGAACCTCGCACAGGCCGTCGCGGTCACCGCCTACGAGTGGTGGACGGCCGCGAACGCCACGCCGGCGCCAGCGTTCGCCGACCACGCCCATCCGGCCACGGCCGACGAGCTCGCCGGACTGTTCGAACACCTGGAGCGGGAGCTGGACGCGGCCGGCTTCTTCTTCCCGCCGGAGAAGACGCCGGCGATGGTGCGCAACCTGCGGGCGCTGTTCGCCCGCGCCGGCCTTTCGGCGCAGGAGACGGCGACGCTGAGGGGGGCGATCGCCGCGCTGTCGAAGGGGCGCGGCCGCGTACTGGCCAGGCTCGCGCGCGAGCGGGCCCAGAAGGAGCAATCGCCATGAACCTGCTCGAGCAGCTCGCCATCCCGATCGTCCAGGCCCCTATGTTCAACGCCTCGACGCAGGCGATGGCGGTTGCGGTCTCGAAGGCAGGCGGCCTCGGCCAGTTCGCCGCCGCCGGGTCGCCGCCGGACCAGATCGAGACGGTCGTCGCCGAGCTGAAGCGCGACGCGGACGCGCCCTTCGGCGTCAACCTCCTGATGGTGCAGCCGGTGGCTCCCGACGGCTCCGAGGTCGCGGCGGCGCTCGAGCGCCTGCGGCCGTGGTACGAGGCGCGCGGGCTGGCGCTGCCGCCGCCGCCCAACCGCTTCGCCCACGACTTCGAGGCCCAGCTCGCCGCCGTCGTCAGGGCGGCGCCGCCCGCCGCCAGCTTCGCCTTCTCCATCCTCACCGCGGAACAGGTCGGCGCCCTGCACGCCGCCGGCGTCTTCGTCATCGGCACGGCCACGACCGTCGCGGAAGCGCGGGCGTGGGAGGCGGTCGGCGCGGACGCTGTCTGCGCCCAGGGCATGGAAGCGGGCGGACACCGCGGCCACTTCCTCAAGCCGGTGGAGGAAAGCCTCACCGGCACGCTGGCGCTGGTCGCAGCGACGCGCGCGGCGGTCGCGATCCCGGTGATCGCCGCCGGCGGCATCATGGACGGGCGCGGCGTCGCGGCGGCGTTGGCGCTTGGCGCGGCCGCCGCCCAGATGGGCACCGCCTTCCTGCTCTCTGACGAAAGTGCGATCAGCCCCGCCTGGCGGCGCGAGATCGAGGCGGTCGGCGATGACGCCACCACGCTCACCGACGCCTTCTCCGGCCGCCACGCGCGCGGCATCGTCAACGCCTTCATCCGCGAGATGCGCGGCGTCCCGGTGCCTCCGTACCCGGTGCAGAACCGCCTGACCCAACCGCTCAGGGCCGCCGCGGCTGCGGCGGACGATGCGTCGGCGTTGTCGCTATGGGCCGGCCAGGCGGTCCAGCTGGCGACGCCGGGGCGCGCCGGCGACCTCGTGCGGCAATGGTGGACGGAGGCGAAGGCGGTCGCCGCCGAGCTCGCCGAGCGGACCGGGCGCTAGAACCAATAGTCCGCTACGGTCTTGCCGTCGCGGACGTCGTCCCACGTCTTCAGGCCGTCGAGATGCTCGATCGGGATGTCGGCCACGCGCTCGGGCTCGGACATGCGGATGTTCACGCCCGCGCGCCGGCGGCCATCCTTGACCTCGTGCGCGCGCCAGTAGGCGACGCAGCCGCAGTTGGGGCAGAAGTGGAACCCGAGATGCCCGTCGCCGTCGGCGCGCACGTATTCGCGCGTTTGGCCCGAGAGGTGCACGTCGACCCCGTCGTGGCCGTAGATCCACAAGACGCCGTAGCGGCGGCAGACGGTGCAGTTGCAGGCGGTCGCGAGCTCAGGCTCGCTGTCGAAGGTCCAGCGGACCTGGCCGCAGTGGCACGCGCCTTCCAGCATCTCGCTCAACTCCTTGCCCCAGAGGCGTTCTTACGCCTTACCTCCCGCCGGCGTCAGGTCAGCAGGCGGACGAAGGGCTCGCTGACGATGCGATCGAGATGCGCGCGCGCGGGGGCGAACTCGGGGTCTGTGCGGGCGATGCGGCCGAGCCTGGGCGCGGCGGCTGCGCCCCGCAGCGGCACGAGCGCGATCGGCGAGGCCACCGGGGTGAGGTGGCCGCCGGGGCCGGACTGCAGCGTGGAGAGGATGCCGTAGAGCTCGCCGGTGATGGTCGGGTGCCCGAGCGTGATCAGGCGGAACTGACCGTAGTGGTTGGTGACGAAGTAGATGTGGCCGGACTGGTTCGACATCGCGACCTGGCCGACCTGCACAAAGGCCGCGTCGGTGCGCTCGGCCTCGCGGAACGCCAGGCACGACTGCGCCTCGTCCCAGGCCACCTCGGTCTTGTAGGCGTAGATGGCGTCGGTGTTCTCGAACGAGGGCCGAAGCGTGAGATAGCCGCCCTCGAGCCAGGTGGTCGCGGCGCGCGAGTAGGCGCCCAGCGCGTCCGGCGCCTGGCCGCTCGACGCTTCGGTCGGTCGAAGCCGCTCGCCCAGCGCCTGTTCGAGCCGCACCAGCGTGGCCAGCGTGAACGGCCGGCGACCGGACAGGGCCTTCTCCAGCGTCGAGATGCTGATCCGCGCGTCGTCGGCCAGGCGCTGCCGCGAGATGCGCCGCCGGGCTATCTCCTCGCGGACGCGCGCGGCGACCCTCCGGCTCTGCTCGGCGGAGAGTTCGGTCTCGCTGGTCAGCGCCATCGCGCCCCTTGGCCTTCGCGGACGAGTGCGCACGTTGCCGCACGGTGCGGCGCCCGGCAAGGCGGGCCCTTGCCGGGATGCGCCGATCATCGCACTGGCGCGCAACGGCGCCGCTTCGCACAATCCGCCTGAACGGACCTGCTTGGATGCGAGTCGCCGCCAGCATCGTCGCCTTCGCCGCCGCGCTTGCCGGCGCCGGCGCCGCCTGGCCCGCGCCAGGGCTGGCGCTGTGGGCATGGGAGCGCCCGGAGGACCTCTCCAGCGCTCCGCCCGGCGTCGCGGTCGCGGCGGTCGAGGGGTTCGTGCAGCTGAGCGGCGATGCGATCTGGGCGCGCGGGCGGAGGTTTCCGTTGAAGACCGCGCCGGGCGCGCAGCGGATCGCGGTCGTGCACGTGCAGATCGACGCCAGCCGCCCGCTGCATTGGACGCCGGCGCTGCGCGCCCGGACGGCCGCTGCGGTGCTCGCCTATGCGCGGCGACCGGGCTTCTCGGAGATGCAGATCGACTTCGAGGTCCCCGCTTCGGACCGGCAGGCGCTCATCGATCTTGCCCACGACGTGCGCGCCGGCCTGCCCGCGGGCGAGCCGCTTTCGATGAATGCGCTCGCCTCGTGGTGCGAAACGGAGAACTGGGTCGACCAGGCGCCGGTCGACGAGATCGTGCCGATGGTCTTTCGGCTAGGGGCGGGCGGGGCGAAGCTCAAGGCCAAGCTCGAGGCGGGCGGCGACTTCGCCGACCCGCGCTGCCGCTCGGCGATCGGCGTCTCCACCGACACGCCGCTCGCCCGCTTCCCGCGCGATCGCCGCGTCTACGTCTTCAGTCCGCACAGTTGGACGCCGGCGGCGATCGCCGGCGTGGTCAAGGACATCGACCGATGAGAAAGCTGCTGGCCGCCGCAAGCGCGCTCGCCGTCTTCACCGCCTCCGCTTCGCCGGCGGGCGCCTGCGGGCCGCCCCCGACCGGCCCCTCGTTCGTCGACGTGTTCGGCGGCCCAACGCCGGATCTGAACGCCTTCTACGACGGGCGCATCGGCGTCGTGATGGCGCAGTCGCCGCGTGGGCGGCTCTACATGGACTGGCGGCTGCTGCACGGCCAGCCGGTCGGGCGGCAGGCCGGGCCGGGCCTCTCGATCCCCTGCTGCGGCAATACCGATCCCGACACGTGGGACGCGACCAGCGCCTGGCTGCAGGCGAGGGCGCAGGTGGTCGGCGGCGCACCCACCGACACGACGATCACCACCGACATCCCGCTGCCGGACGGAGGCGAGCGCCCCAACTGTTTCGCCGACGCGTTCCACACCGCGACCGCCACGCTGAACGCCCGGATCGCCGCCTACGG
>DATGIN010000090.1:0-10274 GCA_035295705.1 Caulobacteraceae bacterium
GAAGACTGCGGCGCCCTGGTCGACGATCCGGACGACGACTACCCGGGGATCATCGCCGTCGCGGCAAGGAAGCTCTCGGAGGACGTCGCTCTAGGGAAAAACAGCCGTGCGATCGTCGCCGGTGCGTCGGGACAGGGGGAGGCCATCGTTGCGAACCGGTTCAAGGGGGTTCGCTGCGCGCTCTACTATGGCGATCCCGGGAGGGAGCAGGTGGACGTCTCCGGCAAGCGTCTGGATATCCTGGCCTCGACGCGCGAGCACAACAACGCCAACGCGCTTTCCCTCGGTCTGCGGTTCCTTACGTTCGACCAGGCCAAGGACGCCGTGACGCGCTGGCTGGCGGCCCCGTTCCCAGGCGAAGCGCGCCACGCCCGCAGGGTCGCGCAGATCGACGAGCTTTGACGGCGGAGCGATCGGAAGAGGCGGCTGCGCGTCACGTGCTCAGCCGATAGAACTCCGTGGCGCAGGCGCGAAACATCTGGTCCTTCTCGCGCTCGTCGAACGGTGCGGCGATGCGTTTGAAGGCGTTCCACAGCGTGGCGTAGGGCAGGCTCTGCTTGTCCACCGGGAAGTTGCTTTCGAACATGCAGCGGGCCGGCGAGAAGAGGTCGATGGCCGCGCGGTAGTAGTCGCCTTGGGCTTGGACGAACGCTTCCGAGCTCGGCGGCTCCGCCTGCCGGCGCCAGCCGTAGCCGTTGATCGGCATGGCCATGCCGCCCAGCTTCATGAAGACGTTCGGATTGGCGGCCAGCGGCCCCATGCCCTGCCGCCAGACCTGGAACACCTCCGCCCGCCTGCCCTCGTAGGGGCCGATGCCGAGCGGGCCGCCGAAGTGATCGACGACGATCTTCGTCTGCGGGAACGCCCTTGCCAGGTCGGTGAGCTCGCCGAGTTGCGGATGGTAGATCCAGGCCTCGAAGCTCAGCCCCAGGGGCGCAAGGCGCGCAAATCCTTCGCGGAAGGCGGCGTCGAGATAGAGGTGTGGCGGCGGGTTGTGGTGGCCGGGGCGGATGGCGTCGGAGGCGTCCCAGTTGCCCCCGTGGCGGATGCCGCGGAAGAGGCCGCCCCCGGCCTCGATGTGCGCGACCAGCACCTCTTCGACCGCCGCGCCGAGCCGAAGGTCGGTCGCGCCGACGATGCCGGCGATGCGCGCGCCGCGGCCGTCGCGGGACGCCTCGGCGATCCCGCGGACAAACTCCGTCTCGCCAACCGGGCGCATCGGCTCCGGGCCATCCGTGCGGTAGCCGGTGAGGCACTCGATGAAGACGGTCGCCTCGACGCGGTGCCCAGCGCCCGTGTCGCCGCGGAGGTCATCCAGCAGGTAGGCGGTGCGCCCGTTTCCCGGCCACAGATGATGGTGCGGATCGACGATCCTCCGTTCCGGCTCGAGAATGGGTTCCGACGGCATGGTATGGCTCCGCGGCAGCTGAGAGGCGCCGCGACCCTAACGTCGCCGCCAGCGGAAAAGCGAGGCGTCATCCGCCGGGCCTTGACCCAGGGCCAGCGCCCAGGCGCGCTATTCCTTAACTGCCAACCAGAAGCCCTTTGCCAGAGGCAACTTGGTCTGCCGGTACCCCGCCGCGCCGAGGTGTTCGCTGAGATTGTTGTCACCGCAGATCGCCGCGCCAGGGCGCAGGCGCGGGCCCAGGAGCTCGACCATCGGCGGCATCATGTGGCCCCAGACGTCGAACAGCAGGAAATCGATCGGCCCGGCGAAGCCCTGCGCGGCCTCGACCACGTCGCCTTCGTGAAACTCGATGAAGTCCGCCAGGCCGGCGGCGGCGAAGGTGGCCCGCGCCCGGCCGATCTTGGCAGGCTCCTTTTCAGCCGCGAACACCACGCCGCCACCGTTGTCGCGGACGGCGGCGGCCAAGTAGAGCGTCGAGACGCCGTACGAGGTGCCGACTTCGACGATGCGCCGCGCCCGGATCGCCCTGCAGAGCAGGTAGCAGAGCTCGGCCTTAGGCTGGTCGAGCGCCTCCATCTTGTCGGCCATGAAAGCCTCGTCGCGCGGCTCCATGCCGTTCCACGGTCCGGTGCGCTCTTTCCAGAAGTAGCGCTCGATGGCTTCTTCCTGGTCTTTGCTGGCCCGGTGCAGGTCGGCAAGCAGAGCTTCGAGCTTCGGGTCGTTCAGCACGCTCATCGGTTCTATCCGGTGGTCCGCCAACCCAGACTAGCAGCAGGCCGTGCGCGACACGCTCCGGCGATCACGCCAAACTATGTCGCGAGAGCGCCTCGCTACGGCTTAGGCCCCAGCGCCGGCGCGCCACCGTTCCAGCGCCGTAGCCGACAGCGTGGGCGCTAGCGATAGGCCCACGCCAGGGCGCCCTTGACTCTGGAACAAATCGTGAATAGAACGAAACAAGTACAACGCCAAACGGGGATGTCCACATGCTTTGGGTGGTTCGGGAGACGATGGCGCTTGCGTCCGTGGCGGGGTTCGTTTGTGTGGTGTGCGCGCTGGCGCATCTGGTCGCCTGAGTCGCGCGCTTAAGACGGTCGTGAGCGAGGGTCGATGGAGGCGGTGGACGGCGAAGGTCTGAGCCTAGGCTCCAGCTTCATCCACCTGCGCGTCCGCTCGGCCTATTCGCTGCTGGAAGGCGCGATCAAGGCCGACAAGATCGGCGAGTTGGCGCACGCGGGGGGGATGCCGGCGGTGGCGCTGGCCGACCGGGCCAACCTCTTTGGCGCTCTCGAGTTCTCGGTGGCGACGCGGGAGGCGGGCGTGCAGCCGATCATCGGCTGCGCTCTGCCGGTGACCCGCATCGGCGAAGGTCCGAACGATCGCTGGGCGCGACCGCCGACGGTCGTCCTGCTCGCGCAGAGCGAGGCCGGCTACCGCAACCTGATGGCGCTTTCCTCGGCCGCCTACCTCGACGTCGACGGGCCGGACGAGCCGGCCGTGCCCTGGGCGAAGGTCGCGGACCACGCCGAAGGGCTGATCCTGCTTTCCGGCGGCCCCGACGGGCCCATCGACCCCTTGTTCGCAGCGGGGCGGACCGCGGAAGCAAACGAGGCGCTGGGCTTCATGCACGCCGTCTTCGGCGACCGCTTCTATGTGGAGCTGCAGCGGCACGGGCTGGCCATCGAAGCGGTCTCGGAGCCGGGCCTGGTCGCCTGGGCCTACGAGCACGACGTCCCGCTAGTGGCGACCAACGACGTCTACTTCGCCGACCCCGCCATGCACGCCGCCCACGATGCGCTGCTCTGCATCGCCGACGGCGCCTTCCTCGGCCAGGACGAGCGCAGGCGGGTCACGCCCGACCACGCGTTCAAGAGCGCCGAGGCGATGCGGCGCCTGTTCGCCGACCTGCCCGAGGCCTGCGACAACACGCTCGATATCGCGCGGCGCTGCGCTTTCATGGTGGTCAAGCGCAACCCGATCCTGCCCCGCTTCCCCACGTCCGAGGGCCGCAGCGAGGACGAGGAGCTGGCGCTGCAGGCGCGCGAAGGACTGGCCGCGCGGCTGAAGGTGCACCCGCCCGCCGCGCCGATCGCCGACTACGAGGAGCGGCTCGAGCGCGAGATCGCCCTCATCCAGTCGATGGGTTTCTCCGGCTATTTCCTGATCGTCTCCGACTTCATGAAGTGGTCGGTGGCCCACGGCATCCCGGTGGGGCCTGGGCGCGGGTCGGGCGCGGGGTCGCTGGTTTCGTGGTCGCTGATGATCACCGGCCTCGATCCGATCGCCTACGGCCTGCTGTTCGAGGCGTTCCTGAACCCCGAGCGGGTGTCGATGCCGGACTTCGACATCGACTTCTGCCAGGAGCGGCGGGGCGAGGTCATCGACTACGTGCAGCAGAAGTACGGCAAGGACCGTGTCGCCCAGATCATCACCTTCGGCTCGCTGCAGGCGCGGGCGGTCCTGCGCGACGTGGGCCGCGTCATGCAGCTGCCGCTCGGACTGGTCGACCGCCTGGCCAAGATGGTGCCGAACAATCCGGCCAATCCCATTCCGCTCGCCCGCGCGGTCGAGATGGAGCCGCGCCTGCAGCAGGCCAGGGACAACGACCCCGAGGTCGCGCGCCTGCTGGAGGTCGCTCAGCAGCTCGAGGGCCTCTACCGCAACGCCTCGACCCACGCGGCCGGCATCGTGATCGGGGACCGGCCGCTGACCGAGCTCGTGCCGCTCTACCGCGATCCGCGCTCCGACATCCCGGCCACCCAGTTCAACATGAAGTGGGTGGAGAGCGCCGGCCTGGTGAAGTTCGACTTCCTGGGGCTGAAGACGCTGACCGTCATCGACCGCGCCGTGAAGCACCTGCGCCGGCGGGGCGCCGGCATCGATCTGGAGCAGCTGCCGCTGGACGACGCCGCGACCTACGACCTGATGGCGTCGGGCCAGACCATCGGCATGTTCCAGCTGGAAGGGCAGGGGATGCGCGACACGCTGCGCAAGCTTCGTCCCTCGTCGATCGATGACGTCACCGCGCTCATCTCGCTCTACCGCCCAGGTCCGATGGCCTCGATCGACGACTACGTCGACCGCAAGATGGGTCGAAAGCCGGTCGACGTGATGCACCCGCTCTTGGAGCCGGTGCTGGGCGAGACCTATGGGGTGATCGTCTACCAGGAGCAGGTGATGCAGATCGCCCGCATCCTGGCCGGCTACAGCCTTGGCGAGGCTGACCTTTTGCGCCGCGCCATGGGCAAGAAGATCAAGAAGGAGATGGACCAGCAGCGGGCGCGGTTCTTCTCCGGCGCAACCGAGCGCGGCGTGCCGGAGCCGACCGCCGAGCTGATCTTCGAACTGATGGCCAAGTTCGCCGGCTATGGCTTCAAGAAGTGCCACGCCGCGCCCTATGCGCTGATCGCCTACCAGACCGGCTGGCTGAAGACGCACGCGCCGGTCGAATTCTACGCCGGCTCGATGAGCCTCGACATCTCCAACACCGACAAGCTGGCGCTCTTCTACCAGGACGCCCGCCGCTCCGGCGTGGCGATGCGCCGCCCGGACGTGAACCGCTCGGCCGCCGACTTCACCGTCGAGGACGGCGAGGTGCTCTATGCGCTGGGCGCCATCCGCAACGTCGGCGTCGCGGCCATGGAGCACCTGGTCCAGGTGCGCGAGGCGGGCGGGCGCTTCGCCGACCTCTACGACTTCGTCCAGCGGGTGGACCCCAGGTACGTGAACAAGCGGGCGCTCGAGAATCTCGCGCGCGCCGGCGCCTTCGACGGCCTGCACGCGAATCGCGCCGAGGTGGTCGCCGCCGCCGACATCCTCATCGCCCACGCCCAGAGCGCGGCGGCCGAGCGGGCGTCGGCGCAGACCAACCTGTTCGGCGAGGCGCCGGAGGCGGCGAGGCCCCGCCTGCCCAAGCGCGAGCCGTGGAGCGAGACCGAGCAGCTGGACGAGGAGCGCGCGGCGGTCGGCTTCTACCTCTCCGGCCATCCGCTGGAGTCGCTGCTGGAGGTCCTGCGGCGCAAGCGCGTCAGCCTGCTGACCGACGTGATGGCGGCCGTGGAGCAGGGGATGGAGGCGTTTCGGATGGCCGGCGTCGTCCGCCGCCGGCAGGAGCGCTCGTCGGCCCGCAGCGGCGATCGCTTCGCGTTCGTGACGCTGTCCGATCCCACCGGCGAGTACGAGGTGCTGTTCCCGCCCGAACAGCTCCGGCGCTGCCGCGAGGCGCTGGAGCCCGGGGGATCGGTCGTGGTGAAAGTGCGGGCCAAGGCGGCCGACGGCGACGTGCGCTTCTTCGGCGACGACGCCGAACTGCTGGAGCGCGCGGTGGCGGGCGCGACGGCGGGCCTGCGCGTCTATCTCTCGCCGGAGCTGGCCGACATGGAGGCGCTGAAGAAGCGCCTGCGCCCCGCCGAGCGCGAGGGCGGCGAGGTGATCCTGGTCGCCGGCGCCGCCGACGGGCGCGAGATCGAGGTCAAGCTCCCCGGCCGCTTCTCCCTCGACCCCGCCGTCCGCGGCGCTCTGAAAACCGCCCCGGGGGTAGCGTATCTGGAGGAGGTGTAGGGGCTTCGCACATCGTCATGGCCCGGCTTGTCCGGGCCATTATGCGACGGGGGCGGCGCGGCCAGAAACGGGAGAGCGAGGATGGTCGCCCGCGACGCCGCCATCGCCGTTTACATGATGAGCAACCGCATGCACGGGACGCTCTACATCGGCGTCACGAGCCAATTGCTTCGGCGCGTCTACCAGCATCGCGAAGGGCTGATCGAAGGCTTCACCAAGAAGTACGCGCTGAAGCGCCTCGTCTGGTACCGAGAGCACCGAAGCATGATGGCGGCCATCCACGACGAGAAGCGGCTCAAGAAGTACAAGCGCGAGTGGAAGGTGAATCTGATCGAGCGGGATAATCCCGACTGGTCCGACCTCTATCCGGGACTTACCGGAGAACGCCGGGTCTCTGGGTGGCCCGAACAAGTCGGGCCATGACGCCTGGGGCGGGTGGCAAGGTCACCCAGCCATCCAAGCGTCGCTCTGCCTTCCTAAGTAATCGCGTCATGGCCCGGCTTGTCCGGGCCACCCAGAAACACCGTGCAAGATGATCGGCCGGCGCGCTTCCACCGGGTCTTCGGCCCCGTCCAACCGTAAAGAGGGCGCGCACGTCAGCGTTTTGCGAAATACTCCTCGGCCAGGATTGCGTAGAAGTATTCGTCCCACCAGATGTCGCCGCCGCGGTGGAGGGCGGAGCGGAAGTGGGCTTCGCGGCGCATGCCGAGCTTCTCCATGATCCGCCAGGAGGCCGGGTTCTCCGGCTGGCAGGTGGCGATGAAGCGATGGCAGCCGAGGATCTCGAACGCGTGCGCCATGAGCGCCTTCGCCGCTTCGGTGGCGTAGCCGCGGCCCCAGCGGTCGCGGCGGAACGCCCATCCGACCTCGTGCGTCCCCGCTCCGAACCAGGGGTGAAAGGCCATGTGGCCGATCAACTGGCCAGACGCTCGCTCGATCACCGCGACGTCGGTGGCGTCCTCGTCCGCGTTCCTGGCGGCGAACGCCTGGGCGGCCGCTTCGTCCAGCAAACCCTCCGGCAGCCATGCGGTCACCTGCGGATCGGACATGTAGGCGTGGATCGCCCGCCAGTCGTCGGCGGCGATCGGCCGTAAGCGCAGCCGCTCGGTCTCGATCGGCGCGAACATCAAAAGACCCCCATCGCCAGCCCGGCGGCGAACGCTGCTCCCAGCTCCTCGCATGCCGCGAGGTCGGCGTCCCCGATCGTCTTTTCCGCCAGGATCTCGGCCGGGGTCTGGGCGTGGGTGCAGACGATGCGGGGCGGCGCGATCGCGTTCAGCCGCCACCCGGCGGCGATGCGCTCGACCTGCCGGACAGCGTTCTCGCCGTCGCTGCCGGCTGCGACGAGGAGCGCGTAAGGCCGCCCCTCGATCCGCTCGAGCGCCGCGTAGTAGGTGCGGTCGAAGAAATACTTCATGCGCCCGGCCAGCGCGGCCAGCATCTCCGGCGTCACGAACAGGTAGCCGTCCGCGCCCAGCACATCCTCGGCGCCGGCGTCGCTGGCGTGCTTGAGAAGCGTCTCGACCTCGCCCGCGGCCGACGCGCCGCGCGCCGCCGCCTGCGCCATCTGACGGGCGCCGCCGGTCACCGAGTCATAGACGATCAGGAGTGTCTTCAAGGCCCGGCCACGCTAGGCCAGCTCGCACCTTTGCTGAAGCGCCGGCCGCTAGCTCACCGGCAGCGCGCGGAGGCTGCCGCGGTAGCCGATGGCGACGGAGCCGTCGTTCAGCTGCCGGCGCTTTAGCTTCGGCCGCCGCGCGATCCATTGCGCTTTGACCTCGGCGAAGCGCTGTGGAACGGGCCCGCGGAAGTCGAAGCGGCCCAGCACCTCGAACCCAGCCTCGCCGCCGCGCCGCCAGCGCTGTTGCAGCTCGATGGCCGCGCCCGTCGACCAGATGACGGCGATCATCCGCCCGCCGGGCGGCGGCTCTTGCAGGAACTGCAGGCGGGCGCCTCGCCGGCTCACGTCCCTGACGATGCAGTCCACCGCGCCGGGAAACGCCTTGGCCCGCAGCGCGGTTGGCGTCCGGGGCGCCGTGCGCCGCTCGGCCCCGCCGATCGTGGTCTCGATCGCGCTCATGGCCCCGAAGGTTAAGCCAGGAGCGTTAAGGCCTGTTTGCTTATCGCAAAAGTTGCAGCTCGCGCGCCGGGCGGGCGCCCCAGCCCCGCGCATGGCTTGCCTTTCCGCGCGCGAGCCCTTATTTCGCCGGCCATCACGCACGTGGCGCGTTTGGCGAAGCGGCGGGTCAATCCCCGCCGCTCTTCCATTCCGGTCCCGCTCACCACTCGGACGGGTCTTGCGCTGCGGAGGCTAACCGGAAGAAGGACCAGACGACTCCATGGCGTTGCCAGACTTTTCCATGCGTCAGCTGCTCGAAGCTGGCGCCCACTTCGGCCACCAGACTCACCGGTGGAACCCGAAGATGGAGCACTACATCTTCGGATCGCGCTCCAACATCCACATCATTGACCTCTCGCAGACCATCCCCCTGTTGCACCAGGCGCTTCTGAAGGTGCGCGAAGTGGCCGCCTCAGGCGGCCGGGTGCTGTTCGTCGGCACCAAGCGGCAGGCGTCGGAGCCGGTCGCGGCGGCCGCCAAGCGCTGCGCCCAGTACTACGTGAACCACCGCTGGCTGGGCGGCACGCTGACCAACTGGCGCACGATCAGCCAGTCGATCGCGCGCCTGCGCGAACTGGAGGCCCTGGCGGAAAGCGGGGGCGAGGGCCGCACGAAGAAGGAGCTCCTGCAGCTCACCCGCGAGCAGCAGAAGCTGGAGCTCAGCCTGGGCGGCATCAAGGACATGGGGGGCATCCCCGACCTGATGTTCGTGATCGACACCAACAAGGAAGCGATTGCGATCCTGGAGGCGAAGAAGCTCAATATCCCGGTCGTCGCCATCCTCGACACCAACAGCGATCCGGACGGCATCGCCTTTCCGGTGCCGGCCAACGACGACGCCGCGCGGGCGCTGCAGCTCTATTGCGACCTGATCGCCGATTCCGTGCTCGACGGCCTGGTGGAGGGCCAAGTCGCGCTGGGCGTCGACATCGGGGCGGCGGAGGCCCCCGTCGAGCCGGCGCTGAAGGCGCGGCCCGCCAAGGCCGAGCCCGCGCCGGCGCCGGAGGCGCCGCCCGCCGTGGTCGAGGAGACTCCAGCGGTGGAGGCCGAAGCCGCCGAGCCGGCTGCTGAGGCGGCTGCCGAAGCGGAGGCGCCCGCGGCGGAGGCCGCGCCAGCCGAGCCCGAGGCGCCCGCGGCGGAGGCCGCGCCAGCTGAAGCGGAGGCGCCTGCTGCGGAGGCCGCGCCAGCCGAGTCCGAGCCGAAGCCGAAGAAGGCTCGCGGCAAGGCCAAGGCGGACGCCGAGGCGGCGCCTGAGGCGGTCGATGAGGAACAGCCGACCGGCTAGAGCCACGAAACCATCACAACGGCCGCGCCAGGATGGGCCGCGGCGATTCGAACGAGACGGGAGACGAGTATGGCTGAAATCACCGCCGGCCAGGTGAAGGAGCTGCGCGAGAAGAGCGGCGCCGGGATGATGGACTGCAAGCGGGCGCTGACCGAGACGAACGGCGACCTGGAAGCGGCGCAGGACTGGCTCAAGGTCAAGGGCCTCTCGAAGGCGTCGAAGAAGGCCGACCGCGTCGCGGCCGAGGGCCTGGTGGCGGTCGCGCTGCGCTCGGACGGGCGCGGAATGACCGGCGCGGTCACCGAGCTGAACGCCGAGACCGATTTCGTCGCCCGCAACCAGCTGTTCCAGGCGGCGGCGCTGAAGGTCGCCGACGCCGCCCTCGACGCCGGCGGCGACGTCGACGCCATCGCGCACGCAAAGACCACAGACGGCGAGAGCATCGGCGACATGATCACCCACATGATCGCCACCATCGGCGAGAACATGCGCCTGCGCCGCGCCGGCTTCGTGAAGGTCGACCAGGGTGCGGTCGCAGCCTACGTGCACAACGCCGTGGCGCCCAATGTCGGCCGGATCGGCGTCCTGGTGGGCGTCGAGGGCGCCGGCGACCAGGCGAAGCTGCAGGACCTGGGCAAGAAGATCGCCATGCACGTCGCCGCCACGCAGCCGCTGTCGCTGTCGGAAGCCGACATGGACCCGGCGGTGATCGACCACGAGCGGCAGATCCTGACCGAGCAAGCGCTGGAGTCCGGCCGCCCCGCCAACATCGTCGAGCGCATGGTGGACGGCCGCATCCGCAAGTTCCTCGAGGAGGTCGTCCTCCTAAAGCAGGCCTTCGTGATGAACCCGGACCAGACCGTCGAGCAGCTGGTCGCCGAGACCGGCAAGGCGCTCGGCTCGCC
>DATGIN010000091.1:0-15902 GCA_035295705.1 Caulobacteraceae bacterium
CGCCAGCCGCCGATCGAGCAGGGCGCTCAGCACGCCTTCGCGCGACCCGAAATGATAGTGCAGCGCAGAGCGGTTGCGCTGGCTGGAGGCCGCCACGATCTGGGTCAGGGCGACGTTCTCGACGCCGCCCTCGGCGAACATACGCTCGGCAAGGTCCAACAGCTCGGCCGTCGTGCCGTGCGGCTCGCTCGCTCGTATCGCATCGGCGGCGCCCATTGCCCCTCCTAATACGTCGTATTAACGCGATGGCCGACACGGCGTCAATGCGCCGGCGTCAGGGCGCCGCGGCGTGGGATCGAACCCGCACTTCGGCGAAGTGCAGAGACGATGCGGTCGATCGTTGCGGTCGCGCGGCGCTCAGCGCGGTGGCGCGAGAGGTGTTGCTAATGAATAGCCGGAATTAACCGCGCTCCTTTACCGGGGCGACACCAATGCAGTGCAACAAGAGCGCACCACTCTTCTCAATCAAGAGCCGTGCATCGACATGCATCGAGGAACGGAGTCGCGAGAGCGCGGAGCGTCGCCAACCGGCCGGCCCGCGGTTTGGCCGCCGGCCGTCCTCGATCGGCTGCGACGGTCGTCGTGAGCGAAGTGGCGCGCTGGGCGCCTGGCCTCACCCCGGCAATGCGCGCCCGGTTGCGCGCGTTCGCCGGCGACAGGCGCGGCAACGTGCTGATCATGTTCGCGCTCACGCTGCCGTTCCTGCTTACGCTGGTGGGCGGGGTGATCAACTTCTCCTACGGCGAAGACGCCAAGGTGGCGCTGCAGGACGCGACCGACGCCGCGACGCTCGCGGTAAGCGCCGAGGTGGTGAAGAACCCCAACGATACGGAAGCGACGCTACAGCAGCTCGCCCAGTCGTCGCTGAACGCCAACTTCACCATGCAGGGGGCGACGACGGTACCGACCATCACGAACTTCCACGTCTGCGCGCCCGTGCAGAACGACTGCAACAACAAGGGCGTGACGATGGCCAACGACACCGTGGCCATGGACACCACCGCGACCGCGCCCTGCATTCCGATGCCGCTGCCGACCATCTATTGCACGAGCGGCAACCCGCCGAAGCAAACCGTCAACGGGACCACGACCGCCGTCATCGGCTTCGGCGCGACGATGCAGCTCAACATCGTGATGGATACGTCCGCCTCGATGATCGTGGGCGCAACCACGACCGACGTGACCGACATCACCAACTGGATGAGCGCGACGACGACCGTCCGCGAGGTGTGCGACAGCAGCCGGCGGACCAAGACCTGCGTCCACTGGGGCAACTGGAACGCGATGAAGCCGAGCGACCAGGTCGCCGACTATCCGCAGAGCGGCGGCGCGCCTTCGTTTCCCGGCGACAATCCCCCCTGCGCCTTCGCCTGTCACGACGTGGGCGGATCGACCACGTCGTCGGACATCCAGACCGGACTGAGCAATGCGCATGCTTCGGGCGCGACCACCCGGTTCGATGTGATGATCTCGGCGGCGAACCAGCTGATCAGCAACATCCAGTCGCTGCTCGCCAACAACTCGAACCTCGCCAAGAACACGTACATCGTGAACATCTTCGGGTTCGACGACAGCATCCACCAGTACGGAACGTCGAACATGCCGTGCAGCGCGGCCAGCTGCAGCGGCGTGACCAACGCGATCAGCTCCGTCGTTCCGGGCCTGGACACCTACCTCAACAGTGCGATGGACAGCTTCTCGGCCGCCACCGGCACCTACGCGATCGGCGCGAACGGCAACGGCAGTTCGACCGGCTCGCCGCTCAAGTTCATGATCCTGGTGACCGACGGCCTGCAGTCCGACCGGAACAACAACTGGTCGACCAGCTATTGCCCATCCGGCTACAGCGGCCCCACCAAGGGGTTCGATTCGAACTGGAACTACTCGAACCAGAGCGGTTTCACGACCTACTACTGCGGGTTCGACACCTCGATCAGCCAAAGCGACTGCACCAAGCTGAAGAACGAGGGCGTGGTTCTGGCGGTGCTGGAGACGCCGTACGTGCCGCTGACCGGGCAGAGCCCGCAGGTGCAGCCTTACGAGCAGACGGTCCGGCACACGATCTATCCGGGGGGCGCCAGCGGCGCCAGCGTGATCAGCCAGGCGCTGCAGTCGTGCGCGACGACCGGCTACTACTTCCAGGCCAATAGTCCGTCAGACATCTCGACCGGCTTCACGAACCTCACCACCAAATTCATCCAGCAACACTCGTATCTCGCGAAGTAGCGGAGGTTCACTCTCGATGCGCGGACCGCGCCAATCCTTCCGTTCGTTCGGCCGATTCTTGCGGCGGTTTGCTGTCGCGCGGCAGGCGGCGGCCGCGGTCGAGTTCGCGATCGTATCGATCCCGTTCCTGATGTTGACGTTCGGCATCGTCGAGATCGGGCTGATCTACTTCGTCTCGATCTCGCTCGAAAACGCCACCTACGCGGCTGCACGCGAAATCCGCACCGGCCAGTTGCAGAACGGCGGCGGCTCGACCGCGAGCGCCTTCACGACGCTGGTGTGCAACAACATGAGCTGGCTGGGGTCGTCCTGCACGTCGAACCTGTCGGTCAGCGTCAAGACCTTTTCCAGCTTCCAGTCGGTCTCAGGCTCGAACCCGGTCCAGAACGGCCAGGTGAACAAGAACAATCTCCCGTTCCAGATGGGCGGGCCTGGCGACATCGTGCTGGTGCAGACCTTCTATCAGTGGACGGTCATCGCGCCGGCGCTGGACCACATCGGAACGCCGCTGAACAACGGCCAGACGCTGCTGCAGGCGACCGCCGTGTTCCGCAACGAGCCCTATGCGTGATGCGGGACAGGACACCATCCCCGGTCAGACGGCTCGCCAAGGACCAGCGCGGTCTCTCCACGATCGAGTTCGCCTTCGTCGGCCCAGTGCTGATCCTGGCCTACTTCGGCCTTGCCGAGCTTTGCGGCGCGATGCTCGCCGAGCGCAAAGCGAGCCACACCGCATCGGCGATCGGCGACCTCGTGGCCCAGGCGACCAGCATCCACGACAGCGACATCTCGAACATCTTCGCCATCGGCGGGCAGATCATGGCCCCCGATCCCAGCACCACGCTCGGCATGCGGATATCGAGCATCCAGGAAAACGCGGCGGGCACATCGGCCAGCGTCGCCTGGAGCGACGCGAGCGGCACGATGACCGCCAACGCGGTCGGGGCGACCATGACGCTCCCGTCCAACCTGGTCGCGGCGAACCAGAGCATCATCCGCGCGGATGTGAGCTACACCTACAACGTCCCGGTGGCGTACCTGCTTCCGAGCGCGTTCACCTACACCGAGACCTTCTATCTGCGTCCGCGGCTGGTCGATCCGATTCCGCGCGTCAGCCCGTAAGCAATCTTGAACGAACATATGGCTCTCTTTGTCCAAGACGACCGCTTGTCGCGCTCGACTCCACTCATGGGCGCAACAAACCGGCGCACGGAGG
Organism: Caulobacteraceae bacterium; assembly: GCA_035295705.1. Taxonomy (GTDB): domain Bacteria; phylum Pseudomonadota; class Alphaproteobacteria; order Caulobacterales; family Caulobacteraceae; genus Poindextera. The sequence continues at coordinate 3,443 of DATGIN010000091.1, forward strand.
TCGACTAACCTTAAGTCTTAACGAGTCCCGAACCGCGTCCGGGTAGGCTCGCGTGGGGCAACCAATCAAGAGCCGACGCGATGCAGCGCCACGACAGCCACGGACCTAGCGCGAGATCGCGCCTACGCGCCGCCGCTCGCCGCGGCCACGGGCTATTGCGCCGCCTGGTTGGGGCGAGGCGCGGCAACGTCGCGATCATGTTCGCACTCATGGCGCCGGTCCTTTTTGCGCTCGTCGGCGGCGGCATCGACCTCTCGTATGGCGAGGACGCCAAGGTTCAGCTGCAGGACGCCACCGACGCCGCCGCGCTCGCGGTGAGCGCCGAGGTGGTCAAGAATCCGAACGACACCGAAGCCACGCTGAAGACGCTGGCGCAGAACTCGCTGACGGCGAACTACACGATGCAAGGCGCGGTAAGCGCGCCGACAATCACCAATTTCCACGTCTGCGCGCCGGTGCAGAACGACTGCAACAACAACGGCGTCACCATGGCCAACGATACGGTGGCCATGAACACCACGGCGACCGCGCCCTGCATCCCTATCCCTGTCCCCACCACCTACTGCACCGGCGGCAGCCAGCCGGTGCAGACCGTCACCGGCGCGACCACCGCCGTCATCGGGTTCGGGGCGACGCTGCAGCTCAATATCGTGATGGACATCTCCGCCTCCATGATCGTCGGCGCCACCAGCGCGGACGTCACCGACATAACCAACTGGATGAGTGCCACCACGACGCTCACCGAGAAGTGCGGCTCACCGCTGAAGAAACAGACCTGCGTCCACTGGGGAAACTGGAACTCGGTGATGAGCTCATCGAACCAGGTTGCCGACTACCCGCAGAAGGGCGGCAGCCCCAGCTTTCCGAACGACAATCCGCCCTGCGCCTTTTCCTGCCACGACGACGGCACGGCCACGGGCGTCGCCGTCGGCGAAACCAACGCACACGCCGCCGGCGCCACGACCCGCTTTGACGTGATGATCGCTGCCGCCAATCAGCTGATCAGCAACATCCAGTCGCTACTCGCGAGCAACGCCAACCTGGCGAAGAACACCTATCTGGTGAACCTCTACGGCTTCGACGACAGCATCCATACCTACGGGTCGCACAACATGACGTGCACCGCGGCGGCCTGCAGCGCCGTGACCAGCGCCATCGCCTCGGTCGCGCCGGGCGTCGACACCTATCTCAACAGCGCGATGCAGACGTTCTCGGCCAGCTCGGGCACGAACGCGATCGGCGCAAACGGCACCGGCGCTTCGGCCTCGTCGCCGCTGAAGTTCATGATCCTGGTCACGGACGGCCTTCAGTCCGACCGCGGCTCGAACTGGTCCAGCCTCACGCCTTGCTCCTACAGCCCGGCTGTCGGCAACGACCCCAATTGGAACTACAACCCGACCTACTTCTGCGGGTTCGATGGACCGATCAACCAGCAGTACTGCACGGCGCTGAAGAACGAGGGCGTCGTGCTTGCGGTGCTGGAAACGCCGTACGTGCCCTTGGACGGCAGCGATCCCCAGGTGCAGCCCTACGAGAAGACCGTGCGGCACACGATCTTCCCGGGCGGGTCCGGCTCGGCCAGCACCATCAGCGCGGCGCTGCAGTCGTGCGCGACGACCGGCTACTACTTCCAGGCCAACAGCCCGAGCGACATCTCGACCGGCTTTACCAACCTGACCACCAAGTTCATCCAGCAGCACTCCTACCTGTCCAAGTAGACGACGGGCCGCCTTGCCGCCTCATGGGCGCATCAGGCCGGGAGGGCGAGGGGCGTGCCCCCGCGCCTCCGGTCGGTCGGCAATCGGAACCGTAGCTGGAAAATGGCGCCGCGGAGTGGGATCGAACCACCGACCTCAGCCTTACCAAGGATGCGCTCTACCACTGAGCTACCGCGGCCCTGGAAGGAGCGCGGGTGGTAGCGGACGCGGCCAGGAGTGTGAAGTGAAAAGGGCGGGCCGCCGCGCTACGCTTCGGTCGGGGAGGATCTTCGCATGCAGCTCACGCCGCGACAGCAGCAGGTGCAGACCTGGCTCGACGCCCGGCCAGGGGTTCGCGGCGCGCCCACCGGCTACAAGGTGATGGGAAAGACCTTCGCCATCCTTTCGATCCGCCGCCGCGACCAGAAGGGCTGGCTGATCGTGAAGTGCGATCCGCACCTCGCCGACATCCTGCGCGACCAGTACGCCGGGGTCGGTCATCGCTCGCACCTCGATCCGCGCCATTGGATCGCGATCGAGCTGGAGTCGGACGTTCCGGCCGCTGAGATCGAGCGCCTCATCGCGCACTCGTACGACCTCGTCTGCGCCGGCCTCACGCGCAAGCAGAGAGCCGAGCTGGCGGAGCTTGGGGCCTGATCGTGGCCGCCTCGAAGCCGCCGCCGCAGAAGCCTGCGAAGGACGGGCGCGAGACCAGGCTCGCCGAGGCGCTCAGGCAGAACCTGAAGCGGCGCAAGGCCGCACAGCGCCGCCCCGAGGGTCCGAAAAAGAGCTGAATTGTACGCCGCTTGCGGCTTGGCCGTGGTGGTATACGAAGGGCCGTTCGGGCGTTTGTGACAAATCGGAGTCGCTTGCCCGAGGAGGGGTCGTCGAATGGACCGTATCGCGATCACCGGCGGCGCCCGGCTGGAAGGCGTCATCCCGATCAGCGGCGCCAAGAACTCCGCGATCAAGCTGATGACCGCGAGTCTTCTGACCGACCAGCCGCTCAGGCTGACCAACATGCCGCGCCTCGCCGACACGGCGTTCCTCGCCGACCTCCTGCGGCGCCTCGGCGTCGAGGTGACGGAGCTGGACTTCGAGACCGGGCCGGAGACCATCCTGCACGCGCCCGACATAACCAGCGCCTACGCGCCCTACGACCTGGTGCGAAAGATGCGGGCGTCCTTCAACGTGCTCGGGCCGCTGCTCGCGCGCACCGGCCACGCGAAGGTCAGCCTGCCCGGCGGCTGCGCCATCGGCGCCCGCCCCGTCGACCTGCACCTGAAGGCGCTGGCGGACCTCGGCGCCCACATCGACCTGCACGAGGGCTACGTCTACGCCCAGGCGCCCAGGGGTCTGAAGGGCGCCGAGATCGAGTTCCCGATCACGACGGTCGGGGCGACCGAGCACACGCTGCTGGCCGCCGTGCTGGCCGAGGGCGTCACCGAGATCAAGAACGCCGCCAAGGAGCCGGAGATCGAGGATCTGGCCAACTGCCTGAACGCCATGGGCGCCAAGGTCGAGGGCGCCGGGACCTCGCAGATCACCGTCACCGGGGTCTCCAAACTGCACGGCGCGACCTATGCGGTGATGCCTGACCGGATCGAGACCGGGACCTACGCGGTCGCGGCGGCCATGGCGGGCGGCGAGGTTCACCTCACCCGCACCCGCAGCGACTTTATCCAAGCGCTGCTCGACAGCATCGAGCAGGCCGGCGCCGAGGTGGTCCACGCCAACGACGGCGTGGTGATCAAGCGCAACGGCTCCCGCCTCAAGTCCGTCGACGTCGCGACCGATCCCTATCCGGGCCTCGCCACCGACCTGCAGGCGCAGTTCATGGCCTTGATGACCATGGCCGAAGGCGAGAGCGTCATCCGCGAGACCATCTTCGAGAACCGCTTCATGCACGTCTCCGAGCTCAGGCGGCTCGGCGCCGACATCGCGGTCCAGGGCGGCGAGGCGCGGGTGCGCGGCGTGGACTCGCTCGAGGGCGCCCAGGTGATGGCCACCGACCTCCGCGCGTCGGTCAGCCTGGTGATCGCCGGGCTCGCGGCGCGCGGCGAGACCGTCGTCAACCGCGTCTATCACCTCGACCGTGGCTTCGAGCAGTTGGAAGCCAAGCTCGGGGCCTGCGGCGCCAAAGTTCGCCGCTTGCGCGAGGCCGAGGCTTGACGTAGCGGCGGTCTCGAATGAGCGAGACCGCCCCGCTTCGACTGTTGGCCGAGGACGCCGAGGATCTCGAGCTGATCTCGGCCGCCCTGCAGGACGCGGTCGGGCGCATCGGCGACATCGCCTACGAAAGCGCCGAGCGGCGCCTGACGCTGGTGCTCAACCGCTTCCGTTGGGAGCGGGATGCGAGCGGCAGCCAGCGCGTCCTGACCGGGCTGCAGTTCGGCTCGGTGCTCGGCGTTAAGGCAAGACGGCTGCGGCGCGACAAACCGGACGCGGTCGTCGAGCTCTTGTCGGCGGACTTCGAGCCCGGCGAGCCCCCTGGCGGCGGCATTCTCCTCCGCTTCGCGGGCGGCGGGGACTTGAGGCTGGAGGTCGAGTGCATCGACGCCGCGCTCGCCGACCTGTCGGAACCCTGGCCCGCCCGGCGCAAACCGGCGCACGACAAGGCGTAGGGCCCTTGCGCCGGTTCGACACCGCCGACCTCGCCTTCGATGCAGACTTAGCCGCTTTCCTGGCCGAGCCGCGGGGCGTCGCTGCGGATATCAGCGCCACGGTGGCCGAGATCATCGAGCGGGTGCGGGTGGAGGGCCTGCGCGCGCTCCTGGACTACACCCACCGCTTCGATCGGGTCGACCTCGACGAGGAGTCGATGCACGTGACGCCGGGCGAGATCGCCGAAGGGGTCGCCGCCTGTCCGTCCGACGTGCGCTCCGCCATCGAGCTGGCGGCCAGCCGCATCCGCGCCTACCACGAACGCCAGCGGCCGGCGGACGCGCGTTTCGTCGACGATTCCGGCGTGATGCTCGGCTGGCGCTGGACGCCGCTCGACGCCGTCGGCGTCTATGTGCCGGGCGGCCGCGCCGCCTACCCCTCGACCGTCCTCATGAACGCCGTGCCGGCGATGGTCGCCGGGGTGGGCCGCATCGCGATGATCACCCCGCCGGGCAAGCTCGAGCCGGCGGTGCTGGCGGCCGCCAAGACGGCCGGCGTGGCGGAGATTTGGCGGGTCGGCGGCGCGCAGGCCTGCGCGGCGCTCGCCTACGGCGCCGGCCCGATCGGGCCTGTCGACAAGATTGTCGGGCCTGGCAACGCCTACGTCACGGAGGCGAAGCGCCAGCTCTACGGCGTGGTCGGCATCGACGCGCTCGCCGGCCCGTCCGAGATCGTCGTCGTCGCCGATGGCCTCAACGATCCCGACTGGATCGCGGCCGACCTCTTGAGCCAGGCCGAGCATGACCCGGACGCCCAGTCGATCCTCATCAGCGACGACGCCGGCTTCGCCGCCCAGGTAGCCGCTGCGGTCGAGCGCCAGCTCGCGCGCCTGGCGACCGCCGAGACCGCCCGCGCTTCCTGGATCGCGCACGGGGCGATCGTCGTCGCGCCGGCCGAGCGTTGGGCCGCTCTCGTCGACCAGATCGCCCCCGAGCACGCCGAGCTGGCGGTCGCCGATCCGGAGGCGCTGGGGGGCCGGATACGCCACGCCGGCGCCATCTTCCTCGGCCGCTACGCGCCGGAGGCGATCGGCGACTATGTGGCCGGGTCGAACCACGTGCTGCCGACCAGCCGCGCGGCGCGCTTCTCCTCGGGTCTTTCGGTGCTCGACTTCCTGAAGCGCACGTCGCTGATCGGCTGCGACGCCGAGGCGTTCGCCAAGCTCGCCCCCGCCACCGTGGCGCTGGCGACGGCCGAAGGGCTGCCCGCGCACGCGCGCTCGGCGGCGATCCGCTCCAACCGCGACGCCTGATGCCGGTCGAGGCGTCCAACCAGCGCCTGCAGAGCGTGACGCTGGACGAGGCGTCGCTTGCCTCGGTCTCGCGCGATCAGGAGCATGAGCGCCAGGTCGCCATCTTCGACCTTCTGGAAGCCAACCACTTTGCGCCCGCGGGGGCTGAAGGCGGCCCTTACAGCCTGACGATCGCCCTCGTCGACAACCGGCTCGCGCTCGAGATCGAAGGGCCCGGCTTCCAACACCGGCATCTTTTGTCGCTCTCGCCGTTCCGCAGCCTGATCAAGGACTACTTCATGGTCTGCGAGAGCTATTACGAGGCGATCCGCAACGCGACGCCGCAGCAGATCGAGGCGCTCGACATGGGCCGCCGCGCGCTGCACGACGAGGGCTCCGCCCTGCTGCGTCAGCGCCTCGAGGGCAAGGTCGAAACAGACCTCGACACGGCGCGCCGCCTCTTCACGCTCATCTGCGCGCTGCACTGGCGAGGCTAGGCGATGGCGGCCATCCTGAGGCCGGGAGCGGTTCTCTTCGCCTGCAACCTGAACCGCGTCCGCTCGCCGATCGCCGAGGGGATCGTCAAGCTGTTCTACGGCGTGAGCATCTATGTCGACAGCTGCGGCCTTACGCCCACGGGTGACTTCGATCCGTTCGCGGTTGAGGTCATGCGCGAGCTGGGCGCCGACCTGAGCCGCCACCATGCGAAAAGCTTCGAAGACCTCGATCCGAGCGCCTTCGACCTGCTGGTCTCGCTCACGCCCGAGGCGCACCACCGCGCCGTCGAGATGACGCGTGCGACCGCCGTCGAGATCGACTACTGGCCCACCTTCGACCCGACGCTGGCGACCGGATCGCGCGAAGCGGTGGTCGACGCCTACCGCGGCGTTCGCGACAGCTTGGCCGCGCGCATCGTCGAGCGGTTCGGCAAGCCATCGACCTTCGGCGGCTGAATGCGTTATACTGCAAGGAGATATGGGGTTCGCCGCGCTGCCTGGCGACGATGCGAAACCCCTGCGCCGTCGTCGATCCAAGGCATGAGGCCGCATGGCGAGAGAAGAGCTGCTGGAGCTTCCGGGGACGGTCAGCGAGCTGCTTCCCAACGCGATGTTCCGCGTGAGGTTGGACAACGACAACGAGATTCTTGCGCATACCGCCGGCAAGATGCGCAAGAACCGCATCAGGGTCCTGGCGGGCGACAAGGTCCTCGTCGTGATGAGGCCGTACGACCTGACCAAGGGCCGCATTACGTACCGGTTCAAATAGGCTGGCCCAGCACCTGCGGCTCGTACTAGCCAGCGCCAGCCCGCGGCGCCTCGAATTGCTGCGCCAGATCGGCGTGGAGCCGGACGCGGTCGACCCTGCCGCCGTGGACGAGACGCCGACGTCCGGCGAGACCCCCAGATTGGCGGCCGTGCGGCTCGCGCGCGCCAAGGCCGAAGCCGCCCGTCTTCGACATCCCGACGCCGGCGTTCTCGCCGCCGACACCGTCGTCGCGGTCGGCCGTCGCATCCTCGGCAAGGCCGCCGACGCCGCCGAGGCGCGGCGGTTTCTGGCGCTGTTGTCCGGCCGCGCGCACCGGGTGCTGACCGCGGTCTGCCTGATCGCGCCTGACGGCCGCTCGGCAGCGCGCCTCAGCGAGAGCCGGGTCCGCTTCAAGCGCCTTACGGCGCGCGACGTCGACACCCTGATCGAGAGCGGCGAGTGGGCCGACAAGGCTGGGGCCTACGCGATCCAGGGCCGCGCCGGCGCGCTCGTCACGGCGCTGTCCGGCTCCTACTCGGGCGTGGTCGGCCTGCCGCTCTACGAGACCGCGTGCGTGCTCGATGGCCTGGGATTTCTCCGGTGAGCGGCGGGCGCTGTCCCATTTGCGGCAAGCCGGTGGACCAGAAGTTCCGGCCCTTCTGCTCCAAGCGCTGCGCCGACGTCGATCTCCAGCGGTGGTTCTCCGGGACCTACGCCATCCCTGGCGCGGCGCCCGAAGAGGAGGAGGACACGCCGACGCCCGAGGACTAGGCCCGCGCTCGGCTGGACACTCCAGGGGCCGTCCCCTATAGACGGCCTCCCTCGACGGCCGGGGCCTTCGACAAGCCTGGGTAGCTCAGTTGGTAGAGCAGCGGACTGAAAATCCGCGTGTCGGTGGTTCGAATCCGCCCCCAGGCACCACGCCGCCGCTCACCCGCAGCGGCCATTCGTCACGACCGGCGCACGCCGGAAAAGTTTATCCTGAGTCGGGCGTCGGCGAACTGGAATAACAATCGATATTGCAGCGCAATATCCGAACTTCCGTTCTGTGAGGAAATATCCAGGCGCTTCGAATTCAGTCGTCTTGTGCGCCGCAATATAGTCGCCGGTCCCGCCGCGCGCCGAACCGTGGCGCCATCTCTTCGCCCTTGACGATGCCAAAAGGGATTGCCAAAGGACGCGAGCCGCAAGTCTAACATCGCGGTAACACTTCTGAGCCGGTCGGCTCGAAAGATATACCGCGTGCGTCTTCGGCGTGCGCGCTCGGCGGTGCTGGGGCTTGATCATGTTCGATCTCGTTTCGGCTAAGATTTCTGGGTGGGCGGAAGGCTCAGGCGATGACGGCCACTCGGCCCCTAACGTGTTAGACCAAGCAGGAACTGGCGACAGATGTCCCACAACAAACTGAAGACCCCCATCATCGCTCTCGCTGGCGCGCTGGCGCTGGCGATCAGCGCGCCGGCCTACGCTCAACCGGCCGCGGACTCGAGCGCCTCGGCGGCGGCCGCGGCCAGCTCGTCGGCGGCGACATCGGCGGCCGCTCCGGCCGACCAGTCGAGCGCCGGCAGCACGATCGCCGCGAGCGCCTCGGGCGGCGCCACCAAGCTCACCCCCGTAACCATGTTCCTCGGCGCGACCTGGGTCGTGAAGGCGGTGATCATCGGCCTTGCCTTGTGCTCGGTGCTCTCGTGGACGCTCCTGATCACCAAGCTGCTCGAGTTCGCCGGCCTGAACCGCGAATCCGACCGCTTCCTCGAAGCCTTCCGCGGCGCCCGTTCGGTCCCCGACATCAATCGCATCGCCGCCTCCGAGGAGTTCGAGGGCAATCCGATGGCCGACATGGCGGCGGCGGCTTCGGCCGAGGTCGAGCTGTCGCGCCAGGCTGGCCTGGCCGTGACCGGCGACAACCGGGAATCGACCGTGGCGCGCGCCGGATCGGCGGTGCAGGCGGTGCAGGCGTCGCTGGCCAAGCGCCTTTCGGGCGGCATGGCCTTCATGGCCTCGCTCGGCGCGAACGCCCCGTTCGTCGGACTGTTCGGCACCGTCTACGGGATCATGTATTCCTTCATCGGCATCGCCAACACCAACACGACCAACCTGGCCGTCGTGGCGCCCGGCATCGCCGAAGCGTTGCTGGCCACCGGTTTCGGCCTCTTCGCGGCCATCCCGGCGGTTATCTTCTACAACTACTTCCAGACGCGTATCTCGGGCTACGGCACCCGCGCCGAAGGCTTCGTCGCCGAGCTCATGAACGCCATCTCGCGGCAGCTCGACAGAGGAGCCTAGACGCGCATGGCCGCCAAACTCTCGGGGTCCGGGGGTGACAGGTACAATGTCGACGCCAACCACGACATCAATGTCACTCCGTTCGTGGACGTCATGCTGGTGCTGCTCATCATCTTCATGGTGTGCGCGCCGCTGACGGTGCCCTCGGTCAAGGTCGACTTGCCGCCGGCGGTGGCGATCCCGACACCGAACCCGCCCGTCCCGGTCTACATCACGATCGAGCAGAACGGCGGCTTGCACCTCGGGGACTTCCCGACCTGGCCGGAGACGCTCGGCACGGACCTCAGGCGGCAGATCGGTCGCCGCGACCCGTCGCGCGAGCGAATCTTCATCCGCGCCGACAAGGACACGATGTACGGTGACTTCATGACCGTCATGGACAAGCTGCAGGACAACGGCTTCTACAGCGTCGCGCTGATCGGTCTCGACCAGAGCGGCCGCAACAAGAAATTGGCGCTCTAGGGCGAGCAGGGACGCGATGTCTGACGCACAGCTAACACCCGAGCTGGAGCACGACCATTACGATCCGCTGACCTCGGAACGGCGTCCCCGCCGTCGTGGCAACGGGTTCTGGGTGGGCGTCGGCATCGCTGCGGTTCTGCACGCCGGCATCGGCTACTACCTCTGGAAGGTGAAGTTCGAGCCGAAGTACCAGGAGTACTCCGACCAGGCGGTGAAGGTGAAACTGCTCAAGGCGCCGCCACCGCCGCCGCCTCCGCCGCCTCCGCCGCCGCCTCCGAAAGGCGCCCCGCCGCCGCCCCCGCCGATCGCCGCGCCGCGCGTTGCGGCGCCGCCGCCGATCGACATCACGCCCCCACGCATCGCGCTGCCGCCGCCGGTCAAGGCGCCGCCGCCGCCCCCGCCGCCGCCCCCGCCGCCGCAGCATGTCTCGGTGATCTCGAACGCCGACTTCCTGCGCTCGCCGAACCCGGACGACATGGCGCAGTACTATCCGGACCGCGCCAACCGGATGAACATCGGCGGCACCTCGACGGTGCGTTGCACGGTGACCGCCAAGGGCTCGCTGACGGCCTGTTCGATCCTCGGCGAAAGCCCGCCCGACGCCGGCTTCGGCGCCGCGACGCTGGCCATGATCCGGGGCGGCGTCTGGAAGGTGCGTCCGCGGACCGCCGACGGGCAGCCCACCGAGGGCGGAACGTTCGAGCGTACGGTCGTCTGGCGCCCGGCGCCGCAGGACTAAGCCTCCGCTGTCAGATCGCTTGGATCGCGGCGACCCTTGCGGGCCGCTTGATCGGCGCTGCGCCCGCGCATAGAGATTGCGCCCTCGCGTCGGGCCGCCTTAGCTCAGTTGGCTAGAGCGCCAGATTGTGGCTCTGGAGGTCCCCCGTTCGAGCCGGGGAGGCGGTACCACGCGGACCCCTCGCATGACGTCGGTCCATGCCCACCAGCGGCCGGCCGTTGCGCGCCGCTGGGGCGGGCGGGCACTCGCCGCTGACGCCGGCTACCGGCGCATCGGCGTGACGCGCGGCAGGTAGAGGATCGCGTCGACCTGGCCGGCGAGCACCGTCGGCTGCACGGCGTTGTACATGTGTCCGATCCCAAGCGGCCGGTCGAACGGGCCGGGCGGGGCTCCGACGACCGGGATGAGCGTTGGCGCCCCTAGCCCAGAGAGCCGGCGATTCAGCGTCCCGGGCGGATAGCTGAACCGCCGGGGCAGATCCGGGAACGGCTGCGAGTCCGCGCCCGCGCCGTGCACCAGCCAGATCGAAACGGCTTTCAGGCCCCGCTCGTGCACGAGGTGGTGTCCGAGCGAGCACTCGAGGCCGCCGCCCGGCCCGACGCCGACCTGTCTGCCAAGCAGCCGGTCGTCCTTGGCGAGGTGAAAGCCGTGCGCCATCAAGACCAGGGGCGCGCCATCGGTCAGGCGGGCGATGTCGTCCAGCCGGCGCTTCATGCACCCTTCTCGAAACGCCATGCCTGGGGCGGTCGCCTGGTAGGTCTCGGCCGCGTACGTCATGTCGATGTAGGCGAGGCTCTCGGCGGTGGCTTTGAGCGCGACGGCGACCTCGTCCGAAGGCGCGTGCGGGACCAACGCCTCAAGACGCTTGGACTCGGCGAGCGCGGTCTCGCCGTCGACGCGCGCCAGGGCGGCGCGAAACGCGGCGGCGCCTGGCGGGAGGATTCGCTCGATCTCGGCGTAGCCGCCGCCCGGCAGGCCCTCGATGTCGAAGCCATGGTAGCGGAGCGCCTTGCCGGCGGCCGCGGCCTTGAGGCCCGCATAGAAGCGCGTTTGCTCGGCCGCCATAATCTCGGTCGGATAGAGGTCGAACGAGGCGCGGAAGATTCCGGTCGGCCGGTCGTCGCGATCGTCGCGCAGGTCGCCGGCCCAGCCGAACAGCGAGAGGTGGTCCAGATCGCCGTCGCCTGAGAGGAAGCGTTCGACCCGCAAGCCGTCCGGCCACGACATCTCTTCGGCGAGCGACCGCCACCCCCGCGCAAGCAGGTAACGGCTGAAGAGAAGCCGGAAGTCGCTCTTCTCGTGCACGAAGTGATCCAGCTCGCCGAGAAAGACGAGGTCGGCGCCGTCGAGCGCGCTGTCCAGCAGCCCCAGCGGGGCGATATCGGCGGTCGCGCCGTCGAAGTCGGTCGGCAAAGCGACGCCTGCCGCGAGGGCCCAATCGAGCAGCGCATCCGTCGCCTTCGCCAATGCCGCCTCCGCCGGCGCGCCTGTCAGGCAGTTCCTGACTGTCAGGTATTTCCTGACTGACGGGCGGGTCAAGTTGGGCGGCGACTATGGCCGCGCCAGAACCCTATGATACATCCGTCCGGCGAGCCGCCGCGGGAATGGCGGCGCCGGGCGGTACCGATGGCGCATGGCTGGAAGGAGATTGGTCCGCAACGCTATCGGGAGTCGTTCGGCCGCCACTTCGAGGACTTCGTCATCGGCGACGTCTACGAGCACCGCCCTGGCAAGACCGTCCTCGAATCGGACAATCACCTCTTCACGCTGCTCACGCTGAACACCCATCCGCTGCATTTCGACCGCGAGTATGGGGCGGCGACCGAGTTCGGCCAGAACCTGGTCGTCTCCACCTACACGCTCGCCCTGCTGATTGGCATGAGCGTTTCGGACCTCAGCCAGAAGACGATCGCCAACCTCGGCATGGACGAGGTGCGGTTCACCGCCCCGGTCTTCGCCGGCGACACGCTCTACGCAGAGAGCGAGGTGCTGCAGAAGCGCGAGTCCGCCTCGCGGCCGGGGCAGGGCATCGTCGAGGTGCGCACGACCGGCAAGAACCAACGGGGGGATGTGGTCTGCACGTTCCGCCGCTCGATGCTCATTCCCCTGCGCGGGCATGCCGTCGAGGATCGCATC
>DATGIN010000092.1:0-12828 GCA_035295705.1 Caulobacteraceae bacterium
CAGGACCCGATCCCAGAACTCCCCTCGCCGGTAGTGCCAGCGGCGCTGGCGCCCCTCGACCGTCCATCCGAGGGCGTCGACGTAGAGCGCTAGCGACGGCTGGTTGTAGGCGATGATGTCCGAGTGGAGCCGCTCCAGGCCGAGCTCGTCGAATGCGTAGCGCATCACGGCCATGACCGTGTCGCGCCCGTAGCCCTTGCGGCGGGTCTCGGCCTCGCCAAGCAGCATGCCGTGCTCGGCGTGGCGGTTCTTCCAGTCCAGGTCGACGAGGTTCGCCGTGCCGATCGAGGTCGGGGCCTCGAGCGTCTCGATGATAAAGCGATGATTCAAGGGGTCCGACTTCAGGCCGCCGAACCAGGCGCGGGCGCTGTCCATGCTGGATGGGAAGCGCCAGCCGCCCAGGTTGGCCCACAACGCCTCGTCGTTGGCCCAGCGGTGCAGGAGCGGCAGATCGGCTTCCTCGATCGCGCGCAGGCGGACCAGCTTGCCTGGAATGCTCATGCGCGGCGCCCGGCGACCACGTAGACGCTGGCGCAGGCGGTGGGCTGCTCGCGGCCGAGCTGGAAGCAGCCCTCCATGAACGCGTCGCCGATGAGCGGCCCGCCCATGAGCGCGTTGAACTGGAAATTGGCCAAAGGTTTGAAGAAGACGCCGCCGCTGTGCTCGATCGTAAGCCCGGCTCTGGCGACGTCGCAGCAAAGGGTGTCCAGCCGGTAGACGCGGCGATGGCCGGCCGCCACGTCGTCCAGGCTGAGCGCTTCCAGGTGCTCCAGCACGCCCATCTTTACGGCGATGCGCCGGGAAGGGGCTTCCGCGTTCGGGACGACGACCAGAAGGCGGCCAGATGGGCTGAGCAGCGCGCCGAGCCTTGCCAGCGAGTCCACCGGGTCCAGCACGTGTTCCAGCACGTGAGAGAAGAAGATCGTCTCGAAGCGGCGCCTCGTATCGTAGGTTTCGATCAACCCCTGGACGAAGGCAGCCCGGCCGCCGACCCGTTCGCGCGCGAGATTCAAGAAATGCGGGACCGGCTCGAGCACGGTCAGATCGGCGAACCGGTCGGCGAGCAGGCTGGTCTGGTCGCCGTGCGCGCATCCGACCTGCAGACAGGCGCCCGGCACGAACCAGGGTTCGAACGTGCGGTCCATGTAGATGCGCATCGCCGCGTCGAAGGGGGACGCCTCCTCGCCGTACGAGCCGACCACGGAGTCCAGCCGCCGTTGCTCGCCGCCCAGCGTCGCCTCCAGCATCAGTACTGGTCCCGCTTGAAGGTCCACCGCTCGGGCGACTGATAGTATTCGTCGAGGCTGGCCGCCACGCGGGCGTCGTAGCCCAGGAGCTGACGCGCGCGCGGCGTCAGGCCGCACTCGGCCGAACTGCCCAGAAAGCGTGGCCAGTCCATCTGCGGCTTCATGAACGGCCGCCCGAAGCAGAGGGTCAGCGCCGCCCGGCCGCCAGCGCTCCGGTTGGGCGCCCCGGCATGAACGACGAGGCTGTTGAACAGGAGAACGTCGCCCGCCTTGCCCGTGCGCCGGCGCGCGCCGGCCTCGAAGGTCTCTGGCGAAGGGAGCTCGTCGAGGCGGTGCGAACCGTCGAGGAAGCGGGTCGCGCCGTTCTCGGCCGTGAAGTCGTCCAGCATGACCAGCATGTTCAGCGAAAGGCGGTAGTCGCCGGTCCAGGCGCGGACGTCGCGGTGCGGCCGGAACGTGTAGGGCAGCGCGCCGGGCGGGTTCAGCGTGGCGGAGAAGTTCAAGAGGATGAACTTGCCGCCGAAGTAGCGCTCGATCGCGTCCCAGAGAGGCGGGTCGGCCACGAAGTCGTCGAGGCTGGTCCGCTCGCCGAGGACGTGATGGCCGATGCCCTCCATGCCTTCGCTGACCCCGTTCCGCGCCTGGACCGCGCGGCGAAGGGCGACCGCGTGCTCGCTATCAGCTCGCAGCTGGGCGACGCGTCCCGCGCTGAGCACCCCGCGGAAGTGCGCGATGCCAGCGCCGGCCATTTCAGCGTCGAACGTGTCCGCATCCAGCCCGCCAATATCCTGCGGAACGGCGGCGACGGCGGATTGGGCGGACCGAGCCAAGGCGGCCTCGAGACGGGGGCGTCGCCAGGAGCGACTAGGCAAACCTTAACCGCGAACGTGGTTAATGCCGGATTAGCGCCAGAGCGGCGCGCAGACGGCGGAGGCGAGTCGTTGGCATCCCGACCGGACGGCGGCGGGTCGAAGGGACGGGCAAAGGCATCGGACCGCCCGTCCGCCATCGGCAGCGTGATGCCGTTGCCACCGGTCCCCGGCTCCAGCGTCGACGGCAGCCTCTGGGCGCTCTGGCGGGGCGATCGCGCGGAGGTTGGGGCTTACGGATGCGGCCGCGCAGCGCTTTCGGCGCTCCTGGCCCAGCGGCGCGCGAGGCGGGTCTGGCTGCCTAGCTATGCATGCGCCGCGCTGGCCGAGGCGGCGGCGGGGCGGGAGGTCCGGTGGTTTGCCGTGGGTCCCGATCTCGAGCCTGACGCCGGGGGCCTGTCCCGCGAACTTGCGCCCGGGGACGCCGTCGTCGCCATCGACTATTTCGGCCGCCCGCCGGGCGGCGCTTGGCTCGACCTCGTCGCGTCGCGGCCGAACGTCCTGTGGGTCGAAGACCGCGCCCAGGCCCTGGATGCCGGCGTGCCGGCGTGGGGAGAGGTCGCGCTCTACAGCCCGCGCAAGCTGCTCGGCGTCGGTGATGGGGGGTTGCTGGCGAGCGATCGGCCACTGCCGCCTCCGTTCGGGCGCCCATCGCCGCCAGCGACCGCACAGGCGGACCGGGCGAGGGATCCGGACGGGCGCCGCCCCGAGCGCTGGTTTCCCGCCTTTCAGGACCAGGAGCGCGCGTTCGACGTCGACTGCGGCGTGATGAGCCCCGCTACCCGCAACGTGCTCGAGCGCACGGCGGCGGAGCCGCTGGTCGCCGCGAGGCGGGCGAACGGACGGCGCCTGGCCGCCGCGCTGGCTGATCTCGCGCTTTGGCCGAACGAGCGGTTCGACTTCGCGCCGATGGCGTTTCCGATCCGGGTCGGGGGTCGCGACGCGATCGTGGCGGCTCTGGCCGCCGAAGCGATCTACTGCGCCGTCCACTGGCGCGACCTGCCGAGCGACCCGGCGGCGTTCCCGCATGCGCACGCGCTTTCGGCCGAGATCCTGTCGCTGCCGTGCGATCATCGCTACGGCGCGGCCGAGATGGCCCGCATCGTCGCGGCCCTGAGAGCCTGCGGCGCGCGCCCGCCGCACTAGCCAGCGCGATAGGCGGGGAAGTATCCGTTATCGGAGTGGCTGCCGCTGAGCGCCGCATAGCGCGCGGGGTCCAGGATCGCCCCGCAGACGTGGCTCCGGACAGAGGCGTTGGCGAAGCCGCGCTTGAACGCGGCGAGGCCGTCGTTCGCGCCCTCGGCGGCGACGCCCCCGCCAAGATTGATGACGCCGGCCCCCGCGAAGTGGGCGATGGCGGCGTCGTAGAGGGCGAAGTTGGCGCCGCGGGCGTAGCCGAGTGCGGCCGCGGCGTTGAGGTGGTTGTAGGCGACGCCGTCGGCGGCGAACCACAACGACATCGCGGCGCAGGCGCCGTCAACGCTGGCGCGGAATGCGGTGACCCGGCCGGGCTCGGCGAGGACCTGGAAGTAGGCGTTCGAGAAGTTCGCCCAGCCGCTCACGGCGCGGCGGTCGACCAGGGCCGCGTAGAGCCCAAGCCACTCCTCCAGGTGCGACGCCAGCGGGACGATGTCCACCGAGCAGCTGCGCCAGGCGCGGCGGATCTCATAGCGATGATGCTTGTCCGGCGCATAGGGCCCCGCGGCTGGGTCGATCAGGTGGTGGGTCTTGTAGGGGCGGAACACAGGGAACGCCTGCGCCAGGCGGGAGGCGTCGGTGAGCAAGGGATCGGGAACCATCACCACCGATACGAACCCGGACGCGGCCAGCTGCGCCAACCCTCCCTCGAAGTCACCAGGCGGGGCGAAAACGGCCAGCGGATAGACGCCCGCGGCGTCTTCCAGGCCTCCAGGCAGGGGGCGGCGGATCACATGCGAGCCCCAGGCCGGAACGGCCACGACGGCCGCCTCGCCGGCCAGGCCCGCGGCATACGCGTGTGAAGCGAGAAAATGTCCGCCCGTCGCGGTGCGCGGCGGGCGAGCGTCAGACGTCGTCGTCGTCGACCCAGGCCATGCTGCGCTGGACCGCCTTCTTCCACTTGCGGTAGCCCGATTCGCGCTGCGCCTTGCCCAGCTTGGGCTTCCACTCCGCCGACTCGCGCCACTGCTTGCGCAGGCTCGCAAGGTCGCCCCAAAAGCCAACGGCCAGCCCGGCCGCGTAGGCTGCGCCAAGGCAGGTCGTCTCCGCCACCTCCGGCCGCACGACGGGCGCGTCGAGCACATCGGCCTGGAACTGCATCAGGAGGTTGTTGGCCGTCATGCCGCCGTCGACCTTCAGGCTCTTGAGCTTCACGCCGGAGTCGGCGGCCATGGCGTCGACGACCTCGCGCGTCTGCCACGCCGTAGCCTCGAGGGCCGCGCGTGCGATATGCGCCCGCGTCACGTAGCCGGTCAGCCCGGCGATGACGCCGCGGGCGTCGCTGCGCCAGTGCGGCGCGAACAGGCCCGCGAACGCCGGGACGAAGTAGCAGCCGCCGTTGTCATCGACGCTCTTGGCCAGGGCCTCGATCTCGGACGCGGTGTCGATCAGACCGAGGTTGTCGCGCACCCACTGCACGAGCGCTCCGGTGACGGCGATCGAGCCCTCCAGCGCATAGACCGCGCGCTGGCCGGCCAAGCGGTAGCCCAACGTCGTGAGCAGGCCGTGCTTGGAGTGGACGATCTTCTCGCCGGTGTTCACCAAGAGGAAGCTGCCGGTGCCGTAGGTGCATTTGCCCTCGCCGGGGGAGAAGCAGGTCTGTCCGAACAGCGCCGCCTGCTGGTCGCCGAGCGCCGAGGCGACCGCGACGCCCTCGAGAACTCCGCCGGCCGTTCCGTAGACCTCAGACGAGGGCCGGATCTCCGGCAGCATGGCGCGCGGCACGCCGAAAGCCTCGAGCAGGTCCTCGTCCCAGTCGAGCGCCTGCAGATCCATGAGCATGGTGCGGCTGGCGTTGGTGACGTCGGTGAGGTGGCGGCCGGTGAGCTTCCAGATCAGCCAGCTGTCCATGGTGCCGAACAGGAGCTCGCCGCGCTCGGCCCTGGCGCGCGCGCCCGCGGCTTCGTCCAGCAGCCAACGGATCTTCGGGCCCGAGAAATAGGTGGCGAGCGGAAGGCCGCAGGCGTCGCGGAAGCGGTCCTGACCGATCCGCCCGCCCAGGTCGCGCACCAGCCGGTCGGTCCGCGTGTCCTGCCAGACGATGGCGTTGGCGATCGGCTTGCCGCTCGCCTTCTCCCAGATCAGCGTCGTTTCGCGCTGGTTGGTGATACCCACCGCCGCGAGATCGCTCGGGCCCATGGAGAGCTTGGCGAGAGCGCCCTGAACGACCTGCTCGACGTTCGCCCAGATCTCCAACGGGTCGTGCTCCACCCAGCCGGGGCGAGGATAGATCTGCCGATGCTCCTTCTGGTCGACCGCGGCGATGCGGCCATGCGCGTCGAACACGATGCACCGCGACGAAGTGGTGCCCTGGTCGATGGCGGCGATGAAGCGGCTCATGCGGTGTTCGCCCCCGGCTCATGCTAAGCCCCTTTGGCGTCATAGCCGGGAGGTCCCCACTTTGCGAGGCTGGCTGAAACGCGTCGCCGCGGTCCTGTCGCTCGCGATGCTGGCGGCCGCCGCGCCGCAGCCCTCCGACCCCGTGGTCACGCTCCACGCGGGGCTGGCGAGGACGTTCGCGGCGCCGGGTGGGCCGTCCGAAGCATCCATCGAGGCGCTGGCGCTCAGGACCTTCGACATGCCGGCGATCACGCTCGCCGTCCTCGGCGATTCGGCCAGGACGGCGACGTCGGCGCAGCGCGCGCGCCTCACCAAGGTGCTGCTCGCCAGGCTCGCACGCCAGATCGCGCTTTCCGGCAGGCAGGGCGCCGGAGACGCCTTCACGGTCGTCGGAACCAAAGCCGCGGGCGGCGCCGATGTGCTCGTGACCACCCGCGAGGCGCGGCCCGCGGCGGCCGGCGTGCAGCCGCAGGCGGTTGCGCTGGCCTGGCGCGTGCGCCGCGAGGGGTCACGCTACCGCATCGTCGACAGCATCCGCGACGGGGTCAGCACGGTCGGCGTCGAGCACGACGACTTCGCCGCCCAACTCAAGGGCCGAGATGTCGAATGGGTCGTCGCGCACATGGAACGCCTCGCCGCCGCACCAAGACCCGAGCTCTAGAGGCCGGGCAGGCGTCGCGCGCGGCCGCTTGCAGGCGCGCCGTGGCGGCCCTCCCAGGGGGCAGCGTCACGTCGCCGGCTAGTTACCCCCGCTTGCGGTCGGTCATGGCGGCGTAGACAGCGCGCGCCGACAGCTCGCGCATCAAGGGCGCGCCATCCGGAGTGGTGCCGCCGACGTTCTGGATCATGCCGATGACGATCATGTCGTTGACCGGGTCGATCCAGAACCAGGTGCCGAAGGCGCCGCCCCAGTAGAAGCTCTCGACCCCCTGGCTGGTCTTGGCCAGCGCCGGGTCCTCGATGATGCCGAAGTCCATCCCAAAGCCGAGTCCGCGCGCGTCCGGACTGTAAAGCGTGACGTTCACGCCGGGCTCGAGCACGCTCACGTGCATCATGTCGACGGTCTCCGGCTTCAGGTACCGCCGTCCGGCGAACTCGCCGCGATTCAGGACCATCTGCGCGAAACGCCAGTAGTCGCCGATCGTCGAGACAAGGCCGCCGCCGCCCGCGAGAAACGCGGGCTTCTTCGTGTTGACGACATTCTCGGCGCCGGCCGGCGCGATCTTTCCGTCCACGTACTTGTGAATGCGCACAACGCGGGCGGTCTTGGCCGGATCGACCCAGAAGCCGGTGTCGACCATGCCGAGCGGATCGAACAGGCGCTCCTTCAGGAACACGTCAAGGCCCTGGCCGGAAAGGCGCTCGATCACATATCCCTGAATGTCGACGCTCGGCCCGTAGCGCCATTCCGTCCCCGGCTGGAAGTAGAGCGGCCGCTCCGCCAACGTCTCGATCATGGCGCGGAGGTCGCCGCCGCGCAGATTGGCGTCCTGGTAGGCTCCGAGGCCGCCGAAGCCGGCCGTATGGCTCATCAGTTGGCGCATGTTCATCGGCGAGATCTGGTCGACCGGCGCCCCGTCCCGACTCCTGACCTTCAACCCCGCGAACTCGGGAATGTGCTTGGCCACGGGGTCGTCCAACGACCACCTGCCCTCTTCCCACAGCATCATCATGGCCACCCCGATGACCGGCTTGGTCATCGAGGCGATGCGGAAGATGGAGTCCCTGGCGAGCGGCGTCGGCTCGGAGACGTCCTGGCGGCCGTAGACATCCTGGTGGACGATCTCGCCGTGGCGAGCGACCAAGGTCGAGACCCCGGCCAGCTTGCCCTCGTCGACGAGGGCGTGCATCTGCGCGTCGAGCGCCGCGAGGCCGCTTCTGGTGAACCCGGCGACCAGGGCTTCGGCGTGGGTGACGGCTGGTTGATCGTCCGGGGTCATGACTGGCGTTCCTCGTCCTCTGGCGCTTCCCTATTCGGTTTTGCCAGAGGTGCGGCGTGGCCGCCAGTCATTGAGGGCGGCGGCTACTTGGGCGGCGGCGTGGTGCAGCAGTTGCCCGAATTCTTCTTGCTCTTCTTACCGCCCTTATGGCCCTTGTGGCCGACGTTCACCTTCTTGCCCATGATCGCGGCATGCGCCGTGGGGGCCGCGGCCGTGACCGCGCCGATGCTTCCGATGCTGAACGCGCACAGTAGGATGACGAGATAGCGCATGCGTCCCTCCAAAGGATGACCGGCGATTTGCGTCGGACTCGCGAAGCTCCGCAGCAACTCTAGCGTACAACCACGCAGCGTCCAGCGACGATACTCCGCCACCAATAGGCGAGCACCGGCGGGTGTTGCGAGCCGGCCTTGCGGAACTTCTAGCGCAGTCCGAGCCAGCCCATGCCGATGCCGATGAGCGCCAGGATCAGAAGTGCGATCGTGCAAAGGCCCGTCAGGCCCGCCCCGATCAACCGCTTGTCCGGGTCAGCCATGTACGCGCGCGCGTAGAGCACCCGCGCGACGAGCCAGACCACGCCGACAGCCGCGGCGATCCACGCGCCGAGCAGCGGATAGAGGGTCGCCAGCCACAGCAGCGGCAGGAAGAGGCCGAGCTGCTCGAGCGTGTTCAGCTGCACGCGATAGGCGCGGTCGAACTCCGGATGTCCGCTGGTCGCCGGCGCGCGGACGTCGTGCTTGCCGCGCAGCTGGCCGACACGGAACGCGGTGAAGAAGTAGAAGAACACCGCAAGCAGGGTGATCGTAGCCGACAGCAATGCCGGCGGAACGGGTTTCATCGTCGCCTCCCCCTTCGAGAAACCAGGCGTCACTATCGGCGTCTTTCGTCGCGCTGCAACCCTCAGGCGAGCGCCGGCTGCGGCGGCGAAGGGCTCCTACCGCGGCTGATACCTTGGGTCGCCGGTCCGCCACAGGATGAAGGCGAACTGGTCGGCGAGCTCGCGGTCGCGCTGATCCCGCGTCGAGCCGATTCCGTGCCCGGCGTCGGTCTCGACGCGCAGGATGATGGGGTTCTTGCCGCCGTTCGCCGCCTGCAGCCGCGCCGTCATCTTGGTCGGCTCCCAGGACGAAACGCGCGGATCGTTCAGCCCGGTCGTAAGCATCACGGACGGATAGGCGACGCCGTCCTTCACGTGCACGTAGGAGTCCATCTCGTAGAGGGCGTGGAAGTCGGACTCGACCTTCACCGTGCCATATTCGGGAATGTTCGGCGGCCCGTTGGGCTCGAACTCGCTGCGCAGGGTGTTGGAGACGCCGACCTCGTCGATGACCACCGCCGCCAGTTCCGGCCGCTCGGTCATGAAGCGCCCGACCGTGATGCCGCCGGCCGAGCCGCCGCCGATCGCGAGCTTGGCCTTCGATGTGTAGCCTTCCGCGATCAGATGCTCGGCAGCGGCGATGTCGTCGCGCCATGTGTTCGGCTTGTTCGCCTTCTTGCCGGCCAGATGCCAGTCCTCGCCCAGTTCGCCGCCGCCACGCACGTGCGCGGTCGCGAAGATGCCGCCAAGGTCGAGGAACGGCAGGTAGCGGGCGAGGAAGCCTGGGTCCTCCGTGATGCCGTACGATCCGTAGGCGTCCAGCCAACAGGGCGCTTGGCCGTCGCGCTTCAGGCCCTTCCGGTAGACCAGGGATAGCGGAACCTTCACGCCTTCCGCGGCCGTGCAGAACGTCTCCTCGGCTGCATAGGGGGAGACGTCGATCGGCGGCTTGGGCGCGAGACTGGTCTCGCTCACCCGGCCATCCGGCGCGATGTAGAACACCGCCGGCGGCCGCACCCAGCCTTCCAGGGCGAACCAGCAGCCGTCGTGCGTGGTGTCGACGAAGACGCCGCCGATCGCGCCCTCGAACGGCATCTGGATCGTGGTGATCGTCCCATCCCACGCAAGGCGGCGCATGCCGCCCAGACCGGCGTTCAGGTCGGTGAGATAGAGGGCGTCGCGGGCGGCGCCGATGCCGCGGATGACCGAGTCCGACTCGGGCACGACCACGACGGCGTCCGCGACGTGCGGGCGCGCCGCCGTCGTCTTCAGCACCTTGAATCGCGAAGCGCGGTCGTGGCTGAGGAGGAAGATATCGTCGCCGTGCACGGCCACGCCGGTGACGTTGTCGGACGGCCGGCAGATGTGCCGCCAGGTTGGCCGCCCGGCCCGGGCCGCCTCGGCGCTCGTGGCGTAGGCGGCGATCTCGTTCTGCACGCCCCCCACGAGCATGCCGATGGCCACGTCCGACCCGGGGGTGGTCTCTATGATCGGCAGATCGATGTCGGCTACCTCCACGTCGGGACTCGTTCCCTGCGCGAGCACCTTCACATCGCTCGCCGGGTCCGACCCCAGCCTGTGGTACCAGCAGGCGCTGAACCTGTACTTGTCCGGACTGTCGTCGGGCACGCCGGCCTGCAGGCGGTTGTAAAAGAAGCCGGCGCTGTCGTTGGCCCAGCTGGTGGAGGCCTCGTCCGTCCGGTCGATCGCCTCCGGCAAGACCTCGCCCGTCTCCGTCCGAACGACGTGCGCCACCGACTGTTCGGACCCGCCGGGCGAGACGCCGAACATCACGTAGCGGCCGTCGGGCGAGGCCGCCCAGTGGTCGATCGCGGCGTGGCTGCCGGGGGGCGCGAAGCGGTCAGGGTCCAGCAACAGGCGATCCTCGCCGTCGAGCCCTTTGCGCACGTAGAGCTTGAAGGTGTCGCCGCCGGCGGGCCTGACCTCGGTGAACACGTGGTCGCCGGCGATCTGGGCGCCGGAGAGCGCGACCAGCACGCCGCTATTGCGATGGATCGCGTCGTAGAGGGCGTCGCGGCCGGGGATCGCGCCCAAGAGCTTGCGCGCATAGGCGTTTTCAGCCAGCGCGTAAGCCTTCCACTCCGGCCCTTCCTGCTCCATCCATCGGTAGGGATCGCTGATCTCGACGCCCCACAGGGTCTCCGTGAAGGGCCGGACCGGCGCAACCGGCGGACCGTTCGGCGCGGCTTGCGAGAAAGCGAGTCGGGGCGTCGCGAGCGCACCGGCAAGCACGGCCGATGAGGCGAGCAGCGCCCGCCGGTCGATCGATTGAGACAAGCACTCCTCCAACGGTCGCCGGGCCACCCGGGATGCACCCCAGGCGGTCTCGCCGCCTGCCTCGCGCCGCCTTCGCCGGAAGTCAATCGGCCCGGGCCTCCTTATCGAACCCTGCCATCACACGGCCGGCGGGCGCTTCAGCGCACCGGCCCCAAGAGTGTCTCCCGCCCGGAAAAGTTCGAGTAGGTTGCGGCGTCGCTTGAACGGTTCGGCGGTGCCGGTTTGGCCGAGCGGGAGGTGGTCCCGCGCGGCGCCGGCGCGCCGATTCCGAGGCCGGACCGCGCCGGCGAAGAATTAGGAGAACCCGATGGATCCGCTGTTCGATCTCACCGGCAAGGTGGCGCTGGTCACGGGCGGCTCGCGCGGACTGGGGCTGCAGATGGCGCGCGCTTTCGCCGAGCGCGGCGCCGACATCATCATCGCCAGCCGCAAGCTCGACGCCTGCGAGGCGGCCGCCGACGCGGTGAGGGCGATGGGGCGGCGCGCGCTGGCGATCTCGGCCAACGCCTCGAGCTGGTCGGAGATGGACCGCCTGGCCGAGGCGGCCTACGCCGAGTTCGGCCGTATCGACATTCTGGTCAACAACGCCGGGATGTCGCCCGCCATGCCTTCGCACGAGATGAGCGAGGCCTGGTTCGACAAGATCGTCGGGCTGAACTTCAAGGGGCCGTTCCGGCTGGCGGCGCAAGTGGCCAAACGCATGGCCGACGGCGAGGGCGGGGTGATCATCAACGTCTCGTCGAGCGGAGCGCTCGTACCGCTGCCGGGCGTGATCGCCTACTCGGGCGCAAAGGCGGCGCTGAATGCGATGACCGTCTCGCTTGCGCGCGAGTATGGGCCGAAGGTGCGGGTCAACTCGATCTCGGCCGGTCCGTTCCTGACCGACATTTCGAAAGCCTGGACCGAAGAGGCGCGCCAGAGGTCGGGCAACTCGCTCGGGCGGCCCGGCCGGCCTGAGGAAATCGTCACCACCGCCCTCTATCTCGCCAGTCCCGCTTCCAGCTTCGTGACCGGCGCGGTCGTCCGCTGCGATGGCGGCCAGAGCTGAGCGCCTCGCTGGCCGTCCGGCGCTCCGCGCCGTAGATTCTGCCGTCGAGCAGGGGGATTTCGCCATGCAGACAGGACGATGCAGGGCCATCGCAGCGGCCTTGGCCATCACGCTTGCGACCGCGGGCTGCAAGCCGGCCGGCACTGGCGCGGCCTCCGGCGAAGCGCCGGCCAGCGGCTCCGTTGCGCCGCCGGCCGCCGCCGCGGCGAGCGACCAGCCGGTCGCGCAGAAGATCTTCGTGACCATCGCGCTCAGCCCCGCCGCCCGCCAGCAGATCGCCCAGACTGGCCAAACGATCACGCTGCCGGTGACATTCTATGGGCTTCCGACGGATCCTGCGCTGCGGGCCAAGCTGCAGGGACGCTTACCCGTCGGGCCCGAGCAGGACGTGGTGATCAACGGGGCCGAGAGCGTCGCCATCCTGGTCCCGCCGATGGACCCCGCGAAGGTCGCGCAGGTTGAGAACGGTCAGGTGCTCGTGGCGATCGACGTCTCGTCCGGCAACCATACGTCGCAAGACAATCTGCTGAACTGCGATCCTTTCATGGACGTGCCGCTGCAGCAGGCCGAGGCGCTCCCGAAGACCATCAACTGCAAGCTGATCGGCGAGCCTTGAGCGCGCGCCGCCGGTGAAGCCTCTCGCCGGCCCGGCCTCCCTCGCCGCGCCGGTCGGCGCCGGCTCTAGCCGCTTCCCCCCGGTCCAACCGGGGTGCTCAGCAGGGCGTCGACCAGCCGGCGCAGAAACTCCAGCAGCAGGATGACCACCACCGGGCTGAAATCGAGGCCGCCGATCGCGGGAATGACACGCCGCACCGGTTTGAGGGCCGGGTCGGTCAGCGCCGCCAGGGCTCGGTCGAAACGCTCTATGGGCGGATTGTGGCCGTCAATGACCTTGTAGGTGGTCAGCCAGCTCATCAGCACAAAGGCGATGAGGGCGAGGATGTAGAGGATCACCACGGTGTTGAAGAGCCAGAGGAGGGCGGGGAGCATGTCGTCTCTCGGCTTCGGCTCGCGCGGCCTGATCGCGCCAGCGTCAATGCCCAGGCGTTTTGCAAGGTTCCGCTCGACGCCC
>DATGIN010000093.1:0-9590 GCA_035295705.1 Caulobacteraceae bacterium
CGCGCGGCAAGGCTCGCGCCGGGCTTTCTGGCCGCGGCCGAGGTCTGGCTGGTCGAGCCGTCGAAACCGCTTGTCGAGCGGCAGCGGGCCGCCCTGGGCGGCGCGGGCGTGGCGCCGCGCTGGACCGACCGGCTCGCCGCGGTGCCGAATGGGCCTGCGATCCTCATCGCCAACGAGGTGTTCGACTGCCTTCCGGCCGCCCAATACGTGCGCAGCCAGACCGGCGTGGCGGAGCGGGTCGTCGGCTTGGACGCGCGCGGGGAATTGGCGTTCGGCTTCCGGCCCGCGCTCGCGGCGCTGCCGCCAGAGACGCCGTGCGGCGGCGTCGTCGAGGTGTCGTCGGCGCAAAGGGCGTTGGCCGCGCAGTTGGCCGATCGGGTGACGGCGGGCGGCGGCGCGGCGCTGGTGATCGACTACGGCGGCGACGGCGACGGCGACACGCTGCAGGCGTTGAAACGCCACCAGAAGGTCGACCCCCTCGCCTGCCCGGGCGAGGCGGACCTCACCGTGCACGTCGACTTCGCTGCGCTCAGCGAGGCGGCGATGAGGGCCGGCGCCGGCGTCAGCCTGCTCGACCAGCGCGAGCTTCTGCTGCGGCTCGGGATCGACGAGCGCGCGGCGGCGCTGACGGCGTCGCGCCCCGACCAGGCCGATCGCATCGGCCGCCAGCTCGAGCGGTTGATCGGCGAGGACGCGATGGGCCGTCTCTTCAAGGCGGCCTGCATCCACGGCCGCGGCCTCACGCCCGCCGGCTTCGAGGACGCGGAATGGCCGGGGGGCGCCTGATGGTCGGCGAAACGGAGCTTGTCGGCGGCCTGGAGGTCGTCACGTCCCGGCTGCTGGCGGCGCTAACGGGCGTGCGGCACGGGTTCTTCACCCGCGTGGGAGGCGTCTCGCAAGGCGTCTACGCGGGCCTGAACACGGGAACGGGGTCGGGCGACGACGGCGACCGCGTGCTGCAAAACCGCCTCCGCGCGGCCGCCTGGCTGGGGGTCGCGGCCGAACGACTGTTGAGCGCCTACCAGATCCACTCGGCCAAGGCGCTCACGGTCGAGGGTCCCTGGGCGGGCGAGCGGCCGCAGGGCGATGCGCTGGTCACCGCCACGCCGGGCCTCGCCGTCAGCGCGCTGGCCGCCGATTGCGCGCCGGTGCTGATCGCCGACGCCGAGGCGGGGGTCGTCGCCGCCGCCCACGCCGGCTGGAAGGGCGCGCTGGGCGGCGTGGTGGCCGCCGCGGTCGGGGCGATGGAGGGGCTGGGCGCGCGGCGCGCCGGGATGGTCGCCGCCGTCGGCCCCTGCATCGGGCCGGCATCCTACGAGGTCGGCCTTGAGTTCCTCGAGCGGTTCGTCGCCGCCGATCCGGCGTTCGGGCGCTTCTTTGCGCCTGGCGCCGACGCCGCCAAGCGCCAGTTCGACCTTCCCGCCTTCGTGCTCGATCGGCTGGCGGCGGCCGGCGTCGCGCGGGCGGAATGGGTCGGGCTCGACACCTACGTCGACGAGCGGCGCTTCTATTCGAACCGGCGGGCGGTGCATCGCGGCGAGGGCGACTACGGGCGGCTCTTGTCCGCGGTCCTGCTTAGCCGCGGTAGGGAATGAAGGTGAGCGAGCCCTGGCGGAGCTTGACGTAGATCAGCTCCGGATCGCCGGGATCAAGATTGTAGACGACCCCCGAGCCCTGGAACCCGGCCTTCGCGAACAGCGCGTTCGCCGCCGCGTTCGAGGCGTTGGTGGAGGCGAAGATGCGGTCGTCGCCGTGCGCCGCCTCGCAACGCTCGACGAGCGCCAGGCCGATTCCCTTGCGGCGATGCGGCTCGGAGACCACCAGGAGCTCGATCATCGGCTTGGAGAAGAACCCGAGGCTGGTCAGCGCAAAGCCCGCCGGCTGGCCGGCGACGTCGGCGATCCAGCTGCGCCCGAGGCCAAGCAGGGTCTGAGCCAGGCGCGCTCGTGCCGGCTCCGCCATGCGCGGGTCGACGCGCCGGAGGCTGGCGATGTCGGCGCCCCAGGCCGGGCGCAGGACGGCGGACGGACCTGACATGGCCGACCGCCTCTAGGGGATCGGTCGGGCGAAATCCACCGCGACCGTTCGCGGCTTCGCGCGCCGGGCCGCGCCGGGGGTTTGCCCGCCCGCCCCGCTTCGATAAAAGCCGACGCAAACCGAACGCGGTGGGGATCCGAAGTCCTGGAGATGAAGCTTCTGGCCGGGAACTCCAACCGGGCGCTCGCGGAGGCGACGGCCGCCTATCTCGGCACGACCCTGACCAAGGCGCAGTTCCGCCGCTTCGCCGACAACGAAGTCTTCGTCGTGATCGACGAGAACGTCCGCGGCGAGGACGTCTTCGTCATCCAGTCGACCAGCTATCCGGCCAACGACAACCTGATGGAGCTGCTGATCTGCATCGACGCGCTGACGCGCGCGTCGGCGCGGCGGATCACGGCCGTGATGCCCTATTTCGGCTATGCCCGTCAGGACCGGAAGACGAGCGGGCGCACCCCCATCTCGGCCAAGCTGGTGGCCAACCTGATCACCCGCGCAGGCGCCGACCGCGTGCTGACCGTCGACCTGCACGCCGGGCAGATCCAGGGGTTCTTCGACATCCCGACCGACAACCTGGTGGCGACTCCGGTGCTCGCCGACGACATCCGCGCCCACTATCGCGACACCTCTGACCTGATGATCGTCTCGCCCGACGTCGGCGGCGTCGTGCGCGCACGGACGCTCGCCAACCGCTTGGGCGCCGACCTCGCCATCGTCGACAAGCACCGACCGGCGCCGGGACAGAGCGAGGTGATGAACATCATCGGCAACGTCGAGGGCCGCCGTTGCATCCTGTTCGACGATATCGTGGACTCCGCCGGCACGCTCTGCAGCGCCGCCGAAGCGCTGATCGCGGCGGGCGCGGTCGACGTTTCGGCCTATGTCACCCACGGCGTCTTGTCGGGCAGCGCCAGCGAGCGGGTGAAGGCCTCGGTGCTGAAGGCGCTGGTGATCACCGACTCGATCGAGGCGATGGAACACATCAACGGCAGCGATCGTATCCGCCTGGTCAGCATCGCCCCCTTGATCGGCGAGGCGATCCGGCGGATCGCCAACGAAGAGTCCGTATCCAAACTGTTTGATTAGAGGCTGCGCGTGTCCGTGATCCCCCGCTTTAAGCGCTTCAGAGCCATCCTGCTCGGGGGCGCCGCCGCCGTCGGAGTCCTGATGGCGAGCACCGCGACCGACCCGCGGCCGCGCCAGCCGCCGCCCGCGCCGGCGCCTCTCTTCCCCGCGCCGGTGGCGATCTCGCTGGCCCCCTCCATCGTGCAGGCGGCCGCCGGCTACGAGGACTACATGGCCCGCGCCTCGCTGGTCAGCGCGGCGTTCCAGAGCGGCGCGGACGTCTCGGCGGCGCTGAGGCTCGGGGCGAGCGACGATCCGCGTGCGCTGCTTCGGGGCGAGATCGCCTATGCCGCCATCGTTGCGCTCGGCGACCCCGCCTACGTCGCCAGCGTCCGCGTCTACGCGCGCGACGACGCCAGCCGCCGGCGCATGGCCTCGCTGCTGGAATCCGATCCCCGCTACGTGTTGAGCCTGCGGGGCTCCGGCGGCGCCGCCGGCCTCGCCGTCGCCGCGCTGATGGAGCAGGGGCGCAAGCTGAAGAGCGAGGGCGCGTCCGTCACCCAGGCGGCCTACACCATCCAGCACCAGAGCTGGTCGGCGCAGCAGGTGCCGGACCGCGAAGCCAGGCTCGCCGCGGCCAAGGCGGGGGCCGATCTTGCGGCCAGCGCGCCGCCCGACGTGATCGCGAACCTCTCGCGCGCTGCGTCCGGCTTCAACCAGGCGCCGCTCAACGCGCCGCCGGCGTCGGGGCCGTTTCCGCCGGTGATCGTCCACGCGCTCGCGGTCGCGGCGCTGGCCGTCCTCGGCGAGGCCGGCCCGGAGGACGTCAGCGAAGTCGAGCCGCTGCTCACCGAGCGCGCGGCGGCCGAATGCGAGAACCTGGCCAAGCTCGACCTCTACCAGTGCCTTGCGGTCTCCAAGCCCTACTACGAGGACGTCTTCTGCCTGGGCTCGCATGCGCTGGCCGACACCGGCCAGTGCGTGATGATCGACGCCGGCGCCCCCGTGCCGCCGGCGACCGAGACGGCGCAGACGATCGACGCCGCAGCAGCCGCCGCAAAGGCGACGCCGGCGCATCACACGAGCCGGGGCCATCGCCGGTGAGCTTCAGCGACACGACCCTGGTGCTGAGCGGGCCCCTGCGCGCGCCCAAGCAGATGCTGGCCGACCAGGCCTATGGCGGCCACGCCTCTCTGCACGACGACTCGATGGCCGAGCGTCTCGGCTTCCGCGCCGGCCCGATCGAGGGCCCGACCCACTTCAGCCTGTTCGCGCCGCTCCTGGCCGAGGTGTGGGGCGCCGCCTGGTTCGAAAGCGGCTGCCTCTCGGCCCACTACCAGACCATGGTGATCGAGGGCGAGGAGACCCGCGCCTTCGTCGAGGTCCCGCGCGGAGGCGCCCGCACGACGCGCGCCTGGGCGGAGAAGGCGGACGGGACGCCGGTGCTGGAGGCCAGCGCCAGCCTCGGGCCAGGCCGGACGCTGCTTGGCGAGCGGATGGCGGCGCTGCGGCCGCCGGCGCAGCTGGTGATCCTCGCCGATCTGGAAGTCGGCATGACCGGCGCCGAGGACGAGCCGGTGCGCATGGACGCCGACCAGCACATGGGCGCGCTCTATCCGTTCTCGCTGAACCAGAAGCTTGCGGCGATCACCGAGGCCTCGCCCTGGTACGCGGACGCGTCCGCCTCGCCGTGGGGCCGGCCGATCATCCCGCTGGAGATGGTGAGCGTGCTGGCCGAATACTCGAGCGGCCGCGCCCGCTTTCCGACCAGGGGACCGGCGGTCGGCCTCTTCGCCGACCAGGAGATCCGCATGGTCGACGGGCCGCTGTTCGTCGGCGAGGACTACCTGATCCGCCGCGAGATCGTGGCGCTGTCCGAAAGCCGCCGCACCGAGTCCCACTGGGTGAGAAGCCGCATCTATGACGCGGCGGGCCAGACGCTGAAGGCCGAGATGCTGCTCAACCACGCCACGCTGAAGGACTCCTACCCTCGCTACGAAGAGGACCGCGCCGCGCTCGGCGCCTGAGCGGCATGCGTCTCGCCCTCGGCGCTTGACGCCGTCGCCCAGATCGGAACAAATAGAGAACATGCGCCAGCGCGTGTTCAAGCTGATCCGGTGCCGCGGCTTGCCCCAGGACGGGTCGAAGACCCTGTTCTTCAAGACCGCGGGCGGCGACCGCAGGCGCCTGCCGAAGTTCTTCGCGCCCGAGAACGTGCCCGACTTCGAGGGCGAGGAAGCCTGGTTCGAGTGCGAGCGCCCCGCGGGTGGCCGCTGGCGCGCAATCCGCCGCATCTGCGAGCAAGAGCGCCACGGCCGGCGTTAGTCCGTGTACTGAGCGCACAGCCGCCCGCGCGCCAGCGCTCGCGACGACGGGTTTGCATCGGCGTTCGACACGGAGAGGTGGCGGTCGTGCAGGGGGCTTAGCGCAAGATCAGGGCCCAGAGGGAAGGATGACTGGCGGACTTTGCTGATAGGCTGGTAGGCTGATAGGCGGATAGGCTGATAGGCGGGTTGCCGCAGTCATCCTTGCCTCTGGGCCATGAGGCTCGTCGGGCGCGCGTTCCAGCGTTTCGAGGTTGAAGAACCGCCGATGCGGTTTGGCGCGGGAATCCATCCAGACGCAGAGCGCGAAGGGGCGCCTGGCCCGGTGGACGATCCTGGCGACCGTCATGAGCGGTCCCTTGGGCGTCGGCCGCACCACATCGCCCGCCTTCACCGCCGATGCAGGCGCCGTCGACGGGTGCGCCTGGACGAGGTGAGGGCCGGGACGAGGGGTAAGGCCGGTCGAATGCGCGCAAGCAGGGCCGCTTTCCGAACGGATCGGTCGGCCGACGTCTCGGCCGTGACGGTTGGATATGCGGGCGCTCGTGCTCATTCGACCGGGGCAGAATAACCCCGTCCGAACCCGCTCAGGATTTCCCTGAACGCGGCCTACCGCGTGGCCGGTCGGGGGGTAGATTAGGCGCGTGCCCGACGGTGATCCCACAAAGCCTGCCTGGCGACCACGGCGCTTTACGGCCGCGCTGGAGATCATCGGCATCAATCCGTTCGTCAGCCTGCCGGAGCCGATCCTGGAGGCGATCTTCGCGCAGGCCGGAAAGCGGAAGGGGCCGATCGCCGTCCACGGGACCGTCAACGGAGTCGCCTACCGGCAGTCGCTGGTGCGCTATCGCGGCGCCTGGCGGCTCTATGTGAACACCGCGATGCTCAAGAACTCGCCCCGCCGCGTGGGCGAGCGGCTGCGCCTCACCATCGCCCACGATGTTGTCGGCCGCCCGGCGCCGGTGTCGCCTGAATTCGATCGCGCGCTGGCCGCAAACCCCGCCGCGAAGGCGGTGTTCGACGGCCTCAGGGCCTCGCGCCAGCGGGAGATCGTTCGCTATGTCGCATCGCTGAAGTCGCCGGCGAGCGTGGCGCGCAGCATCGAGCGCGCGCTGGCCTTCCTCACCGGCCATGGCCGCTTCGTGGGCCTGGACAAGCCCTGAGGCGGGGGTCTAGCCGCGGGGTTGATCCGGCCCGCCGCGTGCGACGTATCTGAGCCGAAGAGCGGCCTTCGGGGGGAGACATGCCGAGCAACCGGACTGGATGGATGAGCGCGCTCGTGGCGCTCGCGATGACAGCGCTTGCCGGCGCCGCGCCGGCGGCCGATGCGCCGCCCCTTCCCCGCCCGCCGGCGCTGCCGGCCCCGCTGCTGGAAGGCCATGTCGCCTACGACGGCGCGCTGATCTGGTTTGCGACCTTCGGCGACGGGCCGCCTGTGATCCTGTTGCACGGGGCCGGCGGCGATTCCGACAACTTCGGCTTTCAGGTCCCGGCGCTGGTCGCCGACCACCACCGCGTCATCGTGATCGACAGCCGCGGCCAGGGTCGCAGCACCATGGGGCCCGGGCCGCTGGGCTACGAGCGCATGGAGAGCGACGTCATCGCGGTCATGGACCAGCTGCAGGTCCGCAAGGCGTCGTTCGTCGGCTGGAGCGACGGCGGCATTCTGTCGCTGATCGTGGCGATGAAGCATCCCGACCGCGCCGACCGCATCTTCGCGTTCGGGGCCGACATGGACGTAAAGGGGCTCAACCCCAACTGGATGGCGACCCCCCTGGTGGCGCAGGCGCTCGCCTGGGCCAAGGAGGACTATGCGCGCCTCTCGCCGACCCCAAACGACTTCGACAAGACCTTCGCCGCCATCGCGACGATGGCCGAGACACAGCCGAACTACGCGGCGGCGGACCTCGCCCGCATTCACGGCCCTGCCATCGCCATCGTCGACGGCGCCACCGAGGAGCTGATCCTGCCCGAGCACACGCGCTACCTCGCCCGCACCATTCCCCACGCGCAGCTGGTGCTGCTGCCGGGCGTCGGTCACGGCGCGCCGGTGCAGGCGCCCGACGCGTTCAACAAGGCGATGCTGGCGTTCCTGGATCGAAGGTAGCCGCTCGAGCGCCGCCCCGCCGCGCACGAACGCGAACAGGACCGGCGACGGCGGATAGGCCGCCTCGGCCAGACGGACGCAAGCGCCAGTCAAGTGATAGGCTGGCGCCGGGCGATGCCGGGCGGGGCAGCGGATGTCGGAACCCCACTACTGGGCCTTTCTGAGCTACAGCCACCAGGACGCCGCCTGGGCCGATCGACTGCACCGGGCGCTGGAGCGCTTCGTCACCCCGCGCGGGCTGGAGGGCGGGCCGACCCCGGCGGGGCCGCCGGCGCCGCGCCGCCTGCACCCGATCTTCCGCGATCGTGACGAGCTGGGCGCTTCGGCCGACCTCAGCGCGCGGCTGGTCGATGCGCTGGAGCGCTCCGCCTACCTGATCGTCATCTGCTCGCCGGCGGCGGCGCGGTCGCGCTGGGTGAACGAGGAGATCAAGCGCTTTCGCGCCCTCAATGGCGACGAGCGCGTGCTGGCGGTGATCGTTGGCGGGCGCCCGCTGGCGTCGCTCGACCCTGACGGCGCGGCGGAGGAGTGCTTCCCCGAGGCGCTGCGGGCGGCCGCGGAGGGCGACGAGCGGCGGGAGCCGGTCGCCGCCGACCTCCGCCCCGGGGGCGACGGCTTTCGCCTGGGCCTGCTGAAGCTGGCCGCCGGCATGCTGGGCGTCGGGCTCGACCAGCTGGTGCGCCGCGACGCGCGGCGGCGGCAACGGCGGCTTGTCGTCCTGACGGCGGGCTCCGTGGCCGCGTCTGTCGTGCTGGCGTCGATGACGGTGGTCGCCCTGATCGAGCGGAACGAGGCTTACGCCCAGCGCGCCCAGGCCGAGGGCCTGATCGAGTTCATGATCGGCGACCTGAAGGACAAGCTGGAGCCGACCGGCGGGCTCGACGCCCTGGACGCGGTGGGCGCCCGTGCGCTCGCCTACTATGCGGCGCAGGCCAGCCATCGGATGGATGCGGCCTCGCTCGGCCGGCGCGCGCGGGTCATGCACATGCTGGGCGACATCCGCGACCGGCGCGGCGACCTCGCCGGCGCGCTCGAGCTGTTCAAGGAGGCGGGCGCGAGCACCGCCGAGCTCCTGGCGCGCGCGCCGAACGATCCGCAGCGAATCTTCGACCACGCGCAGAGCGTCTACTGGATCGGCTACGTCGCGTGGCGGCGCGGACACGACGCCGACGCCGATCGCGCATTCGCCGCGTATCAGGCGCTGGCCAACCGGCTGGTGGCGATCGATCCGAAGAACGAGGCCTGGCAGGACGAGGTCGTCTACGCCAACTCGAACCTCGGGACTGTCGAGCTGGCCGACGGGGATGCGGCCGGCGCCGAGGCCGCGTTCCAACGGGCGCTGGTGGTCAGCCGGCGGCTGGCCGCCGCCGCGCCGGCCGATCGCGAGCGGCAGATGGACCTTGGGCAGAGCTACGCCTGGATGGCCGACACCGAGTACTTTCGCGGGCGACTGGACCTGGCGAGCGCTGACCGCCGCGCCGAGGCGAACATCTATGCGCCGCTCCTGGCCGCCAACCCCGCCGACAACGAGGCGGCGCTGGCCATCGACGTGAACCGCACGAGCCAGGCGCGCATCGCGCTGGCGCAAGGCCGCCAGGCGGAGGCGCTGGGCGCGCTCAGAGCGGCGAAGGGCGACCTTGACCGGCTGGTCCGCACCACCCCGGCAGACCGCTCGTACCTGCTGAAGATGGGGCCGACGTTGCTGCTGCTGGCGCGCGTGGAGCTGGCGCGCGGCGACCTCGACGCTGCAGCCGCCGACGCCGCGAGGGTCGGCGAAATGGCGGTGGCGGCGCTTCGTCGGGATCCGACCGCGGTCGGCTGGGAGGGCGAGGCGCTGGGAACCGCGCGGGTGTTGCAGATGAAGATCGCGGCGGCGCGCGCGGATTCGGCCGCCGGTCAGGCGGCGGCTCTGGCGCCCGCGGCGGCGGAGGCGGAGCGTCTGCGCAAGCTCGCCGCCAACCGGCCGCGCAACGTCGCGCTGGCGCGCGTTTCGGCGGAGGCGGAACTGCTGGCCGGCGACCATGCGGCGCTGAGCGGCGATGGGCGCTCGGCGCGGG
>DATGIN010000094.1:0-4647 GCA_035295705.1 Caulobacteraceae bacterium
GCGTACAAAAGCGGGCGTCCGGCCGCCTCCACGCTGTCCAGCGCCTCGGCCACCACGTCCGCCCGCATCACCTGGCCGGGCCCGCCGCCGGCGGGGGTGTCGTCCAGGAAGCCGCGCTTATCTTTGGAAAAGGCTTTGATGTCCACCGTTTCCAGCGCCCAAAGCCCCTGCTCGCGCCAGGCGGTCCCGACCAGGGAAACCCCGAGCGGCCCGGGGAACGCCTCCGGGAACATGGTCAGCACCGTGGCGGTGAAGGGCATGCGCGGCTTCTTAAGGGAAGGCCGCCGCGGAGGCGACCGCGGCGGCTTTGTGCGCCGCACAAAAGCAAGCTAGGTTCGCCGCGATGACCGACATGCAGATCGAGGCCGAGGTCGAGAACCTCGTCGAGACGCTGGCGCTCGAGCCGATCGAGATGAACCTCTTCCGCGGGCTGGCCTCGGGGCGCGACGGGCCGCGCATCTTCGGCGGCCACGTGATCGCACAGGCGCTGATGGCGGCGTACGAGACGGTCGAGGGCCGCACCTGCCACTCGCTGCACTGCTACTTCATCCGCCCCGGCGATCCCGCCATCCCCATCCTCTACGACGTCGACCGCGCCCGTGACGGCACGAGCTTCACCACCCGCCGGGTGCGGGCGATCCAACATGGGCAGCAGATCTTCAACCTCGCCGCCTCGTTCCAGATCGCCGAGGAAGGGTTCGAGCACCAGGCGCCGATGCCGGACGTGCCGCCGCCGGACGCGCTTCCCGACTCCGCCGAGCAGATGAAGGCGATGCTGGAAAGGATGGCGGACGCGCCGGAGATGGCGCGGCGCTGGATGGGGCGGCCGCGGCCGATCGAGCAGCGCTCGGTCAACCCCCGCGTGGTCGACGAGCGGTCGGCGCCGGTCAGCAACGTCTGGATGCGCGCCCGCGCCGAGATCGGCCCCGACCCCCACCTGCACCAGGCGATCCTCGCTTATGCGTCCGACATGTCGCTGATGGAGACCGCCATGCGGCCGCACGCGGTGACCTGGCAGTCGGGCGGCATGCAGTCCGCCAGCCTCGACCACGCGGTCTGGTTCCACCGGCCGCTGAACTTCAACGACTGGCACCTCTACGCGCAGGAGAGCCCCAGCGCGTCGGGGGCGCGCGGCTTCATCCGCGGCGAGGTGTTCAGCCAGTCCGGCGTTCTGGTCGCATCGGTCGCCCAGGAGGGCCTCTTCCGGATGCGAAAGCCCGGCGCCTAGTCGTCCGCATCGCCGGGCGGGACGACGACGATCCAGCCTTCGGCCAGATTGACCTCCGGCGCCGCGGCCTTGGTGAAGGGCGCCCACCAGCTCGCCCCGCCGTCCGGAGGCGCGATCTCCAGCAGGTCTCCGGCCCCGAAGTTGTCGACCGATTTCACCGTCCCGAGCGCGGCGCCGCCTTGGTCGCGGACCGCAAGGCCGATCAGGTCGGCGAGGTAGAACTCGTCCTCGTTGGTCTCCGGCAGCGCCGTCCGCGGCACATAGAGCTCGAGCCCGCGCAACGCCTCGGCCTGATCGCGATCGGCCACCTCGGCGGCGCGGGCGACGATCCCGCCCTTGGCAAGGCGGCCGCCGGTGAGCGTCAGCGCCGGCGCGCCGTCCGCGCGCACGAACGCCCCGTAGCGCACCAGCGCCCGCGGGTCCTCGGTAAAGGTGGTGATCCTGATCTCGCCCTTGACCCCGAACGCGCCGGCCACCCGGCCGACCAGGATTCGGCGCGGGGCGGAAATCGGCTAGTCCTCGCTGACCTCGGGGGAGGGCTCCTCGGCCGCCTCGCCGGCCTCCTCCTCGGCCGCTTCGGCCTCGGGCGCCTCTTCGGCGCTGGCTTCCGGCGGCGGGGCCTCGGCTTCGGCGACGGCGGCGTCAACGACCTCGGCCGGCTCGGGCGCGGCTTCGGCCTCGACCGCGGCTTCCTCGGGCGTCTCGGCTTCGACGGCGGCCTCGTCGGCGGCTTCCGGCGCGGCCGGAGGCGGCGGGGGCGCAGCAGCGGCGGCCTCGCGCTCGGCGGCCCGCTCCTGCGCCTTCTTGCCGGGCTGGCCCTTGATGGGGTTGTTCCCGTGCTCCCACTTGGCCAGGCCCTCGGCGGCCATGAACCGGGCGACGCGGTCGGTCGGGGTGGCGCCGCGGCCCATCCAGTCCTTCAGCCGCTCGACCTTCAGCGTGACGCGCGCCGGGTCGTCCTTCTTCAGGAGCGGGTTGAAAGTTCCCACCTTCTCGATGAAGCGGCCGTCGCGCGGCGAATGGCTGTCGGCGATCACGATGGAATAGTGGGGCCGCTTCTTCGCGCCGCCGCGGGCGAGCCTGATCTTCAGCATGCGTATCCTCTGGGGTTCCGTTCGGGTGTTCAGGGTTTCTTGAAGGGAGAGCCGCCGCCCAGTCCGGGCAGGCCGCTCGGAGCGTTGACCGGCGCGCCGCCGAGACCGGGGAGGCCGCCGCCGGGCTGTCCGAGCTTGCCGGCGCCCATCGCCCGCAGACGCTCGGAATCGGCGCCGCCGACGCCCATGCCGGCCAGCGCGCCGGCCATGCGCGCGAAGCCTTTGCCGCCGTTTCGGCTCATCGACTTGACCACGTCCGACATCTGCCGGTGCTGCTTCAGGAGGCGGTTGATCTCCTGCACCTCGACGCCGGCGCCGGACGCGACCCGCCGCTTGCGCGAGGCGTTCAGCACGTCGGGCTTGCGCCGTTCGAGCTTGGTCATCGAGCCGATGATCGCTTCCTGCCGCTTGATCATGCGGTCGTCGATGCCGGCCTCTGCGATCTGCCGCTTCACCTTCTGCACGCCGGGCAGCATGCCCATCAGCCCCTCCATGCCGCCCATGCGCCGCATCTGGCGCAGCTGCTCGGCGAGGTCGTCCAGGTCGAACTGGCCCTTGGCCAGCTTCTTGGCCATGCGCTCGGCCTGCGCCTGGTCGACCTCGGCGGCGGCCTTCTCGACCAGCGCCACGACGTCGCCCTGGCCAAGGATGCGGCCGGCGATGCGGCGGGCGTCGAACGGGTCGAGCGCATCGATCTTCTCGCCGGTGGCGAGCAGCTTGATCGGCAGCCCGGTCACCGCGCGCATCGAAAGCGCGGCGCCGCCACGTCCGTCGCCGTCGACCCGGGTCAGCACGAGCCCGGTCAGGGGCAGCCGTTCGTGGAAGGCCTTGGCTGTGCGGACCGCGTCCTGGCCGGTCAGGCTGTCTGCGACCAGCAGCGTCTCGGCCGGCTGGCTGATGCGGGCGATCTCGGCCGCCTCGGCCATCATCGCCTCGTCCAGGGTGGTGCGGCCGGCGGTGTCGAGGATGAGCACGTCGTAGCCGGCCAGCTTGGCGGCCGAGAGCGCGCGGCGGGCGATGTCGCCGGCGCTTTGGCCGGGCACGATGGGCAGCGTGTCGACGTTGGCCTGGCGCCCGAGCTGGGCGAGCTGCTCCATCGCCGCCGGCCGGCGGGTGTCGAGCGAGGCCATCAGCACCTTCTTGCGCTCGGCGCCGGAGAGTCTCAGGCCCAGCTTGGCCGAGAGCGTCGTCTTGCCGGACCCCTGCAGCCCCGCGATCAGGATCACCACCGGCGGCGTCGCGGCCAGGTTGAGGGGGACCGGCTCGTCGCCACCCAGGGTCTCGACCAGCCCGTCGTGAACGATCTTCACCACCTGGTCGGCGGGCCGCACCGACCGAAGGACCGCTTCGCCCGTCGCGCGCTCACGCGCCTTGGCGACGAAATCGCGGGCGACCGGCAGGGCGACGTCGGCCTCGAGCAACGCCACGCGCACCTCGCGCAGCGCCTCGTCGATGTCGCGCTCGGACAACAGTCCCCGACCGCCCAGGCGGTCGAACACCCCCGTCAGCCGTTCGCTCAGCGCTTCGAACATCGCAATCCTTGGTCCAACGCACGCGCTTCGGCGGCGAAACGACAATCGCCCCCGTGGACGATCACGTCGACGGGGGGCCTCGCCGCCCTCGTCCTCGAAGAATTAAGGGGTCGTGGCGGTGGAGGGCGCGATTTTGCCGGTTGCGCCGAAGCCGCGGGTGTATGCTCCGAAGCCGTTGGAGGGTCAAGGATTCTTCTCAAGGAGCCGGCGTTGGAACGACTTGCCTTGCAGATCTGCGTCGCGCTCGCCGGGCTCGTGCCGGTGGCCGGCGGCATGGACGGCGTGATCTGGGGCGCGGGCGCGATGGGCGAGATGGCCCCGACGGCGATGGACAGCCAGTTCCGCTTCCTCTCCGGCCTCCTCGCCGCGATCGGCGTCGCCTACTGGACGACCGTCCCGGAGATCGAGCGCGCCGGCCAGCGCTTCATGCTGCTGACGCTCATCATCGTCGCCGGCGGCTTCGCGCGCGCCCTCGGCATGTTGATCGCCGGCCCGCCGGGGAACCTGATGAGCGCCGCGCTCGCCCTCGAGCTGGTCGTCGCGCCGGCGCTCTTCCTTTGGCAGACGCGCATCCAGCGCCTGGCCGAGCGAGCGCCGGCCCTGACCCCCGTGGACGCCGCCGAAGGCTAGGACTAGAGCGCCTGCCATGGCGATCGGCGTGTTTGATTCGGGCGTCGGCGGGCTGACCGTGCACCATGCCCTGGTCGACCGGCTGAAGACCGCCGACTTCGTCTTCCTCGCAGATCAGGCCAACATGCCCTACGGCGGGCGGCCCGGCGAAGAGATCGTCACC
>DATGIN010000095.1:0-4847 GCA_035295705.1 Caulobacteraceae bacterium
GGCCCAGAACCCCACCTCGAAACACGACGACCCTTTCACCGCCGAGCATCGCGCCGAGTTCATGACCACGGGCGCCGTTCGCGTCCCAGGCATTCTCGAACCGGCGGTCACTGAGCCGTTGCTCGACCGGCTGTGGGAGATGCTTGCCTCGAGGCACGGCATGCTTCGCGACCAGCCTGAGACCTGGACGCAGGAGCGGCCGGCGCACTTTGGCGACCTCGCCCGCGGCGGCGCCTTCTTCGGCATGCTCACCGAACGGTTCGAGGCGCTGCTCGACGGCTTCTTCGGCGATCGCGGCTGGGATCGGCCGCAGTTCGCCCCCGCCCGCTGCTCGCCTTCCCAGGCCCGCCAGGCCGGACGTGGAACGTTCCGCGCCGCGCCTGGCACCTCGATGGCGTCGAAGGCAAGGCGTGGCCGGACTACCTGCGCATCTTCGCCATGCTGGCGCCGCTCGAGGCGCGCGGCGGGGGCACGGCGTTCGTTACCGGCTCGCACCGCCTGGCGCGGGAGATCATCGCCGACATGTACAGGCGGTCCGCGGGCAGCGCCGACGTTCGCTCGGCCAGCGTCATCAGGCAGATGCGGCGCGAGTGTGCTTGGATCCACGGGCTGTACGACGAGAGCCCGGCGGAGGAGCGGATCGAGCGCTTCGAGAAGGTCGGCGGCGAACATCGTGGCGTTTCGATGCGCGTGGACGAGATGATCGGGCAAACCGGCGATGTGATTCTCTGGCACCCGGACCTGCTGCACGCGACGGCGCGCAACTGCCGGGCGCAGCCCCGCCTCGCCCTGAACCTCACCGTCTTCGCCACCGGCATGACCCCGGACTGGGCCAAGGCGGCGGGCGCGCCGGCATCGGGGGAGAGGCCGCGGTGACGTTCCGCGCGCCCTCGGCGGAGAGTTGGCGCTGGAGGCGGTCGGCGGGCGGTGGCACGTTCGTCGGCGCTCCTTGGGAGACCTTCGTTGTGAAGAAGCGGACCGGCGAACCGTGGATACCCGCTCCGGCTTACGGTGCGCTCCTGCCGCAGTTCAGCGTGAATCTGGTGGTGCACGACATCGAGACCGCTCTGGCGTTCTACCGAGCGGTGTTGGAAGCGGAGGTTCACTACGCCGACGCCGACTTCGCAGCGCTGAGGATCCTCGGCGTCGAACTGATGCTGCACGCCGACCACACCTACGAGCACAATCCCTGGTCGGCAGCCCTCGGGGCCGGCGAGACCCGCGGCCTCGGCGCCGAGCTACGCCTGCTCGGCATGAACCCCGAGGCTGCGGCGGAGCGCGCCCGCGCCGCGAACGCCCTCTTCCAGGACGTGTCCCTGCGCGGCCACGGATGGCGAGAGGTCATGATCCGCGACCCCGACGGCTACGTCTGGGCCGTGGGCGAGGCACAAAACGCGGCCGGTTAGCGGACGACAGCTGACGCGCGCATGGCGCCGGGATAAGGTTGTTGGCGACGCCGACCCGATCGGCGGGCGTTGCCAAGGTGTCAGCATGACCACCCTCAAGGACCGGCCCAACACAGCGCTGCTGGTGGTCGACGTACAGAACAACGTGGTTGCGCGGGCGCATGCGCGCGACACCGTCGTCGCGAACATCGGCGGCCTCGTCGAAAGGGCCCGCCAAAAGCGGGTTCCTGTCGTCTGGGTGCAGCACACCGAGGACCACCTGCCGCGCGGCAGCGATGCGTGGCGGATCGTTCCCGAGCTGACACCCGACGACGCCGAGCCCAGGGTCGAGAAGAGCTACAGCGACTCCTTCGAGGACACCGCGCTCGAGACGGTGCTCGCCGGTCTCGGCGTAGGCAGGT
Source organism: Caulobacteraceae bacterium (assembly GCA_035295705.1). GTDB lineage: Bacteria > Pseudomonadota > Alphaproteobacteria > Caulobacterales > Caulobacteraceae > Poindextera. The sequence goes on from DATGIN010000095.1 coordinate 1,808, forward strand.
TGATCGTCGTCGGCGCGCAGACCGACCAGTGCATCCGTGCGACGCTGCACGGCGCGCTCGTCAGGGGCTATGACGCGACGCTGGTCAGCGACGCGCATACGACCGAAGACGCAACCGAATGGGGCGCTCCACCGCCCGAACAGGTGATCGCACACACCAACCTCTATTGGACCTACGAGACAGCGCCGGGACGGACGGCCGGCACCGTGGCCGCCAAGGACGTCAACTTCGACTCGGCCGCAGCCGCGCGGGGGTGACGCGTGGCGACCATCGCCGAGGCCGAGACATCCGACCTCGCCGCCATCCACGACCTGGCCAAGCTGCTCTACGGGCCGCACGTAGCGCCCGCCACGCCGGTCAGGCAGGCGGCGCGGACGTTCGTCGCCAGAACTCACGGCGGCGTGAAGGGCTTCGTGATCGCCACCCTGGCCGACTATGGTTTTTCGATGAGCGGCTATGTGGACGAGCTCGCGGTGGCGGATGACGCGCAAGGCGGCGGCGTGGGGCGCGAGCTCATCGCGGCCTGCGAAACATGGCTGAAGAGCGAAGGTGTCGAGACGGTGTTCGTCTCGTCCCTGGACACCGCCGTCGGGTTCTATGAGCGGCTCGGGTACCAGCGGTGCGTGGGCCCGTGGCTGTTCCACCGACTGGCAAGCAACGCGTGGAACGATCGAACGCCGTAGCAGGGCGCGGCGAAGGAGGAGCGATGGCTGACCGCGCCGCCCCGGCGGGAATGGACGTGATCACCCTGCCCCACCACGCGGAATTCCTCTCCGACCGCTGGATCGAAGAGGCTGAGCGTTTCTGGCGCGAGCTGCCGCAGACAAGGAAGGCCTCTGTTGCGGGCCGGTCCTTCGCGGTGAGCGAGCGGTTCGTCAGCGCGCCGCCGCACATGAAGCTGCCGCGCGACGTGGCTAGCTGGACCCTCCGGTTCGACGGCGAAAGCGCCTCGATCGTGCGCGAATTCGACGACCGGGCCGATCTGACCATTGAAGGCGACTACCAGGCGGCGGTCTTTCTCGCCCAGTTCGTCGGCGTCGCCGCGCCGGGCGGCGCCGAGGCGATGTGGCGGGAGGCGGCGGTCTTGTTCGGCACCGACGCGTTCCGGATCAAGGGCGCGATCAAGGACGAGGCCGCCTCGCGGCTGGTGGCCAACTTTCGCGACCATATGGCCCGGCGGACGGTGGAGAACCCGGACCTCGAGCACCGCGCCCGCCACCTGGGGCTGACCGGCAAGATTCGCGAGATGGAGGAGAACGGATACGCCGTTGTCGAGCGGGCGATCTCGACCGACCTTGCGGACGAGCTTCGCACGCTGACGCGGGCGGCGATGGCGCCCGACCAGGTGTTGCTCGACTCCTGGCTCTACCTCGGACGCCCATTCGAACGGCTGATCGTCAACCCTAAGCTGATGACGCTGATCGACGCCTCGCTCGGGCGCTGTGCGCAGATCGCGACGCTGGGCGCACTCTTGCGTGCTCCCGGACCCGGCCAGATCGACATCCATACCGACTACACCGACGTGCCCGAGCCCTATCCGGAGTTCGCGCTCTCCGGCGTCGCGGTCTGGTCGCTGGAAGACTGGACGGTCGCGTCGGGCCCCACCTGGATCGTGCCGAAGAGCCACCGCCAAAGGCGGGCGCCCCGGCGCGGAGAGGGGCTTAACGACGGCGTTCCGATCGAGATGCCGAAGGGCTCGGCGGTCTTCTTCACGCAAGGGGTTTGGCACTGGCAAGGCCCGCGCGCCGAGCCGGGCGAACGGGTGACGCTGCACCCGCACTTCAACCGCAACTTCATGCGCTCGATCGACCCGAAGCGCCCGGACGTGTCGCTGATCGCGCGCAATCCGCCCAGGCTGGGCGAGATGCTGGGGCTCGACGACGGCTTCGACAAGCTGACGCCTGCTGGCGGCCGCGACTACATGCGGCTCGAGCACACCCGCCAGCTACACGCCTTCACCCGCCGGAAGCTGAAGGAGATCCTCCGCGCGCCCGAAGCCGCCGCCGCGGCGTAGCGCCGCCCCCGCAGGCGTGCCTCCAGTCCGCAGCAGCCGCTATCCGTCGACGGCGCGCCGGCGTAGCTTCGCCGCGCGATAAGCTGAAAGAGGGGTCGGGCCGTGCTCACCGTGCATCATCTTCGCATCTCCCAGTCGGAGCGGATCGTCTGGCTGTGCGAGGAGCTCGGACTCGAATACCAGCTCAAGCTTTACGACCGGCGCGCCGACAACCGCCTTGCGCCCGGCGAGTACAAGGCGCTGCACCCGATGGGTATCGCGCCAGTGATCACCGACGGGGACCTCGTGCTCGGCGAGAGCGGCGCTATCTGCGACTACATCTGCGCCCGCTACGGCGGCGGGCGCCTAGCGCCCGGACGCGACGATCCTGACTTCGCCGACCACCTCTTCTGGTTTCATTGGTCGAACGGGACGTTCATGACCACGCTGATGATGCAGCTGGTGCTGGCCGGCGGCGGGGAGAACAATCCCGCCGCCTTCTTCGTCGGCGATCGAAGCCGGCGCGGCTGGTCCATGGTCGAGGAACGGCTGGGCCAGGCGCCGTTCTTCGGCGGCGCCAACCTGACGACCGCCGACATCATGATGGTCTACTGCCTGACGACCAGCCGGGCGTTCCGCGGAACGCCCTTGGATGGCCACCCCAACCTGAAAGCCTATCTCGCCCGCATCGGCGCCCGTCCGGCCTATCAGCGGGCGATGGCCAAGGCCGAGCCCGGCATGGCCCCGATGCTGGTCTGAGGATCGGCGCGCCGCTCTTCTGACGGGAGCGCCGCGGCGGCCCCCTATCGCGTCGCGACCGGCGTGGAGGCGGCCCCGCGCGTTGGGCTGAGATCGCCGTCGTCGTGGCCCGCCGCGGCCGCGGCGGCCGCCTCCTCCTCCTTCCGAAGAGCCTCGATCTCGCGCTCGGAGCGGCGCTCGAGCCCGATGAAGCGATTTTCCGCCGTCTCCAAAGCGCGGATGAGTTCGTCGAGCTTGGTCTGCAGCGCCTCGCCCTCGCGGTTCTGCGTATTCTGGATCAGGAACACC
>DATGIN010000096.1:0-6578 GCA_035295705.1 Caulobacteraceae bacterium
TTCATCGGCCCATCGGGCCGGCTCGAAGCCTACCGCCGTTAGCGGCCGCTCTTAGGCGCCGCGCCTCAGCTGCACGTCGAAGCCGCTCTGTCGACTGGCGACCAGGAGACTGTTGCTCCACCGATCGAAGTGGAGCAGCACCCGCCCTCCCGCATCGAGGAAGACCGCGCCGTCGTTCACGGGCCTCCATGCTGTGACGCCGGCGGGCAGATTGCCGCCGCACTCCGGTCCTATCGCCACGCGGAAGGTGTCGGCGGCGGCCGGCCGATCCTCGAGCCGTACATGACATAGGGTGCGGCCTTGATGCTCGAGCGCCCAGGGCTGGGCGGCCGCGTCGTGAGGCCGCAGCGCCATGCCGGCCTGATTGTCGCCCAGCCCGTTTTGGGCCAGCGCCTGCGCCGCGGCGACACTGGCGGCAAAGCCGATGAGCACGGCAAGCGCTCGGTTAGGACCGGCTGATCTCATCGCGCCATCCTTCCTCTCCAACTCAAAGCTCTACAACGCCTGGACCGCGGCTGCGGCTCCATGATTAGAGGGATCGCCGAGCACGCCGGCTCGTCCCAGGAAGGATGCGATGGACGTCAAGGACGCGTTGCTGAAACGGATCTCGGTCCGCGTCTTCAAGCCGGACCCGGTCCCGCTCGCGCTGGTTCGCGAGATCATCGACGTCGCCCGCTACGCGCCTTCCGGCGGCAACCTCCAGCCATGGCGCGTGATCGCGGTTGCGGGCGAGGCGAAGCAGGCGGTGATCGACTCCGCCCGCGACGCGATGGGGTCAAACCCGCGCGGAAACGAGGACGCCGAGCGGCCGGTCTATCCGGAGAACCTCTGGGAGCCCTTCCGCACCAGGCGCTACAAAGTCGGGGAAGACATGTATGCGCTGCTCGGCATTCCGCGCGAGGACCGCCCCGCGCGCTTTGCGCATCTTGCCCGGAACTATCTCTTCTTCGATGCGCCGGTTGGACTTTTCTTCGTCATTGATCGCGGCATGGGCCACGGCCAGTGGGCGCATTTGGGCATGTTCATGCAGTCGGTCGCGCTGGCCGCGACCGAGCGAGGGCTCGCGACCTGCATGCAGGAGGCCTGGGCGCGGGTGCGTGAAACCCTCGCCAGGCATTTCGCGCTGCCGGCGCAGGAGATGATCTACTGCGGCATGGCGCTGGGCTACGCAGACGAGTCAGCGCCGGTGAACAGCTTGCGCTCCGACCGCGCCCCTCTGGACGAGATCGCCGAGTTCCGCGGTTTCTAAGCCGGTCTCACATTCCAACCGGGACGGTCTCCAGCACCTCGATCGCGCCGCCGGAGGCGATGTGCGGATGCCCATCGGTCAGCTTCACCGCTTCGGCGAGGTCGGCGGCCTCGACGATCGAGTAGCCGCTCGCGCCGCTGGCCGGAGCGCCGCTCACGCTTTGCCGCCCACCGAGGGGCGCCCCGCCATCGACGATCTTCGGTCCCATGCGGCCGAAGTAGTCCATCCAGCGCTGCATGACCTTCTGCCCCTCTTCGGCGTTCGCAGGCGGATTGCCGCCCGTGTAGAGGTAGAGGAACTTCGTCATTGTTGGTCTCCCTTTGCGCGCACCCGCCATCCGCCACTCTACCGGCGGTGGGCGATGCTTCCGAGGGTAGACGGTTAGGCGAAGCCCAGATCGACAAGCCAGGCGCCAAAGAGCTCGATCCAACGGTCGACGGGCGCCCCCTGCCTGGTCATGCCGAATCCGTGGCCGCCGCGCGCGAAGACGTGCAGCTCGGCCGGCCGGCGCGCCTTCGACCAGTCTGCGTAGAGGCCCTCGACCGACCTCAGCAGCAACTGGTCGTCGTAGGCGATGCAGAGGAAAAGCGGCGGCGCGTCATCCGGCACGAGGCGTCCGCCCGTGGTTCCGCCATAGATCGGGGCCGCGAACGCCAGCGGCGCCCCGCCCGGATCCATCGCCACCGCCGCGGTCACGAAGGCGCCGGCGGAAAAGCCGATCATGCCGATCCGATCAGGCTGAACGCCCAACTCGCCGGCGCGCTCGCGCACCAGCGCCAGGGCCCGGCGCCCATCGTCATTGGCGATCTCGCGAGCAGCCGCCATCGCGGGATCCGGCAGCAGTTCCTCCAGCGACGCCGGCGGCTTGCTGCTGCCGAAGCGCTCCGTCAGCCGGGCCTGCATCCGCTCGGACGTCGCGGCGAACTCCTTCGGGTCTGCGGGCGTCGCCATCAGCCGGTATTTGAGCAGGAAGGCGGTGTAGCCGCGCTCGGCCAGCCAACGGCATAGGTCCACGCCTTCGTGGTCCCAGGCGAGAATGCGCCACCCGCCGCCGGGAGCGACAATGACGCCGACGCCGTTCGCCTCCGCGGGGCGATAGACCGTCAGCGTCGGCTCCGAGACGTTGCGCAGCATGGTCGTGTCAGGACCCCCGCCGCCCGGCGCCTTGAAGGTCTGCTCGGGGGGAACGTCAGGGTTCGTGCGGGACGGAGGCGCGGGCCACAGCGGGATCACTTCCTCGGCTGTCTTCACGTCAACGCGGGCGTCGTCGGCCATGGCGGCATGCTCCCTTGTCCTTCAGCCCACTGTCGCGCAAACGATCGGGCGCGTGAAGGCTTACCGACGGCTGAGGAGCGCTTCCCATGCCCCACCCCGCTCTCGAATCCGGTCGCACCGCCGTGGTCACCGGCGCCGCCAGCGGCATCGGGCTTGCCGCCGCCAAGGCGTTCGCCAAGCGCGGCCTCAACGTCGTCATGGCGGACGTGCAGGCAGACCTGCTTCCGGAGGCGGTCGCCGCTGTGACGACCTTGACGGCCGCCGGCAATGTCGCGAGCGAGTTGGTCGATGTGGCGCGCATCGAAGAGCTTCACGCGCTGCAGAGGGCGGCGGCCGATACGTTCGGCGAAGTCAACGTGCTGATGAACAACGCCGGCGCGGGCCGCAATCCGGGCAAGCCGTGGGAGGGTCTCGACGGGTGGCGAGCGCTTCTCGACATCAACCTCTGGGGACCGATCAACGGCGTGCAGGCCTTCCTTCCCGCAATGTTGGCCCAGCCTGGGCCGGGGATGGTGATCAACACGGGCTCCAAGCAGGGCATCACACTGCCGCCCGGCAACAGCGCCTACAACGTCTCCAAGGCCGGCCTGAAAGCCTACACCGAGCTGCTTGCGCACGAGCTCAGATCCGTCGCCGGCGGGCGGATCACCGCGCATCTGCTTATTCCGGGATCGACCTTCACCGGCGCGCGCTCACGCTCGGGCGAACCGAAGCCGCCCGGCGCCTGGAGCGGGGACCAGGTGGCCGAATTCATGCTCGAGAGCCTAGAGCGCGGCGACTTCTACATTCTTTGTCCGGACAACGACGTCACCCGTTCGCTCGACGAGCGGCGGATGGCCTGGATGGCCGACGACATCATCAAGAAACGGCCCGCGCTGTCGCGCTGGCACCCCGACTACGCCGACCAGTTCGCAGCCTTCATCAAGGGCGATTGACTGGTTGGCGCAAAGTCACTCTGGCGCATGGGCCGGTTTTGCGCTGACATCCGCGCCCGAACGAAACGCTCCGGAGGGCCCCGACCAATGCGCACCAACGGCATCAATCACCTGGCGCTCGTCTGCCGCGACATGGCCGAGACGGTGAAATTCTACACCGAGGTTCTCGAGATGCCGCTCGTCAAGACGATAACCCTGCCCGACGGCGGCCAGCACTTCTTCTTCGACTGCGGCGGCGGCAGCCTGCTCGCGTTCTTCTGGTGGGATAAAGCCCCTGCCGCGGCGCCCGGCATCGCCTCCGTCGAGGACTTTCCGCGCAAGCCCATGAGCGCGATCGGCTCGATGAATCACGTCGCGTTCCACCTCGACGAGGCCGAGCTGGAAGCGAGCATCGCGAAGCTGCAAGCCAAGGGCGTGCATGTCTCGGTGCCGCAGGTCGTCAACCACGACGACTCGCCGATGGGTGTCTCGCGCGACGTGAACCCCGGCGTGTTCGTCCGCTCGGTCTACTTCACCGATCCGAACGGCATCATGCTGGAGTTCGCGGCTTTCACCCGCGAACTCGGGCGGCCCGATGATGTGCGGATCGCGCCGGCGCAGGCCGCTCACCCGGTCACGGCCTGACGCCGCAGCCGATGCCACGGCTTCGCGAGATCCCGCGCTCCGAGGTCACCTCGCAGACCATCCTGCGCATGTACAACGCCTTGTTCGGCGAACGGGACCCGGCCAGCCAGCCAGGCACCGCCACCGGCACGCGCGGCGACTGGTGGAGCGTGTTCGCCAACTCGGAAGAGGTCTTCGACCACGCGGTCAACGGCTTTGCGCTCTACCGCAGCCCGAACCGCAAGCTGGATCCGGTCTTGCGGGAGCTTGGTCAGACGCGGGTCGGCTGGGCCAACGGCAGCCAGTTCGTTTTTTCGCAGCACTGCAAGTCGCTGCGCGGGCTGAAGGTCCCCGAGGAGAAGATCGCGGCGATCCCACATTGGCAGATCGCCGACTGCTTCACCCACCAGGAGCGAACCGTCCTCGCCTACGCCGACTGCTTGGCGCTGCAGAACGGGCGCGTGCCTGACGGCGTCTTCGAGGCGCTGAAAGGCTTCATGAGCGACGAGCAGATTCTCGAGCTCACCTACATCGTCATGCTTTACGACATGCACGCGGTGATGAGCCGCGCTCTCAGGCTCGAGTACGACGACCGCGCAGACCCCATCGTCGAGATCGCCGCGCCAAAGGCGTTTGCAGCGCGCGACTTCCTGGACACAGGGCGGAAGCGCTAGCCCGGGCGAGGGACCAGCATGGCGCCGCCGCTGGCGATCATCCTCCTCAACTACAGGCGGCCGCAGAACATCGGACGCATTGTGGGCGCGGCGCGCGCCGCTTGCCCGGCGGCGCCGATCCTCTTGCTCGATCAGGCCGAGACGGCGTCGCTGCGACATCGCGACGACATCGCCTGGTCGGAGGTGTGGTATCGGCGCGCCTTGGAGAACAAGGGCGCCGGCGCCCGCGTGCCGCTGGCGGCTCAGATGCCGTTCGACCGCTACCTCGCCATCGACGACGACATCTTCCTGAGCGCCGAGCAGCTTGCGGCGCTCGCGAAGGCGCTGGACGATGAGCCCGATCGCATGCACGGCGTCGCGGGTCAGCGGCTCGAGTACGCCGATGGAGAGTTGAGCTTGCGCGCCCCGATCAACTACGTCGATGCGCAGGTAAGCCTGATCAATCAGGCGTACGCATTCTCGCGTGCGCAGGCCGACGCGGCCCTCGGTCTGGCGCGCCGGCTGGGCTGGGAGCGCTGGAGCGACATCGGCCCCGTCGACGACATGCTGCTGAGCTGTGCTGCTGCAAAGCCGGCCCTCTGCCACAATCTTGGCCCGTTCGAGCGCTGCGCCAGCTCGGACGACCCGGCCGTCGCGGTCTGGCGACGGGAGGGGTTCCAACAGCAGCGTTTGGAGGCCGCCCGTCGGCTCGTCGCCCTCCAGGCGATACCGGTCTTCACGCCATTGGTCGTGCGCTAGGCGGTGCCGCGGTCGCTGATCGTCACCGGCTGCGACGCCAACCACTACGACCTCGTCGCCGATCTCGTCGCCTCGTTGCGGGATGCGCGCGGCTCACGGGTTGAAATCGGGTTCGTCCACGTCGGCGAGGACCCGGTGCCGCCGTCGATCGCCAACCACGTCGACCACATCGCCGAGGTCCCTGACCGAGACTTCGAGGCCAAACCGCGCCGTGGCTTTCGACTTGCCTACCTGTCGGTGAAGGCCAGGCTGCCCGAGTTCTTCCCCGGCTACGAGGTCTACGTCTGGCTTGACGGCGACACCTGGGTGCAGAACCCCGTCGGCCTCGACGAGATCGCGTACTGCGCAGGACTGGCCGACGTCTGCATGCACCCGGAGCGGGACGTGAACTACATGCTGGCGGACCCCTCGCGCAACTACCTCTATGACGTGTATCGGCGCATCTATGGTGAAGAAGAAGCGAACCGCTACAACCTGCACGCCAGCATAAACAGCGGCGTCTTCGGCGCTACGGCAAGCTCGCCGCTCTGGAAACTCTGGCGCGACGCCCTTGCTGACGTGCGCGACCGCGGGAACGACAGCGCGGAGGTCCACTTCTCCGACCAGATTCCGGTCCACCGTCTGATTGTGTCCGGCCGACTGTCATGGTTGCCGCTAAGGTCGGTCAACAACTGGCTGACCATGCTCTGCCGTCCTGCGATCCATCTGCAGCGGCGGCGGCTAGTAGTTCCGACGTACCCGAACGAGGAGATCAACATCATCCATTTGATCCACGACACGAAGGACGCGACGTTCGGCCTGGGTGAAGGCGGCCGCCAGATCACGCTTCGCTACCGCGACATCAAGGCGTTGTTCGCGGATGCGGACGCTCAGGTCACCTTGGCGCGCGTGGCGGATTCCGGGAGGTCCGATCCGAACGCGCGCTGAAAGAACTCGGCCACCGTCGGACGCTCGAGCTCGTCGCACTTGTTCAGGAAGGTGACGCGGAACCCCTGCGCGATATCGCCGCCGTAGATCTCGGCATTCTCCGCCCACGTGATCACCGTGCGCGGGCTCATCACCGTCGAGATATCGCCATTCATGAAGGCGTTGCGCGTCATGTCG
>DATGIN010000097.1:0-3232 GCA_035295705.1 Caulobacteraceae bacterium
AGTCGTCCGCTCGATGCACGAGCGCAAGATGGCGATGTTCGAAGCCGCCGACGCCTTCCTGGTCTTGCCGGGCGGGATCGGCACCCTGGAGGAGGCGGTCGAACTGCTGTCCTGGCGACGCCTGGAGCTGCATCGCAAGCCGATCGTGTTCTTCAACCCCGACGGCTATTGGGATTCGCTGTTCGCGTTTCTAGGTCAGGCGATCGCGCTCAGGCTGGCGCCGGCGGCGATGGCCGACACATGGCGAGCGGTCGAGCGCGTAGGCGATCTCATACCCGCGGTTCGGGCCATGGCCGCCGCCAGCCTGGAGCCCATATCGCCCCTGATGCCGAAGGTGACCTGAGATCCGGCGGCTTCGTGGTCGCTTGCGGCCCCGCCGAGGGCTCTGGGGCCGCAGGCCGAACTGGCCGCCTATTCGTCGCGGTGGACGCGTTCGCGGCGCTCGTGACGCTCCTGCGCTTCGAGGCTGAGAGTGGCGATAGGTCGCGCATCCAGTCGGGCCAGCCCGATCGGCTCTCCGGTTTCCTCGCAATAGCCGTAGACGCCGTCCTCGATCCGCCTCAAGGCGTCGTCGATCTTGGCGATCAGCTTTCGCTGGCGGTCGCGCGTGCGGAGCTCAAGCGCCCGATCAGTCTCCGACGAGGCGCGATCGGCCAGGTCAGGATGATTTTCAGTCTCGGTCTGCAGATGAGAGAGGGTTTCGCGCGACTCGCGCAGGATATCCTCTCTCCAGTCTAGTAGTTTCTGGCGAAAGTACTCGAGCTGGCGGTCGTTCATGAACTCCTCGTCCTCAGACGGACGATAGCTTTCACTTTCAACCAACACCGCGGTCGCCTTGATTGACGTATCCACGTGATTCCTACCCTACGCCCCTAACCGGAGAGCGTGCCGCTTACACCAAACGGCGAGCGCTGTAAAACAAAGCCGTTGCGACCATTTGACGGTCTTCAGACGGCCTGCTGGTCCAGCTTTGCGAGCTCGACGGCGGCGCGGGTCTCGATCTCGTCGAGCACCTCCTCGAGTCGCGGATCGCCGGTGCGGGCGCGCTCCTGACGGACAGCCTCGATGAGCCGGCCGAGCGTTTCGGGCTGAACAGCGCCGTCGAGGACGCCGAGCTTCAACTCGTCGAGGACATCGAGGATGACACCCGCCCGGCGCACGGCCTTCCTGCGCCGCTCGTGCGTCCCGCCTACCTCCTGCAGGGCCAACAGGGCATCGATTGACGAGACGGCGAGCATGGCGCCGACCTGCGTTGCGGCCGCCGCCTCGCCCGTCGCGCCGAGGCCCTGGACGGCAAAGCCGGTCGCGGCGCCGGCGGCGCGCGCGGCGCTCGGCTGCGCCGCGGCAAGTCCGCCCGTAGAGGCGACCTTCATGCTGGAGCTGACTCGTTCATGGCTTGCTTGGCCATGCAGTCTTGGCCGCCCCCCTTGCCGGTTCGTTAAGACTGGGCAGATTTTGCCCGTGCAGCCGCAGCCGCGCGAGCGCGCCCGAAGATCTCTGATTCAAAAGGGCAATTTCGCCGCTCGAACTGGCATGATCGTCGCATTGGCGCGGACGGGGCAAGTTCAAACGCAAGTCGCGTTCGCCAGGGGCTGGGATGCGTCGATACATCTGGGTTTGGGTCGCCGCGCTTGTAGCGAGCTTTTGCCTCGCCCCGCCGAGCTTTGGCTCCTCGCGTATCAAGGACATCGTCGAGTTCGAGGGCGTGCGCGGCAACAAGCTGATCGGCTACGGCCTCGTCGTCGGCCTGAACGGAACCGGCGACAGCCTGCTGAACGCGCCGATGACGCTCCAGAGCCTCGAGTCGATGCTAGAGCGGCTGGGCATCAACACCCGCGCCGCGGCGGCCGCCTCGCAGTTCAACACCAAGAACGTCGCCGCCGTGATGGTGACGGCCGAACTGCCCCCCTTCAGCGCCACGGGCTCGCAGATCGATGTCACCGTCTCGGCGATGGGGGACGCAAAAAGCCTGCAGGGCGGGACGTTGCTGGTCACCCCGCTGCTCGGCGCCGACGGCGAGGCCTACGCCGTTGCGCAAGGCAAGGTCGAGACCGGCTCGGTATCGGCGTCGGGCGCGTCAGGCTCGACCATCACCCGCGGCGTCCCGACGTCCGGCCGCATCGCCGCCGGCGCTTCGGTCGAGCGGGAGGTCGGCTTTGCGCTCGACAGCATGCAGACGCTGCGCCTGTCGCTGCGCAACCCCGACTTCACTACCGCGCAGCGCATCGCCGACGTCATCAATGCACAATACCAGGGCGCCGCTTCGCCCGAGAACCCGACCATCGTCGCGGTCCGCGCGCCTTCCGGTCAGACGATGACCAACTTCATCACCGCCATCGAAGACCTGCAGGTCGAGCCGGAAGCGCCGGCAAAGGTCGTGATCGACGAGGACGCCGGCGTGATCGTGATGGGGGCCGACGTGCGCGTGTCCACCGTCGCCATCGCCCAGGGGAATCTGACCATCTCGGTCCAGGAGAGTCCGAGCGCCAGCCAGCCCCTCCCCTTCAGCCAGGGCCAGACCGCGATCGTGCCTAGTTCGAAGCTCAGCATCGACGAGGAGAAGGGCAAGAAGCTGCTCGTCATCAAGGAGGGCGCCTCCCTCTCCTCCCTGGTGGCCGGTCTGAACGCGCTGGGGGTCACGCCACGCGACATGATCTCCATCTTGCAGGCGATCAAATCCGCGGGCGCCCTCCAAGCCGACATCGAGGTGATGTGATGAGCGCGCTCCAGGCGCAGACAGCGCCGGTCAACCTGCTGCTGCCGACGCCGGCTGCGCCGGCGGCGCCGCAAAACGCCACGAAGGCGAAGATCGCCCAGGCCGCGCAGGCATTCGAGTCGCAGTTCATCGCCCAGATGCTGGAGCCGATGTTCGAGGGCATCTCGTCCGAGCCGCCCTTCGGCGGCGGCGCAAGCGAGCAGGCGTTCCGCTCCTTCCTGCTGGACGCGATCGGCGACCAGGTCGCCAGGTCGGGCGGGGTCGGCATCGCACAATCCGTCCAGCACGAGATGCTCAAGCTGCAGGGGATGACATGACCGACGCGCCACCGGCCCAAACGGCGGCGGCCGCAGGCCGCATCGAGGAGCTGATCGTGCTCACCGAACGCCTGACGCTGCTCATCGCCGAGCAGGCGAAGGCGTTCGAGGCCGGCCGGCCGCACGACGCCGCCAAGCATCTCGACGAAATCTCGCTGCTGGCAAACGTATACCGCAAGGAAGCGCAGGCGGTGCGCGA
>DATGIN010000098.1:0-5104 GCA_035295705.1 Caulobacteraceae bacterium
GCCGATCGCGACGACGATGAGCCAGTAGCCGATGCTGTGATGCAGATGCATTGAAGTGGTCCTTCCCCTTGCCTGCGGCGAAGCTCGAACGCTGCCCAGCCGGCCCACGGTCCGTCAAGCCGGTGCGTGCGCTTGACGGGGCGGCGGCGCGCGGTGAGATGACGGCGAGGGAGGGGCGAACGATGCGGCACGGGTCTGGCCTCGCAGCGGTCGTGGTGGGCCTTGCGCTTCTGGCGCCGGCCGGATGCGCGAAGGCGGCGACGCCCTGCGAACGGCTGACATCGCTCCAGCTTCCGCACGCGTCGGTGACGAGCGCCGCCGTCGTCCAGGCCGGCGCTGTCAGCGCCTGCAAGGTCGACGTCGTCTCGCGGCCGAGCCCCGACTCGGACATCGGCATCGAGGTATGGATCCCGGAAGGCGCGGCCTGGAACGGGATCTATCTTCAGCTGGGGAACGGCGGGTTTGCCGGGCGCATCGCGTCCGAGCGGCTCGGCGCGCTTGCCGCCAAGGGCTACGCGGTCGCCATGACGGACGACGGTCACCAGGCCACCGCCCGCTTCCCGGACGCGAGCTGGGCGATCGGGCGCCCGGAGAAGGTGGTCGACTTCGGCTGGCGTTCGCTGAAGGAAACCACCGAGGCGGCGAAGGCGCTCATTCGCGCTCACGCAGGCGCGCCGGCCAGGCGCTCCTACTTCCAGGGCTGCTCCGACGGCGGGCGCGAGGCGCTGATGGAGGCCCAGCGCTTCCCGCGCGACTTCGACGGCATCGTCGCCGGGGCTCCGGCCTACGACTTCTCCGGCCTCTTGACGCTGGGCGCGTACGACATGCAGGCGCTCGCCGCGCCGGGCGCCTGGCTGAGCGCCGGCAAGCTGAGGGCCCTCGAGGCGGCGGCGCTCGCGGCCTGCGGCGGCGGCCGCTACATCGCCGACCCCGCCGCCTGCCACTTCGATCCCGGCGAGGCCGCCTGCCCACCGGGCCAGGACCATGACGACTGCCTGACGCCGCCGCAGGTCGACGCCGCCGCCGCGATCTATCGCGGCCTCGTCGTCACCCAGGGCGGCCCTCGGTTCTCCTATCCGGGCTACACGCCGGGCGCGGAAGCCGAACCGGGCAGCTGGGCGACCTGGCTGACCGGCCCATCGAAGGACCAGCTGAACCGCTCGCTGATCTGGGGCTTCTCGAGCGGGTTCTGGCGCGGGTTCGTCTACGGCGACCCGAGCGAGGACGTCCTTCGCCTCGACTTGCAGATGGCGCCGGTCGACGCCGCCCGGGTGGCCGCGATCGTCAACGCCACGGACCCCGACCTCAGCGACTTCCGCGACCATGGCGGCAAGCTGATCCAGTTCCACGGCTGGAACGACCCGGCGATCCCGGCCAGAGGCTCGATCGACTACTACGGCCTCGTGCGCCGCCAGATGGGCGACGTTTCCGGCTTCTATCGCCTCTACCTCATCCCCGGCATGCTCCACTGCGGCGGCGGCCCGGGACCCGGCGCCGTAGATTGGCTGGCCGTCCTGCGCGCCTGGGTCGAGCAGGGCCAGCCGCCCGGCGACATCACCGCCCAGACCGTTGCGGCGCCCGACGGCCCACCCGGCCCGCCGACCCAGGTCCTGCATCCATATGGGTCTTAAGGGCGGCTCGGGTGGCCCAGCGTCTCCTGCTTTGCCGCCCGCTCGGCGGCCTGAACGACATGCTCTGCCAGATCGAGCGCTGCTGCGCATACGCCGATCGCTTCGGACGGACTGTCGTGGTCGACACGCGCGACCATTCCGACCGCTACCGCGACGACTTCTCCCGCTACTTCAGCAGCCTCCGGCAAAACCTAGTCCTGGATGATCAATCCTATCGCCATCTCTGGGACACGCTACCCGTCGAGCCGGCGTTCCTGGCCGGCCGTGTCAGGGGCTCCCGACCCTACTTCGACCCGGAGAGCCGCTTCTTCGTCGATGCAGAGACGAAGCGGCCGGTGACCTTCGACTTCGAGCGCGACTACGAAGCGCCGCTCGTCGTGCACCACCAGCCGGGCGGCGGGGTGCTTTCGATCGAGGCTCTCGCAAAACTGCGCTTGGCGCCCGAGCTCGCCGGCGTGCTCCGCGCGCGCCTCGCCGCGATCGGGCCACGCTACGACGGCATTCACATCCGCGACACCGACTACCAGGCCCGCTACAAGAACCTGCTCGGAAAGGTCCCGGTGGGTCCGACCGAGCGCATCTTCGTGGCGACCGATAACGCGTCGGCCCTGGACGCCTGCCGCGCCGCCTTCGGCGCCGAGCGCGTCTATTCGTTCGCGGCCCTGCCGGCGGAGCCCAACCCCTTGCATCACATCGAAGATCCGGCGCTCGCATACCGCCGCAACGCCGACTCGATCCTCGATCTGCTGATGCTGGCGCTGTCCAGCACGCTGCATCTCTTCCAGCTCGAGCCCAACCGGTTCAACGCGCCCCTATCGGGCTACTCGACGCTCGCCAGCAATCTCAATCTTCGCCGCGCGCTGGTCGCCAAGGTGATTGGCGATGGGCAATAGCGGCGGCGCTCGCCCGCGGCGCGCACCAGGGTCTATGATCCCGCCTTCGGCGATACCGGACGAGTGCGTGCGATGTCTCTTCAGGATGCGGTGACAGGGTCGGCCGCGGCCCGCCGGGTCGAGGCGATCTGGCGACGGGCCCGGGGCGGCGACAAGCGGCGGCTGAACGGCGCCGAGCGAACCCTCGACCGCATCGCGCTGAACACGCTGGGCGTCTCGACGGAGGAGTTTCGCGAGGTTCTGCCGCGCTTCGACAGCCTGGACGACCTCCTGGCCTGGTCGGAGGCGCGCGCGGGCGGCCTCGACCATGACGCCCTCGACCGCTTCGAGGCGCTTCTGGCCGGCCGGCCTCCGCCGGACGCGGTCCGGCGGCGGATCGCCGCCATCGAAGCCGCCGATCCGGTGCTCGACGCCGACGCGCTCCGGTTCTGGGACGAGAACGGCTATGTGGTCGTGCCGGCGGTGATCAACCCCGACGAGGTAAAGGCCCTGAGCGACCTGGTCTGGGCGACGGTCGGCGCCGACCCGAACGATCCGTCCACCTGGGGCCTTACCGACCACGGCATCATGGTCCAGCTCTTCAAGCATCCCGCGCTCGAGCCCGCGCGGACCTCGCCCAGGCTCTTGAAGGCGTTCGCGCAGATCTGGGGCTCCGCCGACCTCTGGACCAGCCTCGACCGCGTCAGCTTCAACCCGCCGGTCCGCCCCGGCGTCGAGTTCCCGGGCCCGCGCCTGCATTGGGACATCAGCCTCGTCCCGCCGGTCGCCTTCCAGGTGCAGGGGATGATCTACCTGACCGACACGACCGCCGAGGAGGGCGCGTTCGAGTGCGTTCCCGGCCTGCACAAGCGCATCGACGCCTGGCTCGAGAGCCTGCCCGATGACGTCAATCCCCGCACGGTCGACCTGACCTCGCAGGCCCGCCGGATCGCCGCCAACGCCGGCGACCTCATCATCTGGCACTCGGCGCTGGCACACGGCGCCTCGCCCAACACCGGCGACCACCCCAGGCTCGCCCAGTACGTCACCCAATACCCCGGGACGCTCCACCCCGCCGACACCTGGCGCTGACCGGGGCACGCAACCGCCTGCGAGGCCAACCGAAGAGCGCGGCGGGGGAGGCGCGCTATTTTCGCAAACGCTCCCGGTCGGCGGACCGGCCGGGAGCGCCTGGTTCACGGTGGATGTCGGGGGGGAGGACACCCGGCAGGTTCAACGTCTGAGATCCTGACAGACCGTCGCGAACGCCGGTAAGACTTTGTTAGCAAGGGTAACGTCGCCGGGGGATGCAGGGCGGCGTCGATGCGTCAGCTGAGCCGCGCTCGCGCCCGGCTCGTGCCGCCAGCACGACGGTCGCCATGTTCCGGCAGTGCGGTTTTCAACGTCAACGGCGCATCGCCAAGCACCGCTGGGTGGTCGTCCGCCAGGTGGAGGCGGCCTGAGCGGAGAAGGGCCGCCTCACGCCGCCGCCTTGGCGATGCCGCCAGCCGCCGCGTCTTCCCGCGGCGGGTCACCGTCGCAGCCGGCTGGCGCGCTGCATCACCTCCGTGGTCAGGCTCCAGCGCCTGGAGCCTTCGCCGAGCGGCAGATGGAACAGCGCCGGCTTTCCTTTGCGCGCCATCGCCGCGCAATACCGCTCGAAGGCCTCTACCAGCTCGCGCCTTATGCCATCCGTGACGGACGGCTGGCCGCGCCGGATGGCCACCCGGTCGATCACCTCTTCGCGATGCGCCGAGCCGCCCATCTCGAACAGCGCGTCGGCGATTTCGCCGACCGCGCTCTTCGGCGCTTCGCTCTCCGTGATCCCTGCGCCCGCGATGTCATCGTGCGCCGTCATGCTCAGACGTCTCCCTGTCCGGCGCCCCCTTGAGTGCCCCTGGGCCGAGATGCCCGATGCCCATCAGGGGCGCGGCCCGTTAGCATTTCGTTAGCATTGAAGGCCTCGACGGGCCGGAATCGCACGCCTGGACGCGGCTGGGCGGAGATGCACTATCTCGCGACAGGGAGGGGCTCGCGATGAAGTCGTCTGCGATCGGAGACCGGCCATCGCCGGTCCTCTCGAACCCGCGCCGCCGCCGCGGAGCCATGTTCCTGGCGCTCATCGCGCCTGCGGCCGTCGGGCTCGCGGGGTGCGGGTACATCTACCCTGCCGACGGTCGCGCGCGCGCCAGCATCGAGGCGATGAACCTCACCGACGTCCATCTCACACGTACGCTGCTGGGCCTGAACTGCGGCAAGAGCGACCACATCTTCTACAAGTTCACGGCGCGCAACATGTCGGGCCAGCCTGTGCGGGGCGTCGTGTGCATGAGCTACCTCAAGGGCGCGACCGTGCGGATAACAGGATCATGATGGCCGGCTGGGCGTTGCGGGTCCCTCGCGAGCCCGTCGCCAGTTGTCGTGGCGGCTCGGGGGTCCCCGCGGGCGCGGGTTGCGTGGAGCGGCTGAGCCACTAGGGTCACGGGCCGCGGTCGCCGCCAGCGCGGCAGCGTGCAAGGGAGCTCGAGATGGCCAAAGGTCAGAAGAGAAGCAATCGCGAGGTGCGGAAGCCGAAGACGGCGACGCCAAAGGCTAAGGCGA
>DATGIN010000099.1:0-20650 GCA_035295705.1 Caulobacteraceae bacterium
GAGGATGCGGCCACGCGGCTGATCGCGCGTCTGCGCCGTGCGCTCACGCCATGCCGCGACGCCGCGCATCACCGCCAGATATTTCGGCGTGAAGCGGCGCGGCTTCAGCCGCCGCCATGCGTTCTCCGGGTCGGGATCGTAGGTCGCCGGATCGGTCAGCGCCTCCATCTCTTCCGCCACCCAAGCGAGCCGTCCCTCCGCTTCCAGCCGCGCACGCAGCGTCGGATAGAGCTCCGCCAGGTGGGTGACGTCAGCGAGCGCGTATTCGAGCTGCGCCTGGCTGAGCGGGCGCCTGGCCCAGTCCGTGAAGCGGCTGGACTTGTCGACGCCGAGCTTCAGCATCTGGCGCACGAGCGCGTCGTACGACACCTGCTCGCCATAGCCGGCCGCCATGGCTGCGATCTGGGTGTCGAACAACGGCTTGGGCAATACGCCCAGGTTGGCGAAAATCTCTACGTCCTGACGCGCCGCGTGGAACACCTTCTCGACCCGGGGGTTGGCCATCACCGCCAGCAGCGCTCGAAGGTCGATCCCCGCCGCGAGCGGATCGATCACCGCGCCTTCTTCGGGGCTCGCGACCTGCACGAGGCACAGCTTCGGCCAATAGGTCGTCTCGCGCATGAACTCGGTATCGACGGCGACGAAGGGGTGGGCTTCGACGCGGGCGCAAAAGGCTTCCAGGGCCGCGGTGGTGGTGATCGGCGTCATCGGCTAGCTATAACGCGGCGACTCGGCCCGTGGCCAAGGGCCGGGCTGAAAGAGAGCATGAGCAAGCGGCCGAATGGCCTCACCTACGCGGATGCCGGCGTCGACATCGACGCGGGCGCCGCTTTGGTCGAGGCGATCAAGCCCCTGGCCAAGGCCACGCGCAGGCCGGGGGCGGACGCCGACCTCGGCGGGTTCGGGGCGCTGTTCGACCTGAAGGCCGCCGGCTACGCCGACCCGCTGCTCGTCACGACGACCGATGGCGCGGGCACCAAGCTGAAGGTCGCGATCGAGACCGGCCTGCACGACACCGTCGGCGTCGACCTCGTCGCCATGTGCGTGAACGACCTGCTGGCGCAGGGCGCAGAGCCCCTCCTCTTCCTCGACTACTTCTCGACCGGAAAGCTCGACGTCGAACTGGGGCGACGCATCGTGGCAGGCATCGCCGACGGCTGCCGACAGGCGGGTTGCGCGCTCGTGGGCGGCGAGACCGCCGAGATGCCTGGGATGTACGCCGACGGCGACTACGACCTCGCCGGCTTCGCGCTCGGCGCCGTCGATCGCGGCGCGGCGCTGCCCCGGCTCGAGCGCCAAGCCCCCGGCGACCTCCTGATCGGGCTCGCCTCCTCCGGCCCGCACGCAAACGGTTTTTCGCTCATCCGCCAGGTCGTCGCGCACTCGGGCCTGAGCTGGGATGCGCCAGCGCCCTTTGCGCCGGCCGTGACGCTGGGCGAGGCGTTCATGACGCCGACGCGAATCTATGTTCGCGGCGTGCTGCCTCTCGTGCGCGCGGGGTTAATCGAGGGGATCGCCCACATCACAGGCGGCGGACTCATCGAAAATCCACCGCGCGCGGTCGCCGGGCGCCTGGCGCCGCGCTTCGATTGGAGCGCCTGGCCGCTGCCGCCCATCTTCGCGTGGATGCAAGGCGTCGCCGGCATCAGCGACCACGAGCTTCGCCGGACGTTCAACTGCGGGATCGGGATGATCCTGGTCGTAAAGCCGACGAACGCCGCATCGGTGCTCGACCAACTGGCGGCGGCCGAAACCGCGACCGTAGCTGGCGCGTTGGTCGCTGTGTAGGTTCGCCGACAGAAAGAGAACGGGGCTTGCGATTGCCCGCCCGAGCGCAAGGCGCCAAGGTCTGCCCGCACAGGTCGCGGCGCGAGCGCCAGACCGTGTTGCGTGTGGGAGTTGGCCGATGAAGCGCTTCGCCTCCTGGGTCGCGTTCCTAGCGATCTGGCTGACGGCGGCCGCGGCCACCGCGCGCGACGGACATGGCGGTCCGGCGAACTGTTGCACCATCGACGCCGGCGCGCAGGTCGTCGTCGCGCTGGCCCAGCCCCTCAGCACCAAGCTGCAACGGACCGGCGACAAATTCGGCCTTCGCCTCGCTGCGCCTGTCGTGGTCAGCGGCTGGGTGGTCATCCCGGCCGGAACGCCGGGAACCGGCGAGGTGGTCGAAGCGACGAAGCCAGGCCCTGGCGGCCGGCCAGCCAAGCTCGTGCTCGCCGCGCGCTACCTGACCTTCGGCGGCCGTCAGCTGGCGCTCGAGGGCATGCAGCTCGCGCTGGCGGGCAAGAACAACGGCATGGCGGCCCAGGCCGCGGGCGCCGGCGGCATGGCGTTCTTCCCGCTCGGCTTCGTGGGGCTGGCGGTCGAGGGGGGCGATGTGGAGGTTCAGGCCGGTGCGCAAGCCAGAGCGGCAATCCGCGATGACGTTGTGCTTCCCCCGCTCAGGCGGGCGACGCCGGACGAGTCGTACAACTCGGTCGCGCTCGAGAGCGGCGCCGATGTGCCTGACTCCGGCGGCGCCATAGACATCCCGCCGCCCCCTCCGGGGATGGGTCAGATCGTCTTCTTCCGGCCCTACACAGTGCTCGGCATCGGCCAGTGGTTCAGCGTGCGAGAGCACGGCGATCGTATCGGCAAGCTCTTCAACGGCGCCTATTTCGTCAGGGCGGTGCAACCCGGCGTACACAGCTATACCGCTGCGTTCGAGCCCGAGCTCGGCGACCGCCTGACGTTGGAGGTGGCCGCCGGCGAGACCTACTTCGTCCAAGGCGTGCTGACCAAGGGCGTCGTCCTGAGCGCGGCGAACCTCTTGCCGTCGGGCCGCGGCGCCTTCGACAGGGCTTCGCGCAAGCTGAAGCGCAGCAACGCGCCCGCGTGGAGGGGAGACTCCGAAATCGGCGCCGAGCGGCCACGCGGCGCAGACGCAGATCGCTAGGCCGGCTGAACCGCGCCGCCGCGCGCCGCAATCGCCCTCAGCGTCTCGACAAACAGCGCGCCTTCGATCGCCACGACGCGTTCGGCAAGGGTCTGGGGCGTGTCGGTCGCCAGCACGCGCACCTTTTTCTGCGCGATGACCGGGCCGTGGTCGTAGACGGCGTCGACGATGTGCACGGAGGCGCCGCTCTCGGACGCGCCGGCGGCCAGGACCGCCTCGTGGACGAAGCGCCCGTACATGCCCTTGCCGCCGAAGTCGGGCAGCAGAGCGGGGTGCACGTTCAGGACGCGGCCGCGGTAGTGCGCGAGCGTGCGCGGTCCGACCATGCGCAGGTAGCCCGAGAGAATGACAAGCTCGACGCCCGCGGCGCCGAGCGCTGCGTCGATCGCCTCATCGGCCGCTTCGTCGGAACCGGCGGTCTTCCTGCTGATGTGGGCGGCCGCCAGGCCATGTTCGCGGGCGAAGACGAGCGCTGCGGAGTCCGCGTTGTTGCTGATGGCGATGCGCGCCTCGGCTTCGAGCTCGCCCGAGTGGATCGCGGCCACGATGGCGCGCATGCTGGTCCCGGCGTGACTGGCCAGGAAGCCGAGGCGGAGCATCCGCCGGCCCGCGCCCTAACCGACGATGTCAGCGTCGGTGAAGAACTGCGCGATCTCGGCCTTGGCGTTGTCAGGGCTGTCGGAGCCGTGCACGGAGTTGCCCGTGAAGCTCTCGGCATAGAGCGCGCGGATGGTCCCCGCCGCGGCGTTGGCGGGGTTCGTGGCTCCCATCACCTCGCGGTATCGCGCGACGGCGTCGGCGCCTTCCAGCACCTGGACCACGACGGGCCCTGACGTCATGAGCTCGACCAGGTCGTCGAAAAACGGCTTGTCCTTGTGCACGCCGTAAAAGGCCCTCGCCTCCTCCGGCGTCATCCGGATCCGCCTCTGGGCGACGATGCGCAAGCCGGCATCCTCGATCACGGCGTTGATCTTGCCGGTCAGGTTCCGGCGCGTGGCGTCCGGCTTGATGATCGACAGGGTGCGCTCGGTCATGGAGGCCGTTCTTCTTGTTGGGCTGGGGGATTGGAAAGACGGAGGGTCGCGGCTTATAACCTCGCGCGTCCGCCGAAGCCAAGGCGGGCAAAGGAAGCGAACGTAAGCGCGATGCGGACGGCAGGAACGCGACAAACCCGGTAGGGGCCGCTCCGCGGGCGAGAGCCCGCTAGCGGCGCTGCGGCCTCTGCGCTCGCGGCGCTGTCGCCGATCCCGCACGCCTCAATTCCGGTCGCTCCCATGCTCCGCATCACCGATCTTGTCTTCGACGCCTACGGGCGACGGTTCTTCGACACCGCAAGCGTCTTTCTGCCCAACGGCCACAAGGTGGGGCTCGTCGGCCGCAACGGCGCCGGCAAGTCGACGCTGTTTCGCCTGATCAAGGGCGAGCTGGAGCCCGGCGGCGGCGAGATCGTGCTGCCCAAGGCGGCTCGCATCGGTTCCGTCGACCAGGAACATCCGGCCAGTCCTGCGCCGCTGCTCGAGACGGTGCTGGCGGCGGACGTCGAGCGCGACCGCTTGATGATGCAGCTGGAGACGGCGCCCCCCGAGCGGCTGGGCGAGGTTTACGCGCTCCTCGCCGAAATCGACGCCGACCGCGCACCCGCGCGCGCCGCCGAGATTTTGCACGGGCTGGGTTTCAGCAACGCCGACCTCGATCGGCCCATGGAGGAATTCTCCGGCGGCTGGCGGATGCGGGTAGCCCTGGCGGCGGCTCTGTTCTCCGAGCCGGACCTGCTGCTGCTTGACGAGCCGACCAACTACCTCGACCTCGAAGGCGCGCTCTGGCTCGAGGCGAGGCTGAGGAAGTATCCGAAGACCGCAATCGTCATCAGCCACGACCGCGAGCTGTTGAACCGGTCGGTCGGCCACATCCTGCACCTGAACGAGCAGAAGCTCGATCTGTATGCGGGTGGCTACGACGCGTTCGAGCGCGAGCGGGCCGAGAAGCTCCGCCTGCAGGAGGCGACGCGCGCAAAGACCGAAGCGCGCCGTGCGCACATGCAGTCGTTCGTCGACCGGTTCCGCTACAAGGCGACCAAGGCGCGCCAGGCCCAGTCCAGGCTGAAGATGATCGCGCGGCTTCCCGTGATCCCGCCGGTGGTGGCCGAGCACACGGCGCCGTTTCAGATCCCCTCCCCCGCTCGCCCGCTCGCGCCGCCGCTCATGCGGCTGGAGAATGCGTCGGTCGGCTACGGCGGACCGCCCGTGCTGTCCGGGCTGAACCTGCGGTTCGACGTCGACGACCGGATCGGGCTGCTCGGCGTCAACGGCGCGGGAAAGTCGACCTTCGCCAAGCTTCTGGCGGACGCCCTGCCGCTGGCGGCCGGCGCGGTCCGGAGGGCCGCTCGGATGAAGGTCGCCTGGTTCCACCAGCACCAGATCGAGGCGCTCGATCCCTCGGACACGCCGCTCGCCATCATCCGCCGCGCTCTGCCCGACCTAACCGAAGCGCAGCAACGCTCGAGGATCGCCCAGTTCGGGATGGGCCGCGACAAGGCCGAGACCACGGTGGCCGATCTGTCCGGCGGTGAGCGGGCAAGGCTGTTGCTCAACCTCGTAGCACGCGAGGCGCCGCATCTTTTGATCCTCGACGAACCGACCAACCACCTCGACATCGATAGCCGCCGGGCGTTGTTGGAGGCCTTGAACGACTACGACGGCGCTGTCCTCCTGATCACGCACGATCGCGCGCTGATGGAGCTGGTGGCCGATCGCCTCTGGCTCACGGCCGGCGGCACGATCCGCCCCTTCGACGGCGACCTCGAGGACTACGCGCGCCTGGTGCTCGAGCAGGCGCGGGCGGCCGCCCGCGAGGCGACCCCGCAGACGGCGCCGCCTGCACCGCCTCCGGTCAGCCTCTCCACACTGCGCCGTCGACTGGAGGAGGCGGAGGCGGCGTTGGCGCGCGAGACACGGGCGGCGGAAGCGGTCGATCTCGCGCTCGCCGAGCCGGGTATCTTCCGCCGCGATCCGAACCGGGCCGCCGACCTGGGGCGCCAGCGCTCGCGTGCGAAGGAATCGCTGGCGAAGGCGGAGGCTGCCTGGTTGGCGGCCGCGGAGGCCTACGAGGAAGCCGCGGCTACCCGCACTTCACCGCGGTGATGACGCCGCTGTCAGCGTCGAAGACGATGTCGGTGCGGCCGGGCACGTAGTCCTGCGTCACCAGGCAGGTCGAGCAGTAGACACGCCTGAGGCCAGGGTTGACGGGTACGGGAATCTCCGACCTCGGCTTGCCGACCAGCCACGCGAGGCTCTTCGCCTCGCAGGCGTCGCCGGCCCACAGCGCCGTGGGCTCAGGCGACGGCGGCGGGTCCGGAGCGCGTAGCGGCTGCGCCGCCGCGGGCGCAACGGCCGGCGGCGCCGGCTCGGACAGCGGCTGCGCCAGTGCGCTCGCCGCAACAAGCGCGAAGGCCGCGGCGGCCATCGTCGCAGCCCGTCCGGTCCTCATGCCTGCTTCTCCCAGCCGCGCTCGGCGCCCTGTCGCCAGTAAGACACCGGGTGGCCCGCTTCGCGGAACGCCCGCCAACGGTCCCGCGCCACGGCGGTCGCCTGCGGATCGCGCCCGTCGAACAACAGGACGCAGCGTTCGTAGCCGTCCAGCGGTCCAGCCTCGGCTCCATCGACGAGGAAGAGCGCCTTGGCGTCGTTCGGATTGTCGGCCGAGGTCGTCAGCAGGATCGGCTGCCGCTCCGCAATCGGCTCGCGCGCCAGGCCGTGAGCCAGGAAACTATCGTCGCGGTAGCTCCACAGCCACCCGTCCAGGTGATCGAGCCGCTCCTCGGCGGTCGTTCGTACGATCGCCCGCCAGCCGCGCGCCAAAGTCTTCTCCAAAAGCTCGGGTAGCGCCTGGTCAAGGGCGGTGCGTTCGAGGTGGTAGAACCAGACTTCGCAACCGCTGTTCATGACTCCGCTTCCATGCCGCAGGCGAGGCGCGCAATGGCGGTCGCCACCATATCAGGCTCGGTCAGCATCGCGAGGTGGTGCAAGTCCAGGCGCTCGACCGGCCAGTGGCGACCGGCCGCTGCGGCTTCCGTCGCGTATCCGTCGCTGAGTTGCAGGTAGGCGCATGCGCGGGGCGGCCAGTTCGGTTCGGACTGGGCCGGCTCGACCAGATAGCCGAGCGGGATGGGCTGGCATTCTGTTTCGAAATCGGCCCGCAACGCCGGATCGGGCAGCAAGCGCGCGAGCGCGCCGGAGGGGAGCCATCGCGGCCACGGCGGCGCGACGCCTTCACTCGCAGCGCCGGCAACGGCTGTCCGCAACGCCGGCGGCGTCGTGTCGAGCCAGCTCTGCCCCGGGTGCGGCAGGATGGCGTCGACGAAGACCGCTCCCCTCACCTTGCCGCCGAGCGCGGCTGCGATCGCTGGGGCCACGCCGCCGGCCGCCGAGTGGACGACCAGCACCCAATCGCCGGGCGAAGCCGGAAGCTGGGCGACTATCCGGTCGGCAAGACTGGGCAGGTAGGGCGCACGCAGCTCCCATGCGCTCGCCGCTGGCGACGCCACGACGAACCGGCCGAGGCGCTCGGCCACCACGCGCCACGTCGTCGCCCCAACCAGCGGGCTGTGGATCAGCGCCAGCCCCGGCGGTTCCAGGGCTCAACGCTCGTGGTTGTCGGCGACGAACCGGTCGAGCAGACGCACGCCAAAGCCGCTTGCCCCTTCAGGCGTCGTCGCGACGGCCTGCGGCTTTCGCCACGCGAGGCCGGCGATGTCGAGGTGCGCCCACGGCGTGTCGCGCACGAACTTCTTGATGAAGAGGGCCGCCGTGATCGACCCGCCGGGGCGGCCGCCGACGTTCTTGAAGTCGGCCGCCAGGCTCTCCAGCTGCTTCTCGTAGGCCTCCGGCATCGGCATCCGCCAAAGCTCGTCGCGTGAGGCCTTGCCGGCCGCGAGGAGCTGCTCTGCAAGGTCATCGTCGTTGGCGAACAGCCCGGCGACATCATGGCCGAGCGAGACGATGATCGCGCCTGTCAGCGTCGCGAGATCGACGATCAACCGCGGCTTGAAGCGTTGTTGCGCGTACCAGATGGCGTCCGCCAGCACGAGCCGGCCCTCGGCGTCCGTGTTGATCACCTCGACCGTCTGTCCCGACATCGAGGTCCAGATGTCTCCAGGCCGCTGGGCGTTGCCGTCCGGCATGTTTTCGACGAGGCCGAGAACGCCAACCGCGTTCACCTTCGCCTTGCGCGAGGCGAGCACGTGCATGAGGCCGGCGACGGCGCCGGCGCCGCCCATGTCCCACTTCATATCCTCCATGTTCTCTGCCGGCTTAATGCTGATGCCGCCGGTGTCGAAGCAGACCCCTTTGCCCACGAACGCGAGTGGCGGCGCATCGCCGCCGTTCTTCCATTGGATAACGGCGAGCTGGCTCTCGCGGGCGCTGCCGCGGCCGACGCTGAGCAGCAGGTTCATGCCCAACTTGGCCATCTCGTCCTCGCCGAGGATCTCGATCTCCAGCCCCAGGGGCTCCAACGCCTTGACCCGGCGAGCGAATTCCTCCGGGTAGAGCACATTGGCCGGCTCGGAGACGAGATCGCGCGTGAAGATGACGCCGTCGGCGAGCGCGGCCAGCGGCTGGAAGGCCGCTTCCGCCGCTGTAGGGTCGTCGGCGACAATTCGCACGCGCGCGATGCTGGGCTTCGCCTCCGCCTTCTCCTGCGTGCGGTAGCGGTCGAACCTGTAGGCTGCGAGGCGCACGCCGAGCGCCGCGCGGGCGGAGAGCGCCGCCGACGCCTCGGCGAGCGAAAGCGTCAGAAGCTCCGCGCCGGAGGTCTTCAGCGCCTGGTAGGCTTCCGCCCCCGCGAGCTCGGCGCGCGTCTCGTCGAAATCGCGCTCGGCGCCGGCGCCGACCATGAGGGCCACGGAAACCCCGATCCCCGCCGGCGCCACGACGCTCAGCGACTTGCCCTTCGCCCCGTTGAACGGCCCTGACGAGAGCGCGCGCCCGAGCGCGCCGCCGGCCGCCGCGTCGAGCCGCGCGGCCCCTGCAGACAGGCCGCCCCCCTCGAACACCGCTCCCGCCCAAACGCCGGTGTCGAAAGACGCTGCGTCCGGGCTCACGAACTCAATCTGCATCGGGAGGCGCTCCTGGCTGGCGTTGGCGCAAGCCTTAGGCGAAGTGTAGAAGGCGCGCCATACCAGGCCCCCTCTCGCCCAACCTACGCGCGAAAGCAGTCAATGGGACTACTCGATCGGTACCTTCTGCGGCAACTGCTGGGCCCGACCGTCTTCGCCACCGTCTCGCTCGGTCTTCTGGGCGTCCTCAGTCAGAGCCTGACCGCTTTGGACTTGATCGTGAAGCAGGGCCAGAGCGCCCTGAAGCTGGCCGAGATTACGGCGCTGGCGACGCCGCAGCTGATGGCGACCATCTTGCCGATCGCTCTGTTCGTCTCCGCGCTCGCGGCGTTCAATCGACTTCACACCGAGCAGGAGATCGTCGTCTGCTTCGCGAGCGGCATGAGTCGGTGGAAGGTGATCGCCCCGGCGATGCGGCTGGCCGCGGTCGTCGCGCTGGTGATGCTGGCGGTCAACCTCTGGGCCGCGCCGTATTGCGAGCGGGTGATGCGGGTCGAGCTGTTCAAGATCAGAACCGACCTCGCCGCGACCCTGGTCGACCCTGGCCAGTTCACCGAGCCTTCGCCCGGGCTGACCGTCTACGCCCAGGACGTGCGGGACGGGACGCTGAAGAACCTCTTCGTGCTGCAGGAGAAGCCCGGCGGCGGCGACACCACGTTCCTTGCGGCCAGCGGGACGATCAGCAAGCAACACGGCGCGCCGGTGCTGACCATGCACGATGCGTCGCGACAGGAGTTCTCCAAGACGGGCGTGCTCACCTATCTCACCTTTGATGACTACACGTTCGACCTTTCCGACTTGCTCTCGGTGAAAGATGTGATCCACTACAAGGTGCCGGATCGCTACCTGCACGAGCTTGTCTTCCCCGACCTCAGGCAGCAGTGGGAACGCGCCAACCAGAACAAGCTGTTGTCCGAGGCGAACGCGCGGCTCGCCACTCCGCTCTACGCCATCGCGTTCATGGCGCTCGCGATGGCGGCCGTGATCGGCGGTCCGTTCAGCCGCCTCGGCTACATGGGACGCATCGTCACCGCCGGCGCGGTGGCCACCGCAGCGCGCATATCGGGCGTCGGGGTGCAGGCGCTTGCGGACAGCCAGCCCTGGGCCAACGCGCTGCAGTACGCCATCCCGCTCGCGGTTGGCGCCTGGGCGTTCGCCCAGCTGTTCCGCCAACCCGTCGCACGGTTCGTGCCCATTCATCCGTTCCGAGGCTCGACCCTGATGCCGAGCCCGGCGGAATGAGGCTAAGGCTCACCCGCATCGAGCGCTACGTGCTGGGCAACTCCCTGCTTGCCGTCGCTGGCGCGATGGCGATCCTGACGGCGGTCATCGCGCTGGTCGACTTCGTGGAGATTTCGCGGACGGTCCCCACGCGCGCGGACGTCAGTTATGCCGAGATGCTGAAGCTGACCGGGCTGAACGTCCCGTCCGTCGTGCTGACGCTCTTCCCCTTCGCATTCCTCTTCGGCGTCCTCGGCGCATTCGTCGACCTCAATCGCAAGAGCGAGCTGATCGCGATGCGCGCGGCGGGCGTATCGGCGTGGCGGTTCATCTTCCCCGCCGCCGGCGCAGCGTTCGCCGTCGGCGTCCTGACGGTCACGGTGCTGAACCCGCTCGCGTCGGTGATGAACGGCCAGTTCGAGCGTGAGCGCGCCTCGCTGATCGAGGGCGTGCAGACGAACGGGCTGACGGACATCTGGCTACGCCAGAGCGATGCGCACAACCAACTCATCGTTCGGGCGCGCTCCGGCGACGAAGATCATGGTTTGCTGCACCTGCGCGGCGTGTCGCTGTTCTTCTTCGACCTCGGCGACGCCGGCTCGGCGCAGTTCTCCCGCCGCGTCGAAGCCGGGCAGGCGTGGCTGTTGCCCGGCCGATGGCTGCTGGCCGGTGCGCGCGAAGCGACCCCCGGCGCCGAGGCGATCCGCTACGACACCCTGACCATCCCCTCCTCGCTCGATCCTCGCACCGCGCTGCAGAGCTACGCCTCGCCCAAAGCGGTGCCGTTCTGGGGCCTGTGGGGGGCCATCGCGCGCAACGAGCAGGCGGGCTTTTCAGCCCAAGGGTATCGCGTGCAACTGCAACAACTGCTCGCGACGCCTCTGTTCTTCGCCGCGATGGCGGTGCTTGCGGCGGCGTTTTCGCTGCGCCTCGTGCGATTGGGCGGCATCGCCATGTTCGCTGGTGCGGCGCTGGCCCTGGGCTTTGGGTTGTTCTTCTTCAACCAGCTCTGCGGCGCCCTGGGCGAGGCCAACGCCGTGCCGCCGTTCGCGGCCGCGTGGACGCCGCCGATCTTGGCGCTCCTGTCAGGCTTCACCGTGCTCTGCTATACCGAGGACGGCTAGCCGGATAAGAACGAAAGAGCCGGCCGCGTCGCCGCGAAGTCTGTTGGGGGATGCTTTCGTTCGATGCGCGTCGATCGATCGGGACGCATCAGACTGTTCGGATCGATCCTGTTCGCCACCGCTTCGGCGACCGTCTGGCTGGTCGCCAGCGCGGCGGCCGCGCAGAGCATCGGCCAGCTTCCGGTTCGCATTCCGGGCCAGGCGGCGCCAGGGCTGCCCATCGACCTGCAAGGGCCGCCGACGCCTGCACCCGTGCCGAAGCAGCTCACCGACGACGGCCTGCACGATCGGGGTTTCTACCTCGAAGCCGACACGCTGATCCGCAACGACAAGACAAATCGCTGGACCGCGCGAGGCGGGGTGGAGGCGCGCTACCAGGGCCGGACGCTACGCGCCGACTCCGTGGTCTATGACGTCGCGACGGGCGTGGTAACCGCCGACGGCGACGTGCAGATCATCAACGCCGACGACACCGCCGAATACGCCAAGCACGTCGTGCTGGACGACAAGATGCGCGCCGGATTCGCCGAGGCCTTCTCGGCCCGTCTTCCGCTGAACGGCAAGATCGCCGCCGCGGTCGCGGTGCGGCGCAGCGCGACGGTCGAGGAGCTGGATCGAGCGGTCTTCACGCCGTGCGACATCTGCGCCGATGACGGCAGGCAGGAGCAGCCGACCTGGTCGATTCAGGCGTCGACGGTCATCGAGGACCAGCAAAGGCACCTCGTCTACTACCGGAACGCCATCATCCGCATCAAAGGGCTGCCGGTCTTCTTTGCCCCCGTGCTGTTCCATCCGGACCCGACCGCGCCGCGGGCCTCGGGCCTGCTCGTTCCGCGCGTGTCCTTCTACACCAAGGAGCGGGGAACGTCGTACGAGCAGCCGATTCTGTGGGTCATCAACCCTTCGACGGAGCTGCTCTTCAGCCCCCAGATCAACAGCAAGGTGAACCCGTTTCTCAATCTGGATTGGCGCGAGCGGTTCTACTCCGGGGCATTGGATGTGCGCGCCGGCTACACCTACGAGGCCGACTTCGACTCCAACGGGCGCAAGTTCGGCCCTGAACAGTCGCGCGCCTACATCCTGGCCAACGGCCAGTTCGATCTCAGCGCCAACTGGTCCTGGGGGTTCACCGCCGACCGCACGTCCGACCCGCTGTTGTTCCAGAAGTACGACGTGCCGAGCGCCTACGCCGACCACGGCCTCTTTCTGTCGGACAGCCAGCGGCTGCTCTCGCAGATCTACGTGACCCGCCAGGACCAGGACAGCTACCTGCAGCTGGCCGCCCTGGACGTGCAGGGCCTGCGAGTGACCGACAACAACCGAACGTTTCCGCTGGTCGCTCCGTTCGTCGAAGGCCGCTGGGACGCGCCTTTCAACGTGTTGGGCGGCCGGCTGCAGCTCGTCGGCAACGCGGTGATGCTCAACTTTGACGAGTCGCCGGTGGCTCCCACGCTCTCGGGCGCATACGACCGCGCCTCGGGCGAATTGAACTGGCTTTCGACCTATACGACGGCCAACGGAATCCGTGCGCAGCCCTTCCTCGACCTGCGCGCCGACGTCTTCGACGTCCGCAACCTCACGCTCCCGACTCGCTCAGCGACCGTGACGCAGGGATTGGCGACCGGCGGCGTCACGGTCAGCTGGCCGTTCATCCGCCAGGCGGGAGGAACGACGATCGTGCTCGAGCCGATCGCCCAGATTGCCCTCTCGCCGGACTACAACGCCAACCGGAACATCCCCAACGAGGACGACGTCATCTTCGAGTACGACGAGTCCGACCTGTTCTCGCCCGAGAAATTCAACGGCTTTGACCTCTACGAGGGCGGCCAGCGGCTGAATCTGGGAGGCGAGGCCACGTTCGAATGGGGCGACGGGTTGAGCGCGAATCTGGTGTTCGGCCGCACGTTCCGGGCCCAGCGCACCAACGTCTTTCCGCAGCGGACGGGCCTGGACGGAACGGCGTCGGACTGGGTCATCGCCGCCGAAGCCACGCCGATCGATGGAGTCTCGGCGTTTGGCCGCGCGCTGATCAACGACGCCCTCAGCATCGAGCGGGTCGAGGTCGGCGTGAACTACGCCACCGCGCGAATCGACGGTTACTTTCGCTATCTTGACGACAACACGCAGATCACCGGCCCAGTGCGCAACCTCGAGACAGGCAACGAGATCCTGGTGACCAGGCACTGGGGCTTCGACCTCGACGCCATCCGCGACATCGAGATCAATCGCTGGACCCTGGTGGACTTTGGTATCCTCTACAAGGACGACTGCGTCAAAGTGGCCGTCGTGTACCGCCACCAATCGACCGTGGTCGGCCGCCTCGGCGAGTCGGACTCGGTGTTCTTGCGCCTAACGCTCGCCACATTGGGCGGCCAAGCGTACGATGAAGGGCTGAACAATGGACCGCGTGGAGCGGTGGCGCAGTAGCCGCAGCAATTCAAAGGGATCGACCGACAAGATGAGCCAAGCGATTACGGCGGTGAGCGCGGTCGCCACGATCCTTGCCCTGGCCGGAGCGGCGCAGTTTGCGCAGGCGCAGGGCCTGCCGGCGCCGGCGCTGCGCGAAGGCGTCGTCGCGGTCGTGAACGACAACATCATATCCAGCTACGACGTCGCGCAGCGGATCCGCTTCATCATCGCCACCAGCGGCATCCAGGTCACCGAGCAGAACAAGCCGCAGCTGGAACAGGAGGCGCTGAACGAGCTGATCGACGAGCGGCTCGAATTGCAGGAGGTGCGGCGGGCGGAGAGGGACCAGTCAAAGCAAGGCTCGCCTGCGCAGATCGTGGCCACCGACGCCGAAGTGGACGAGCGGCTGGGCGACATCGCCCAGGAAAGCTTCCACATGAACGAGCAGCAGTTTCTTTCCGCCCTTGGCAGCGCCGGGATCGATCCCCGAACGATCCGCGACCAGATTCGCGCCCAGATCAGCTGGGAACGCTGGATTGGCGGCCGCTACGGCGGCTCGCGCATGAAGATCAGTCAGGGGCAGGTCTCGGCCGCCATCGCCGCACGCGAGGCGGCGGCGGCCGAGCCGCAGTACCTGCTGGGGCTCATCTACCTCGACGCCAGCCAGGCCGGCGGTATGCAAAACGCCATGTCGGGCGCTTCGCAACTGGTGACCCAGATGCAGCAGGGGGCGCCGTTCGCGCAGGTCGCAAGGCAGTTCTCGAACGATTCCACCGCCGCAACCGGCGGCGACGCCGGTTGGCTGACGGAGAGCCAGCTCCCCGTCGAGGTTCGCTCGGTGGTCGAGCAGCTCCGCCCGGGCGAGCTGTCCAAGCCCATTCCCGCGTCGAACGGGGTCTACGTCGTGCTTCTGCGCGACAAGCATGCGGGCGCGACCTCCGAGCTCGTCACGCTGAAGCAAGCGGCGATCAGCCTGACCGCCGATGCGCCCGCCGCCGACGTGGCGGCTGCGACGGCGAAGCTCGACGCGCTGAGGACCGAGCTTAAGGGTTGCGATGGGCTCGAAGCGCGGGCCGGGCGCGTGCCCGGAGTGGTCGCCGGCGATCTTGGCGAAGCGGACGTCAAGGACCTGAAGCCCGAGTTTCGTCAGGCGGTGCTCAATCTCGCCGTCGGCCAGGTCAGCGAGCCCATCCGCACCGACGCCGGCCTGCATCTGCTGGCCGTCTGCAACCGCCGTCAGGCCGGTGTCGACATTCCCTCGCGCGATGAGGTCGAGACCCGCCTGCGCGAGGACCAGCTCAGCTTGATCTCCAAGCGACAGCTGCGCGATTTGCGGAACTCGGCGACCATCGAGTTCCCGTGAGCACGCTCGCCCTCAGCCTGGGCGACCCGGCTGGGATCGGTCCCGAGATCGTGGTCAAGGCGTGGCGGGCGCTCAGCGACAGCGGGCCTTCGTTCATGGCGATCGGCGACCATGAGTTGCTGAAGGCGGCCGCAGTCGGTGGCGAGGCGCCGGTCAAACGGGTCGCCGCGGCAAGCGAGGCGGAAGCCGTCTTCCGGGAAGCGCTGCCGGTGCTGGACCTGCCACTCCAAGCCGACGTGGTCGCCGGCCACGCCGACCCGGCGCATGCACCGGCCGTGATCCGTTGGATCGAGACGGCGGTCGGACTGGCTCTCTCTGGCGAGGTCGCCGGACTGGTGACGGCGCCTATCGCCAAGGCGCCGCTCTACGCCGCGGGCTTCGGCTTTCCCGGCCACACCGAGTTCCTCGCCGAGCTGACCGCCGCTGCTCGTTACGACGGCGCGCGGGGCCCAGTGATGATGCTGATCGCCGCCGACTTGCGCGTCAGTCTGACAACCATCCACCTCGCCGTCCGCGACGCGCCCGCCGCGCTCAGCATCGAGGGCATCGTCAATGCTGGCCTCGTCACGGCGCAGGCGCTTCGCCGGGACTTCGGCATCGCCCATCCGCGCGTTGCGCTGGCCGCGCTAAATCCCCACGCGGGCGAGGACGGCGCGCTGGGCCGCGAGGAGATCGAGATCATCCGGCCGGCGGCGCGGGCGCTCCGCGACCTCGGCGTCGACTGCACCGATCCAAAGCCGGCCGACACGCTCTTCCACGCCGAGGCGCGCCGGAGCTACGACGCCGCGCTCTGCATGTATCACGACCAAGCGCTGATCCCCGTGAAAATGCTCGACTTCTGGGGCGGCGTGAACGTCACGCTCGGCCTTCCGGTGGTCCGCGCCTCGCCCGATCACGGCGCGGCGTTCGACATCGCCGGCCGCGGCGTCGCTCGCGCCGACAGCCTGATCGCCGCGCTCAAGCTGGCCGACGCGATCGCAACGCGCCGCCGGAGCCTAAGCGCAGCCGCGTGAAGTTGGACTCGCTGCCGCCGCTGCGTGACGGCCTGGCCGCACACGGACTCGCGGCGAAGCGCGCCCTCGGCCAGCACTTCCTACTCGACCTGAACCTCACCGCGAAGATCGCCCGCTTGGCCGGGCCGCTGGAGAACACGTTCGTCATCGAGGTCGGCCCCGGACCCGGCGGCCTGACCCGCGCCCTGCTCGCCGCCGGCGCGAGGGTCATCGCGATCGAACGCGACCGCCGCTTCTTGCCTTTGCTGGCCGAACTGGCCGACGCCGCCGAGGGTCGGCTTCAGATCGTCGCGGCGGACGCCCTCGCCGTCGACGAGCGCGCACTGCTGCCTGCTGGGGCGCCAGCCAGTGTCGTGGCCAACCTTCCCTACAACATCTCGGCCCCACTGCTCGCCAAGTGGTTGACCGCTGCGTTCCGACCCGCATCGATGACGCTGATGTTCCAGAAGGAAGTTGCCGAGCGGATCGTTGCCCCTGCCGGCGCGCCCGCGTACGGCCGGATCTCCGTGTTGGCGCAGGCGCTCGCCTCGCCCGAGATTGCGATGACTTTGCCCGCCAGAGCGTTCACGCCGCCCCCGAAGGTCGATTCCGCCGTTGTGCGCTTTGCGCCAAAGGGCGAGCGCCTTTCCGATCGGGTCGTCGCAAGGCTCGAGGACGTCACACGCGCGGCCTTTGGGCAGCGCCGCAAGATGCTGCGGTCGAGCCTGCGGCGCCTTGGCGGCGAGGCGCTGAGCACGCGGGCCGGAATCGACTCCAAGCTCCGCGCGGAAGACGTGCCGGTCGACGGCTTCCTCGCCCTCGCCCGCGCGCTCGTATCCGACCAGCCAAGGGCGGACGGTCCATGAAGCTCATCATCGATACCGACATCGGCGACGACTACGACGACATCTTCACCCTGGCTGTCGCCCTAGCCAGCCCCGAAGTTGACCTCCTGGGCGTGACGACGGTCGTCGGCGATGCAGACCTCCGCGCTCGCCTGACGCGCCGTTTCCTGGCGGTCGCGGGCCGAGACGACGTCCCCGTCGCGGTGGGCGCTACGATCCGCACCGGCGCGCGGTTCACGCACCGCCGTTGGGCGCGCGGCGGGCCGGACGGACCGGCGGCCCAGGCGGTCGACTTCATCCTGGAGACGATTGCAGCCGAGCCCGACGAGCTCACCCTGCTCGCCATCGGCCCGCTGACCAACGTCGCCGCCGCGCTCCGACGCGACGGTGCGGTCTTCCGCAAGCTGAAGCGCATCGTGGTGATGGGCGGCTCCGTGCATCGCGGATACCGCGACCTGCCCTGGAGCGAGGGCGGCGAGCCGTCGGCCGAACACAACATCGTTTCCGATATCGCCGCCGCCCGCGCGGTGATCGATTCCGACGTCCCGACCCTGCTCGCACCGCTCGATTGCACGATGCTGGCGCTCGACGAACTCAAGCGTCAGCTGATCTTCACGCGCTCGACGCCGATAACGGACGCCCTGGCGCTCACCTATCTCCAGTGGGCCGCCGCGGCCGGGCGGCTCACGCCTATCCTCTTCGACACCGCCGCGCTGGCCCTGGCGATCGAGCCGGAGATGTTCAGAGTTGAACCAATGTGCCTGAGCGTGGATACGGAGGGCCGCACTCTGATCGCAACGGGCCAGCCCAACGTGGACGTTGCGCTCGAGGTCGACCAGGATCGCTTCTGGCGCTGGCTCATGCCAAGACTCGTGAAGGGCCGCTAGCGGCTGGGCAGCGTCTGCTCGAGCAGGTGGTCGACGAACCCCTTCAGCCAAGGGTTGCGCAGCCGCTTCAGACGCTCCGCCTGGTAGACGGCGGCGAGCGCTTCGAACGCGCGATCAAGGTCCTGGTTGACCAGCACATAGTCGTATTCGATCCAGTGAGCGATCTCGCCGTAGGCCCGCGCCAGCCGACGACGGATGACGTCTTCGTCGTCCTGCCCCCGGCCATGCAGCCGAACCGCGAGATCGGCGATCGAGGGCGGCAATACGAACACGCGGACGGCCTCGCCTGGCGCCGCCGCTGCGATCTGCGCCGCGCCCTGCCAGTCAATATCGAACAGGACATCCTTGCCGCTCTCGAGCGCTCGGGCGACGGCGGCTCGGGGCGTTCCGTAGCGGTGCTCGTGCACCTCGGCCCATTCCAAGAAAGCGTCCTCGCTGACCATTGCATCGAACGCTGTGCGGTCGATGAAGTGATACTCGCGGCCGTCGACCTCGCCCCGCCGCGGCGGCCGCGTCGTCGCCGAAATCGACAGCACGAGGTCCGGACTGGCGGCGAGCAGCCGGTTGCAGAGCGTGGTTTTTCCGGCGCCGGAGGGGCTGGACACCACCAGCATCAGGCCCCGCCGCTCACTCGACATTCTGCACCTGTTCGCGCAGCTGATCGATCGCCGCCTTCAGCTCCAGGCCAACCGCCGTGAGCGTCACGCTGGCCGACTTCGAGCACAGCGTGTTGGCCTCGCGCATGAATTCCTGCGCCAGGAAGTCGAGGCGACGCCCGACCGCACCTTCGGCGGCGAGCAGCTGGCGCGCGCTCGCCACGTGAGCGGCGAGCCGGTCGAGCTCTTCGCGAACATCGGCGCGCCCGGCCATCAGCGCCGCTTCCTGCACCACCCGCTCGTCGAGCGCGCCCGGCTCCGCAACCAGCTCGGCGATCCGCTTGGCGAAGCGCTCCTTGACCAGAGCGGGTTGTTCGCGCGCGTGCGCGGCCGCGTCCTCGGTCAGCGCCTCGATGCGATCGACGAGCCGGCCGAGCACGGGGGCAAGCGCCCCACCCTCGGCCAGCCGTGCGGCCTGCAGGCCGTCCAGGGCCTCACCGATCGTTTGCGCGATCGCCGCCTCGAGCTCGGCGCGTGCGTCGGGATCGTCCTCGTCGCCGGCCTGTTCGATCACGCCAGGCAGCGCGAGCAGCCCGTGAAGCGCCGGCGGCGCGCCAAGGGTGGCTTCGATGTAGGGGCGGCAGAGTTCGAGGTAGAGCTCCAGCTGCTCGGTGTTGATCCTGACGCCGGCGGCCCCGGCCGCCTGCCGGGCGCTGACCGTAACCGTGAGTTGCCCGCGACTGAACCGGGACTGGGCGCCCTCGCGCGCCGCCCGTTCGAGAGCATCAAAGAGAACCGGCCCCCGAAAGCGGGTTTCGAGCGAGCGGCCGTTAACCGACCGGGCCTCCACCGCCCAGCTCCAACCGCCTGCACGGCCCGCGGCGCGCGCGAAGCCGGTCATCCCGGATAGGCTCACCGGGTCGAGCCTCGCGCGGCCACGACCAACGCGGGCTGCACGGCCAGGTGCTCGATGGAGCGCCAATGCGCGACGTTCTTCTGATGGTCATCGAGCGTGGCCGCGAACGTGTGACCGCCCGTGCCGTTGGCGACAAAATAGAGCTCGTTCGTGCGCGGGGCGTCCAACACCGCCGCCAGCGAAGCGCGGCCCGGGTTGCATATGGGCGTCGGCGGCAGTCCGGCTACCGCGTAGGTGTTGTATGGGCTGGGCGTCGCTAGATCACCGCTCCGCAAGGGTCGGCCGAGCGCCGCTCCCCGTGTCAACGCGTAGATGACCGTTGGATCAGCCTCGAGCTTCATCCCTTTTTGCAGGCGATTGAGGAACACCGCCGCAACGCGCGGCCGCTCGTTCGGCAGCGCGGTCTCCTTCTCGACGATCGAGGCGAGGATCACTGCCTGTTGCGGGCTGCTGAGCGGCAGATCCGGCCGCCGCTGCGCCCAGAGAGCGGCCAGCAGCTGGTCGCGGGAGTCCATCATCCGCTGCAGCACGGCCGCGCGATCCTGCCCACGCTGGACCTCGTAGGTCTCCGGCAGAACCGAGCCTTCTGGCGGAATGGGCGCCGAGCCGGTCAGGATGCTCGTCGCGTCCAACGTGTCGATCACCGCCTGCGAGGTGAAGCCCTCCGGGATCGTGATCAGGTGGTGCACGATTTCGCCGCGGCGGATCATGCGCATGACCGTCGCCATCGAGGCGTGTGGCGCAAACGCGTACTCGCCGGCCTTGAGGCGCCGCGCCGCGCCGGTCAGCTCGGCGGCCAGCATGAACACGCTCGATGAGCCGATCGCGCCTTCTCGCTCCAGCTCCGCGGCGATCTGCGGCGTGCGCGCTCCCGGCGGCAGGATGACATCGGTCGCGCGAGCCGCAGGCCCCGGCCCCTGGAACAGCCACACGCCAACGAGCGCGAGCAGCATCAGCATAAGGCCGAGCGTAGCGGCGGCGCTGGTCGCCATGATCGCGAAACGGCGGCCGGCAGGGAGGCCGCCGAACTCGCGTCGCCGCCCCGGAGCCTGCCGCCCGTTCATGAGACCTTCTTCAGGATCAGGGATGCGTTGGTGCCGCCGAAGCCGAAGCTATTGGAGAGCGCCACGTCGATGGCCATCGGCTTGGCTTTGTGCGGTACGAGATCGAGCGGCGTCTCAACCGAGGGGTTGTCCAGGTTGATGGTCGGCGGCGCGATCTGGTCGCGGATGGCCAGCGCCGTGAAC
>DATGIN010000100.1:0-7888 GCA_035295705.1 Caulobacteraceae bacterium
GTCTCAAGCCGCCCGGATCCCGCTCAGCGGCTCGGCGTGCGGGGCCACCACCACGTCGTAGCCGAGGATGAGGTCGACGTCGCGGCCGTTGCTGGCCAGGGGCAGGCGCAGCCAGAGCAGGCTCATGTGCGCCGCGCCGCGCCAGGCCATGCTGTGGTGGCCGGCGCGCGGGCGACGACCCTCGACCACCTGGTCGAGCTCGCCGCGCCAATAGGCGGCCGCCTGCGTCGCGTAGATGTCGCTGAGCCGCCGGCCGGTGATCTCGCCGCCGTAAACTCCCCACAGCGCGGTGCCGGCCAGCCGCATGCGATAGTCGCGCGGCTCGCTCGTCACCATGGTCAGGCTGAGCAGCGGCAGGTGTCGTTTGATCGCCGCCGGGTCGAGGTCCGCGCGGCTGGGCAAGGCGCCTCTGCGGCGCAGCCCCGCCCAATAGGCGAACAACTCCTCATGGGCCCGCAGGGCCGCCGTCGGCGCGCCAAGTTGCGTGTTCATCTGCGGATTCGTTAACAACCCCTTGGAATCCCAGCGATTCACTATCGCCTATTCGCCGAATCGCTCAAAGCGCAAAAATGGCGCCGGCCGCAGATTTCCGGGCCGAGTCAAGTTGTCGCAATCGTGACCGTCAGGAGGCGCAAAAACGCCCGCCGTCTCCCTCGAGACGGCGGGCGCTGTTCGCCGGGGCCAGACGGCGTCTAGCGGCGCTTGCGCGACGCCTGTCGACCGCCTTGTCCCAGACCCATCTGCTTGGCCAGTTCCGAGCGGGCGCGAGCGTAGTTGGGCGCCACCATCGGGTAGTCCTTCGGCAGGTTCCACTTGGCCCGATAATCCTCCGGGCTCATGTTGTACTTGGTGCGCAGGTGCCGCTTCAGCGATTTGAACTTGCGGCCGTCTTCCAGGCAGACCAGGTGGTCCGGGGTGATCGAGCGCTTGATCGGCACCGCCGGCTCCTTCGGGGCGGCTTCGACCGCTTCCGCGCCAGAGGAAACGCCCGCCAGCGCGCGGTGGACGCTCTGGATGAGCGACGGCAACTCGCCAGCCGCCACAGAATTGTGGCCGACGTAGGCGGCGACGATGTCGGCGGTCATCTCAATGATTTCTGATTTATCGTCCATGTCCGATTCTTGCCTGTCGACGTTTCTGTTTGTGAGCAGTGCTTTTTCAGCCCGCGTTGAAAACTTCATAACGAGGCCGTTGCAGCAACACAATAACCGAATGGTCCGATCCGACCAATAAGTCGGCGTCAAGAACAAATGTAGATGTGGCGACAGCGCAAGTCACAGCACAGTGGCTGTGCTCTGCGGCAACCGCTGACGAGTCGTCTCAGCGATCGAAGTCGGACGAGAGCGCCAGCATGGCGGCGCGCTCCGGCACCGAATATTCGTCCAGGCCGTCCTCGTCGCCGTCGCGAATGGCTTTCAGGAGGGCCGGCGTCAGC
Source organism: Caulobacteraceae bacterium (assembly GCA_035295705.1). Lineage (GTDB taxonomy): Bacteria > Pseudomonadota > Alphaproteobacteria > Caulobacterales > Caulobacteraceae > Poindextera. The sequence continues at coordinate 1,436 of DATGIN010000100.1, forward strand.
GCCGACGTGAGCGCCCAGTTCCAGTAGCGCAACACCGTTTGCGCGCGATCGACGGCGATCATGTCGTAGGTGATCAGCACCCGCTCGAGGGCCGGCCACGTCTCGCCGGACGAGTCCGTGTCGCGCCGGCGAAGCCCGCGCCAGATAGCCTTGACGGCCGCCCGCGGCAGGCCAGTCGCCTTGCAGAGGATGGCGATCGGCTCGCCGCCCGCATCGGTGAAGATCTTCGCGCCGGTGGTCGGCTTGATGCCGGAAAGGTACGCGATCTCCTCCGCGACCTCGCGGCTCATCCCTTCCTGTCCGGCGGCGACCGCCGCCTCGAGGCTCGCGAACGGACTCTTGTCGATCGCGGCGCGGTTGCGCTGGCGCCGCTCGATGAACTGCAGGGCCTTGCGCGACAACGGGTCGGCCCACTTCTCGGCCGCCGCGAGCGCAAAGACGTCGCTTGCCGCCTCCTGCAGGATCTCTCTCGACACGGCGAACCGCATGAGAATGGCGCGCCTGGCGTCGGCGTCCGCCCACCAGAACAGGATGTAGGCGTGCGAAGGGCGAAGCTCCGGGCGCCGCAACAGCGCGGGGATGGTGCGGGGGTGCTCACGGGTCGCGGCGACCAGGATCTCGAGCGCGTTCGCCGACAGCTTGGCGTGCTCGTTGCGCAGGACGGCCTCGATGACCGGCGCCTCCATCCGCTCGACGAGCGCTTCGCAAACGACGGGATTGAGCTCGCGTCGGTGGGCGATGGCGATGCGGTGGAAGATCGACGCATGCTTGGCGCAATCGAGCAGGTCCGCATCGCTCAGCGCCTGGCACATCTCGATCAGCGGCCGCGACACCTCGATCACGTCCCGCAGCAGCAGGCGCGCCAGCACCGACGGCGGATCGGTGAGGTTGGACAGGCGCATCGCCACCCGCGCGCGCTCTTCCGACCCCGCGTCGCGCAGGATCTCCACCAGCAGATCGGCGGTCATCGACCGCTCGAACGCGTTCACGCGGCTCGACGGCAGGCAGACGACGTCGGCCAGGCGCCGCAGAAGCGCCATGCGGGCCTTCGACGGCGGCGGGGCGACCGGCTCTGACTCGTCCGGCGCAAGATCGAGGGGGGCGGTGTCGCTCAAAGAAGCGCTCCGAGAGGGGCGCATCTTCGCCATGGTTCGGTTAATCAGGCGTTTGCGCGGCGCGCGCGGCCGCGGCGCGGGCGTCCGGCGTCGGGGAAAGGCTGTTCATGGATATCCGCGTCCCGGCGGCCGCCCCGTCAGCGCGCCCGGCAGTCTTCGCCCTGCTCTTCTTCCCCTTCGGCGCCTCCGGCGGGTTCCTGGGCGTCACGCTGGTCTACTTCCTGCATCGCGCCGGGGTGTCCACGGCGGCGATCAGCGGGTTGATCGGCCTCGCCATCCTGCCGAACGTGATCAAGGTTTTCTGGGCGCCGCTGATCGACATCACGCTGACGCCCAAGGCCTGGTACGTCATCGGCGTGCTCGTCGTCGGCGCGGGGATAGCGGCGCTGGGCGTGATCCCGATGGGGCCAGCGACGCTGGGCTACCTCGGCGTCGTGGTCTTCCTGCTCAACGTGGCGGCCACCTTCACATCGATATCGGCCGAGGCGTTGATGGCGCACGGGATCGCCGACCACCGCAGGGGCAAGGCGGGCGGCTGGAGCCAGGTCGGCAACCTCGGTGGCGGCAGCCTTGGCGGCGGCGCCGGGCTGTGGCTCGCCGTGCACGTAAGCCCCTGGGTCGCGGGGACGGCGCTCGCCGTGGCCATCTTCGCCTGCGCCGGCGCCCTCTTCGCCGTCCCCGCCGCCAAGCTCGACCACCGGCGGGACAGCTACGCGAAGACCCTCCGCAACGTGCTGCAGGATGTTTGGGCGATCGCCTGGTCGCGTCCAGGCCTGCTTGCCCTCTTGGTGTTCCTGCTGCCGCTGGGGACCGGCGTCGCCGCGAACTACTTCTCCGCGATCGCCGACGAGTGGAAGGCCTCCGCCAACCTGATCGCGCTGGTGTCCGGCCTGGCGGCCAGCGGCGCCTCGGCGGTCGGCGCCATCGCAGGCGGCTACCTGTGCGACCGCCTCGACCGGAAGGCGGCTTACGTGCTGCTGAGCCTGGTGTCCGCCGCCGTGGCGGTCGGCATGGCCGTCGCGCCGCGGACGGCGGCGATGTACGCGGTCTTCGCCCTGGCCTACGCGGCGGCGACCAGCCTCGCGTTCGCGGCCTACGCTGCGCTGACGCTCGAGACGATCGGCGCCGGGGCGGCCGCCACCAAGTTCAACCTGATGGCCAGCGTCGCAAACGCGCCTTTGCTCTATGTCAACGCGATCGAAGGCCCTGTTCAGACCCGCTTCGGGACGACGGCCATGCTGCTGACCGAGGCGGCGCTGGGCGCGGCCGCGGCCGTTGTCTTCGCCGTCGTGGTCGTCGCAACCCGGCGGCGGGCGGCGACGGCGAGCTGAGGCCTACTGCGTGGCGTACTCGCCGCCTTCGGGCGTCTCGCCGTCGGCGGTTGCGGTGAGACGCTTCGGCACCACCAGCAGCACCAGCAGGATCGAGGCGTAGACGATCGTGATCGCGATCACGCACACGTTGAAGTTCTTGAACTTGTCGTAGAGGTTGGCGCCGAGGAGATCGCCGCCGCGCACGGCGATCGCCGCAAGCGCGGTCGCCGCCATGAGCATCGTGCCCTGCAGTCCCCGTGGGCAGGATCGGATGAGCAGGTCGGTGTACGCCGCCGTGCACATGCCGCCCATAAGCCCAGCCCCCCCGGCCGCCATGAAGGACACCGGCACGGAGTGGATGAAGGCCATCGGGATCATTTGCGGGATGCCGATAATCGTCCCGATCCAGAGCAGCGGCCGCAGCGGATATTTCTGGCTCAACCAGCCGTAGAGCAGGAACGTCGGAAGGAAGGACGCGGCGAAGATGGCGTTCCAGTAGCCCCAGGCGGCGTCGTTCGAGTGCAGGGTGTTCTGGAGGTAGAACTGCAGCGGCGTGTTGGAGCCAGGTGCGAAGCTCCAGAGGCCCCAGATCAGCAGCGCGGGGTAGACCGGCCAATAGCGCAGCAGCCGTCCGAAGTCGGCGAAGGGGTTGGCCTTTGGCCCGAGCTCGGCATGCAGGGTGTCGTAGACGCTCTTTGGCCGGAGTAGCCCGAAAACGGCGACGGCGGCGCTGAGCGCGGCGCCGATGAGGAAGACGACGCGGGCGGCCATCACGCCGTGCGCCGTCTCGAGCTGATCGCTGACGATGCCGCCGAGCACCAGCGACGCGAGCGTCGGGATGGTGCCGACGACGTTGAACATGGTGCTCATTTGCCCAGGCATGACGTGCTGCTGGCCGATCTGCCCCTGCAGGCCGGCGTAGGCGCTGGAGAGAAAGAGACCGGCGCAGTTCAGGACGACCAGCGTCAGGAGCAAGACGAGCTGATTGTCCAGGCTGGCGAACGCGAAAGCCGCATAGAGGACCGCGTTTATGGCGCCGAACAGGATGAGGTAGCCACGATCACCGAGTCCGAACGGGCTCCACTGGTCGCGCGCCAGGCCGAAGAGAAATCCGAGGTAGACCGGGATGCCCGTGAAGATGTGGAGCGTCGCGATCGCATGCGCGCTCATATGCAGCTTGTTCTTCATAAAGAAGTTGATCGGGATCGAGATCAGCCCGCCGCCGAAGCTGAGGAGCAGCAGCAGGACGCCCATGTAGATCAGGATGCGCGTCCGCACGGAGACGGGCAGCGTCGTCCCCGGCACAGCGATCGTTTCGCCGTCCGGCGAGGGTTGAAGCTCGACGGCGGCTGCATCTGTCGTCATCAGGCTCTCCAGCAGTCGCGTATGGGCAGATCTATTGGGTGGCGAAACCGCCCTCGGGCGCTTCGCCGTCGGCGGTCCTGGTCAGGCGTTTCGGCACGATTAGCAACACGAGCAGGATCGAGGCGTAGACCGCGGTGATGGCGATGACGCAGACGGTGAAGTTCTTGAAGCGGTCGTAGAGCGCGGTGCCGAGCACATCGCCGAACCGCGACATGATCCAATAGAGCGCGACCGAGGCCATCAGCACCGTGCCTTGCAGACCGCGCGGGCAGGATCTGATGAGAAGGTCGGTGTAGGCCGCGCTGCACACCCCGCCCATCAGGCCGATCGGCACGGCGGCGACGAGCGCGCCGACAGCGTTGTGGATGAACAGCAGCGGCACCATCTGCGGGACCGCGACCACGGCCCCCCACCAAAGCAGCGGCCGCAGCGGATACCTCTGGCTGAGCCAGCCGTAGAGCAGGAAGGTGGGGATGAAGGAGCCGACGAAGATCGCGTTCCACCAGCCCCACTCCGCGTCGCTGGAGTGCAGGGTGTTCTGCAGGTAGAACTGCAGCGGGGTCTGCGCGCCGGGCGCGAACTGCCAGAGCGCCCAGATGAGCAAGGCGGGATAGACCGGCCAGTAGCTGAACAGCCGGACGACATCGCGGGCCAGGATGGCGAACGGGTTGCCGACCGGCCGGGTCTCTACGTGGACGTTGTCGTACACGCTCTTGGGGCGCAGGAGCCCGAAGAGGGCCACCGCGGCCATGATGGCCGCGCCGGTGAGGAAGAGAATGCGGCCGGCGGCCGGGCCGTTGCGGCCCTCCAGCGCATCGCTCAGCACCCCGCCCAGCGCGAGGGCGCCAAGCGTGGGCAGCGAGACGACGACATTGACCACGGTGCTGACCTGGCCGGACATCACGTGCTGCTGGCCTACCTGCGCCATCAGTCCGTTCTGGGCGCTGGACACGAAGAGGAAGCTGGCCGTGAGCACGATCACCGCGAGCAGCAATGAGCCCTCGTTGAACGGCGCGAATGCGAAGATGACGAAGAGGGCGGCCGTTATCGCGCCGAACAGCACCATGTAGCCCCGGTCGCGCATGCCGAACGGGCTCCAGGTGTCGCGAGTCAGCCCGAAGACGAACGACAGATAGAGCGGGATTCCCGCCACCAGGCGGAACGCGGCGACCTGGTGGGCGGCGAGGTGCAGCTTGTTCTTCAGAAAGAAGCTGATGGGCACGTCGATCAGCCCGCCGCTGGGCGAGCCGAACCCAAGCAACAGGATCAGAACGCTGAGATAGGCGAGGATCCGCCACCGCGTGTCGCTGGAAAGCGTCGTCGGCTCGACGGCGATCGTATCGGCCGCGACCTCGGCTTCGAGCGGGATCGCCCTGGCGTCGCTCGTCAAATCGATCCTCCGCCCTCGAATCGAAACGCATACGGAGGTCCGGGCGATCGAACAAGCGCCTCGTTAGGCGAAGTCTGGCGCGCTCCACTGCGGCCAAATGTCTGGCAGATCAGCGGAAACGGTATTCGAGAACCGCGCCGGCCGCTTCTCTAGGAACGACTCGACGCCTTCGCGCGCGTCGGCGGACGATCCTCGCAACTGGATGCCGCGGCTGTCGGCCTGATGCGCGCGCATGGGATGGTCGGCCCCGGCCATGCGCCAGATCATCTGCCGGGTGAGGGCGACGGAGACCGGCGCGGTGTTGTCGGCGATCTCGCGCGCCAGCGCCCGGGCGGCCGGCAAAAGCGCGTCCGGCGCATGCAGCGAACGCACCAGACCGCGGTCGAGGGCCTCCTGCGCGGCGAAGACGCGGCCGCTGAAGCACCATTCGAGCGCCGTCTGCACGCCCACCGCGCGGGAGAGGAACCAGGACGAGGCGGCTTCCGGCACCAGGCCGCGCCTGGCGAACACGAAGCCGAACCGGGCCTCGGTCGATGCAAGCCGCAGGTCCATGGCCAGCTGCATGGTAACGCCGACGCCGACGGCCGGGCCGTTCACGGCGGCGATCACCGGCTTCTTCGACTCGAAGATACGCAGCGTCAGGCGTCCGCCGCCGTCGCGGGTGACGCCGTTGATGCGGATGTCGTTGCGCGGAGTCTCCGGCGTGACCGAGCGGTCGAAGGTCGAGCCGCCGCCCGAAAGGTCGGCGCCGGCGCAGAAGCCGCGGCCCGCGCCGGTGACGATGACGGCGCGCACGGCATCGTCGGCGTCGGCGAGATCGAACGCCGCCATCATGTCGAGCATCATCTGGCCGGTGAAGGCGTTCAGCCGGTCCGGCCGGTTGAGCGTGATGGTCGCGACGCCGTCCTCGACGTCGTAGAGGATGGTCTCGAACGCAGCCATTGGCGGTCCTCCCTGGTCAGGCTCCCGCCATGCGCGGCCCATGACGGGAGGTCAGTCAAGCCGCCCCGGCTCGGGCGCGGGCGCTGCTCAGGTCGGCGGCGCCTCCTCGAAGGCGGCCCCGGCGTGCGACCCCTCGGATGCGTGGGCGAACGCTGCTCCGGCCGCGGCGGCGATCACGCCGGCCACCCCCGCCAGCTGGAAGAGCGACAGTCGCTGCCCGAGCATGGCGAAGCCCGCCAGCACGCCGAGCGCCGGCTCGAGGCTGGTGAAGATCGCGAACGTGCGGGCCGGCAGCCGCCGGAGCGCGTAGAGCTCGAGCGAGAAGGGC
>DATGIN010000101.1:0-11456 GCA_035295705.1 Caulobacteraceae bacterium
CGCGCACGCGAAACACCGCGCCGGCGACGAGCCTTCGCCGGCGGTCTTCGACGAGCTTTGCCTCGCGGCCGCGCAAGGCTTGCGCTACGAGGCCAACGCCTTCCAGGCCGCCAACCAGCGGCTGAACCAGGCCTGCAAGGATGGCGGCGCGCTGTTCGCCAGCTACTTGGACCTGTGTCCGATCGCGCGGGCGGCGCTGGCGAAGCTGCCCGATTGGGTGGCGCGGATGAGCGGCGAGCGGGCGGCGGCCGCCCGGATCGCCTACAAGGACGCCGTCGCGTTGGCGGAAGACGCCGGCCCGCAGTACTTCGAGATTCTGTTCGCGAGCCTGGCGGAGCCGTGGGCCATCCTGCGGGTGATGTCGGCGATCATGGATCACCCGGGCGACAAGTATGCCGCCGCCTCGGAGCTGGCGCGCTTCGGCGACTACATCCTAAACGACATCGACCGGCGTCTCTCCGCCTTCAGGGCGCTCGACCCCAACGAGGGAGCGGAATCGGGCGTCGCCGCCGGCCAGGCGCTGCAAATCGCCTCGATGGAGATCGCCGAGTTCGAGACGGCCATCGAGCTTAGCCGGGACGGCCCCTGGGGCGGTCGCATCCATCAGCAAAAGAAGCTGCTGGCGCAGCTCGCCGAAGCGCGGCTCGATCTGATCAGCAAAGCCCTCGATGCGGTGCTGCCGCTGAAGATGGTGCGACTGGGCAAGAAGCTCCGTGGACTGCCGAACTTGCGGGCCGATCCCGACGTCCAGGCGCTGAAGCGCGCGGAGGGGTTGATGGCGTTCTTCGACGCGTGCCGCGGCTCGGCAGGGCAGTCGGGCTATGGCGCAGCCCGCGCGAAAGTCGCGGAAGAGTCGGAGGAGCGGCTCGATCAGTATGTCGAGGACCTGCTCGAGATGCTGCGGGCCGAAGACGTCGAATCGGTCGAGCGCGTCCACGCCTACCTCGAGGTCACGGCCGATCTCATGGGCCTGGCGCGCGGGGAAAAAGCCGCGCAGATCGTCCGCCGCCGCGCCGCCGCCGCATGACGCGCGCAAAAGAGAGGGCGGCGCGTTGCGCGCGCCGCCCTCGGTCGGAAGGTCGATTGACGCTTAGGCGGCTTTGGCCGTCTTGGCTTCGATCAGTTCGGGCTGCGCGCCCGTCTTGATCTCGATCCGGCGCGGCTTCAGCTGCTCCGGCAGCTCGCGCTTCAGCGAGACGGCCAGGAGGCCGTCGCTCAACTGCGCGTCGGTGACCACCACGTGGTCGGCAAGCTGGAAGCGGCGCTCGAAGTTGCGCTCGGCCAGGCCGCGATGCAGGAAGTGGCGGTCGCCGTCATTCGCGGCCTTGCGGCCCTGGACGGTCAGCACGCCTTCCTTGACCTCGATCGTCAGCTCTTCCGGCTTGAAGCCGGCGACCGCGATCTCGATCCGGTAGTCGTTCTCGCCGGTGGTCTCGATGTTGTAGGGCGGATAGCCCGGCGCTTCGCTGGACGCCGCGTCCAGAAGCGCGAACAGCCGATCGAAGCCGACGGCCGAACGATAAAGCGGGGAAAAGTCGATCGTACGCATATGCATCCTCCTCAAGAAGCAAGGTCGCGTTTTGAGTACGGAAGCCGGCGAGCCGATTGGCCTCGCGGCGGTCCGGAAGGCCCGGTCCTCCAGCACCTTCGCTTGTTGAGGTAGGCGGCGTTTTCGGCCGTTCAAGTCCCGCGAGGCGCTGATTTGCCGCTTGAAAAGCGAAGGTCGCGCGCCCATGCCTGACCGGATGACCCTCAACCGTCGCCGTGCGCTCCTGGCCGTGGTCGCCACGGCCGCCGCCACCGCAGCGCAGGCCCAGTCCGGTCCGTTCGCCAACGCGCCAAAGGCGCTGCCGCCCCCCTCCACGGACACCGATGCGGCGCTCGCGGCGCTGATCGACGGGCCGCAGCGCTCCGCCGCCAACAAGGCGCGCGACCCGTTTCGCCATCCGCTCGCCAGCCTCGAGTTCTGGGGCGTGCAGCCCGGCCTGACGGTGATCGATATCGACCCCGGGGGCGGGTATTGGACGGAGATCCTGGCACCCTATCTCGCCCAGGGCGGCGGGCGCTATGTCGCGGCCATGACCGACCCCAACGATCCGAGTGCGTCCGACGCCGCCAGGCGCGGCGCGGCGGCGTTCCACGCCAGGTTCGACGACAAGTCCGTCTACGGTCCGATCGGTTATGCGCCCTTCAGCGCCGCGACAGGCCTCGTGGCGCCTGAGGGCGGCGCGGACCTCGTGCTCTTCTGCCGCTTCGTGCACGACCTCATGCGCGCGCCCGGCGAACTGCACCGATCGCTGGCCAGCTTCGACGCGTCGCTGCGCCCGGGCGGCATCCTGGCGATCGAGGAACATCGCGCCGACCCACGGCCCATGGTCGCCGGCGCGACGGACGGTTATGTCGCCACGTCGTTCGTGATCGGCGAGAGCAAGAAGGCGGGGTTCGTCTTCCAGGCCGCGTCCGAGATCAACGCCAATCCGAAGGACACCAAGGACCATCCGTTCGGCGTGTGGACGCTGCCGCCGACCCGGCGGAGCGCGCCGGCCGGACAGCCGGCGGACCCGGGCTTCGACCATGCGAAGTACGATGCGATCGGCGAGAGCGATCGCATGACGCTGCGCTTCGAGAAGCCGCTGAGCGCCTAGGGGCGATGGGGTACGCCGCGCCATCGATCCGCACGCATCCGGATGTCGTTCAGCCTGCGGCCGATCGCGTCGAGTGGATCGAGGGCGCCCACGGCCATCGCCAGCGCTCGGCGCTCTATCCCGTCGGCGACCCGGTCGGCTCGGTGGTCATCTCGTCGGGCCGGACGGAGTTCATCGAGAAGTACGCCGAGGTTATCTCCGAGCTGCTCGACCGGCGCTACAGCGTCCTCATCCACGACTGGCGCGGCCAGGGGCTGTCCAGCCGCCTGTTGCCCGACGCGCTGAAGGGCCACGCCGACCGCTTCCAGGACCTGATCGACGACTATCGCGCCCTGCTCGACCACTACGAGCCGGCGCTGCCCGCGCCGTGGATCGACCTCAGCCACTCGATGGGCGGCTGCCTTACGCTGATGGCGTTCGCCAAGGGCGAGCGGCGGTTCGCGGGCTCCATCCTGTCCGCGCCGATGCTGGGGCTTGCGGCGCAGCGGAACCGGCTCCTGCGCATCGCGGTCTGGGTCGCCGCGCACACGGGCTTCGCCAACGCCTATGCGCCCGGCCAGGTCGGCGATCCCTACGCCGCGACGTTCGAAAGCGATCGCCTCACCCATGATCGCGCGCGGTGGGAGCGCACCCACATGCTGCTGCTCCAGCACAGGGACCTCGGGCTCGGCGCGCCGACGCTGGGCTGGGTCGAGAGCGCGTTCGAGGCCCTATCCTGGCTGCACGGCGCGCCGGAGGTCGAGCGGGTCGAGATTCCCGTCGTGATCCTCAGCGCCGGTGAGGAGAACGTCGTCGACAACGCCGGCCAGCGCCTCATGGCCTCGCGCCTGCCGCACTGCCGCCTGGTCGAGGTTCCCGGGGCCTTGCACGAGATCCTGATGGAGACTGACGACATCCGCGCCGTCTTCTGGCGCGAGTTCGACCAGCTGGCTGCCGCTATCGCGCGCCCGCGCTGAGCAGGCCGACCGCCGCATCCAGGCAGGCGCGGTCGCCGGCGATGGCCGTGGCGCCGGCCTCTCGCCCCAACGGGCGCCCGCGCCAGTCGGTGACGAAGCCGCCCGCCGCGGCCAGCAGCGGAATCGCCGCTTCGATGTCCCACGGCTTCAGGCCGCCTTCGACGACGAGGTCGAGCGCGCCCATCGCGACCATGGCGTAGGCGTAGGCGTCGCAACCGAACCGCGCGAGCCGCACGGCCTTCCGCAGCGCGCGCCATCCCTCCTGCTCGCCCGCGCGAAAGAGCTCCGGATCCGTGGTGGCGATGATCGCCGAGGCGAGGTCGGGGCAGGGGCGGACGCGGATCGGGATCTCGGCGTCCCCTTTTTTGAGCCGCGCGCCCAGCGCGGAGCCCACGAACACCTCGCCGAGGTAGGGCTGGCCGATCGAGCCCAGCACCGGCTCCCCCTGGAAGCGCAGGCCGATCAGCGTCGTCCACAGAGGCAGGCCGGCGATGAAGGCGCGGGTGCCGTCGATGGGGTCGATCACCCAGACGAACTCGGCGTCTTCGCGCTCGGGGCCGTATTCTTCGCCGATGAAGCCGTGCTCGGGAAACCGCTCGCCGACCAGCTTGCGGATGGCGGCCTCGCCGCCCTTGTCGGCCAGCGTAACCGGGTCGAAGCGGCCGTCGCGGCCCTTGTCCTCGAGCCCGTGCTCGGCGCGAAAGAACGGCAGGATCGCCGCCGCCGAGGCGGCGTTCAGCTCGAGCAGGAGGGCGTCGAGCGCTTCGGTGCGCGTTTGGGAAAGCTGTTCCGCCATGCCGGCAGCCTTAGCCGCCGGGGGCGATAAGGCAAAGGCTCAGCCGATCTCGCCCGCCGTGTTCAGGGACTTGGCCAGATCGAGCAGCCGCCGGCGCGGGCGCTCGCCCAGCTGATAGTAGGCCCGCACCAGGTCCAGCGTCTCCTTGCGCGCCAAGACCTCGCCGGGTTCGGCGTGGTCGCTGGCCGCGGACTCGACCCGCGATCCCTCGCCCAGGCCGTCGTAGAAATAGCCGACCGGCACGTCCAGCGCCGCGGCGAGGCGCCAGAGCCGGGCGGCCGAGATGCGGTTGGCGCCGCACTCGTACTTCTGGATCTGCTGGAAGCGCACGCCAACGACCTGGGCCAGTTGCTGCTGAGTCAGCCCCAGCAGCCGTCGGCGGCGGCGCAGGCGGCGCCCCAGGTGTAGGTCGATGTCGTTGCCCACGGACTGGCCTTTCAATAGGTTCCCGCGTCCCAATGCGGGACGGGTAGGCGAGTCGCCGGCAATCGACATGCCGTGGCGGTTGAATCCCGCTGAGTTGAATTCGCGCACCTGGAAGGACGGGATTCGCGTGCGTCGGAACAGGGTATGGCGGACAAGCGACCGGGGCTCCTGAAGGACATCGGCTGGCGTTTGGAGGCGCTGGCGTTCGACGTGGTCTCGGCCTTCCTGCGCCTGTGGCCGACCGACCTGGTCTCGGCTTTCGGGGGCTTTCTGGTCGGAACGATTGGACCGCTCACCTCGGAACAGCGAACCGTCGACCGCAACCTGCGCCTCGCTTTTCCCGACATGCCGCCGGACAAGCGCCTCGAGATCGCCCGCGCAGCCTGGAGGAACATCGGCCGCACCTTCGCCGAGCTGCCCCTGATGCATCGTCTGAGCGAGGGGAACGGCCGCATCGTGGTCGCCGGCCGCGAGCACCTGGAGGAGGCGATCGCCAGGCGCATCCCGACCATCTTCTTCTCCGGCCACATCTCGAACTACGAGGTCATGGCGCTGGTCGTCGTGCAGGCCGGCATCCAGGGGTTTCTCGCCTACCGGCCGACCAACAACCCCTACTTCGACCGCCGGATCGTCGAGAGCCGCAGGCGCTACGGCGTGAAGCTGTTCGCCGCCAAGGGGAGGGGCTTCGCGCGCGAGGTCCTGAACACGCTCGCCAGAGGCGACTCGCTGGGCATCATGGTCGACCAGAAGTTCTCGTTCGGGGTCCAGGTCCCGTTCTTCGGCCATGCGGCCCCGACCGACCCCGCCCCGATCCGGCTCGCGCTCACCGCCAACGCCCGTATCCAGCCGATGTCGGTCGAGCGGCTGAAGGGCGCCCGCTACCGGATGACGTTCTATGAGCCGTACTACCTCGACCGGACCGGCGACCGCGACGCGGACGTGTTCGCGGGAACCGCCAGGATCACCAAGTTCATGGAGGATCGGGCCCGCGAGAATCCGGAAGAGTATTTCTGGATGCACCGCCGCTGGGCGGACAGCGTCTACCGCGAGCTAGCGGAGAAGGAGGCGGCCGAGGCTCACCAGGGCAGCGCCACGCCGCGGTAGTCCTGGAAGGTCCCGCTGGTGGCCGGCGTGAGGCTGGCGATCCGCTCGCGCAAGCCGGCGACGCTCTCCTCGGCGGTCACCGGCGCGCCGGGGCCGCCCATGTCCGTGTGCACCCAGCCGGGATGCAGGATGCCGACCAGCACGCCGTCCTTCGCCCAATCGCGCGCCAGCCCGCGCATGGCGTTGTTCAGCGCCGCCTTCGAGCTCCGATAGGCGTAGCGCTGCCCGCTGTTGTTGGCGGTCGAGCCCAGCTGGCTGGTGATGGCGGCCAGCCGCTTGGCTTCGCTCGCAACCAGGTTGTCGTGCAGGGCCTGTGCGACAAGGACCGGCGCGATCGCGTTCACGCGGAGCGTCTCCAGCCAGCCGTCCGGATCGGCCTGACGGTCCGACTGTTCGCTGGGACCTGCGATGCCGGCGTTGTTGATCAGGATGTCGATCGGCGCGCCGCGGAGCTCGGCCGCGACATCGGCGGTCATGCCCTCTTGTGCAACATCCAGGGCCACGACGCGAACGCGCCCGCCGGCTGCAAGCCGGTTTAACGCGTCGGCCTCGGCGGGCTTGCGGCAACAGGCGATCACCTCGTCGCCGGCGGCGGCGTACTGGCGCGCGAACTCGAGCCCTATGCCGCGGTTCGCGCCGGTCACGAAGACAGTAGCCATCGGCTCAGAGCTTGCCGCCGTTCAGCTCGCGCCACCGCGCCAGCGCCTGTTCAGGGCCGGCGAAGGCTTCCTGCGTCACCGGGTTCCAGTAGCGCAGCGACTCGAGCGGGATCTTCGCCCCCGTGATGGCGCAGAGCACGTAGCGGCCCGGCTTCAGGACCGCATAGTCGCCGTCGCCGTAGTGCAGGACGGCGGCCTCGGGATCGTGCGGCAGCTGGCGGTCGTGGGCGTTCATCGACGCCAATGTAGGCGAGCCGGCGGGCTCAGAACAGGTCGCCCTGGTCGGCGCTGACGGCCTTGCGACGCGGGCTCTTCGGCGGCGCCGGCTGGGCGTCGACCACCGCGCCGCGGCTCCCGTCCCTGAACACCAGCTTCACCTCTTCGCCGCCGGTCAGCGCCTGGGCCGAACGCACGAGCGGCCCGACGGCGTGGTGCACGCGCGCGAACCCGCGCTCGAGCGGCCGATCGGGATCGAGCGTGCGGCGGAGCTTCTCCAGCGCCGTCAGCCGCTCGCGCGACCGGGCGAGCCGGCGTTCGGCGGCAGGCCTCAGCCGGCCGGTGCAGCGCCCCAGCTGCTCGGCCATCGTCTGCGCTCGCCGCCGCAGCAGCATCGGCGACAGCCGGGCGCCGGTGCGCACCAGGTCGCGCTCGTGCGCGGCGGCGTTGGCGGCCAGCGCGCGTCCGAGCTTGCTCGCGCAGGCGTCCAGCCGCTGGGTCGCGATCGCCAGCACGTCGGCAGGGCGCGGCAATCCCCGCGCCGCGGCGGCCAATCGGTGGCGGCGCTCGTCCAGCAGGCGAGCGGCGATGCGGGCGAAGCGTCGCTGGTGATCGGCGACCGCGGCGCGCAGCTCGGCCATCACCGGCGTGGCCATCTCGGCGGCGGCGCTCGGGGTCGGCGCGCGGCGGTCGGACACGAAGTCGATCAGCGTCGTGTCGGTTTCGTGCCCCACGGCGGAGATCAGCGGAATCGCCCCCGCCGCCACCGCCCGCGCCAGCCTCTCGTCGTTGAAGGGCCAGAGGTCCTCCACCGAGCCGCCGCCGCGCGCGACGATCAGCACGTCAGGGCGGGGAATGCCGCCGCCCGGGACGAGCGCATTGAACCCGCGGATTGCGGCGGTGACCTGCGCCGCCGCCGGGTCGCCCTGGACCACGACCGGCCACACGACCACCCGGCACGGCCAACGGTCGCGGATGCGGTGCAGGATGTCGCGGATGACGGCGCCGGTAGGGCTGGTGATGACGCCCACCACGGCCGGCATGGCCGGCAGAGCGCGCTTGCGCTCGGGCGCGAACAGGCCCTCCGCCTGCAGCTTGGCCTTCAGCCGCTCCAGCTGCGCCAAGAGCGCCCCGACGCCTGCGGGCTCCAGCGTCTCGATCACCATCTGGTACTTCGACGAGGCGGGATAGGTGGTGATGCGGCCGGTGACGATCACCTCCAGGCCCTGCTCCGGCTGGTAGGGCAGCATGATGGCGTTGGAGCGCCAGACGACCCCGTCGATCGCCGCCCGGTCGTCCTTCAGCGTGAGGTAGATGTGGCCGGAAGCGTGCCGCGTGACCTTGGAGATCTCGCCGCGCAGGCGCACGAACCCGTAGGCCTCCTCCAGCGTGCGCTTGAGCGCGAAAGCCAGCTCCGAGACCGTATACGGAGGCGCATTGCCCGCCAGCAGCGGTTGGTCGCTGATCGCCATCGTCGGCAAAGATAGGCGCTCGCGCGGATTCGTGGCAGAGGCTGAGGGGCATGAACATCCTCCTCGTCGGCTCCGGCGGCCGCGAGCATGCGCTGGCCTGGAAGATCGCCCAGTCGCCGTTGCTCACCCGCCTCGTCATCGCCCCGGGTAATCCGGGCATGGGGGCGCTAGGGGAGCTCAGGCCCATCAAGACGACGGACGTACCGGTGCTGGTCGCGCTCGCGAAGGAGATGGCCGCCGATCTGGTGGTGATCGGGCCGGAAGTGGCGGTCGAGGCGGGACTGGCCGACGCGCTCGCGCCGATCGGCGTCCCTTGCTTTGGTCCTAGCGCCGCCGCGGGCCGGCTCGAAACGTCCAAGGCGTTCGCGAAGGACTTCTGCGCCCGGCATGGCCTGCCGACCGGGGCGTACGGCGTGTTCGAGGCGCCGGCGCCGGCCAAGGCGGCCCTGGATCGCTTCCTGCCGCCCTATGTCGTCAAGGCCGACGGGCTGGCCTCGGGCAAGGGCGTTACGGTGGCGGAGACCCGCGCCGCGGCGGAGGCGGCGATCGATGGCGCGTTCTCCGGGGCCTTCGGCGCCGCCGGCGCGCGGGTGGTGATCGAGGAGTTTCTCGAAGGGGAGATCGCCTCGCAGTTCGCGCTCTGCGACGGGAAGACCAGCCTCCAGTTCGGCGGGGCGCAGGACCACAAGCGCGCGTTCGACGGCGAGGAAGGCCCGAACACCGGCGGGATGGGAACCTATTCCCCGGCCCCGGTGCTGACAGAAGCGGTCGTCGAGCAGGCCCGCAAGCGGCTGATCGAGCCGGCGTTCGCCGGCATCGCCGCCGAGGGCGCGCCGTACCGCGGCGCCATCTTCTGCGAGATGATGGTGACGGCCGAGGGCCCGAAGCTGGTCGAGTTCAACGTGCGTTTCGGCGACCCTGAATGCCAGGTCCTGATGCTGCGCCTGGAAAGCGACATCGTGCCCTACCTGATGGCCGCCGCCACCGGCGCGCTGGCCGCTCAGCCGCCGCCGAAGTGGCGGGGCGATGCGGCGATCTGCGTGGCCGTCGCCGCGAAGGGCTACCCCGGCGCCGCCCTCGACCCGAATTCGCCCATCCGCGGACTCGACGGCGTCAAAGGCGAGGGCGTCGTCCTCTTCCACGCGGGCACGCGCCTCGGCGCGAACGGCGATTTGCTGTCGACCGGAGGGCGGACGCTGAACGTCTGCGCCACGGGCGCGACCCTTAAGGTCGCCCGCGACCGCGCCTATGCCGCCATCGAGGCCATCGACTGGCCAGGCGGCTACTGCCGCCGCGACATCGGCTGGCGCGCGCTTGGGCGTTCGGACTTGGCGCCCGCAGCCGCCCCTCGGTAAGGTGGCAGCCATAAGAATTTGAACATTTGAGGGAACCCCGATGGCCGACGACAACACCACGGTGGCGGCCGAAGAGCGTACGCGCGAGATGCTGAATACCGGCACCAAGGAGGTGGCCGACACGCACAAGTTCGACGAGGGCGCGCTCGCCGACTGGATGGCCAAGAACGTCGAGGGCTTTGCCGGCCCGATCCAGGTGCGCCAGTTCCGGGGCGGGCAGTCGAACCCGACCTACCAGATCATCACGGCGGCCAAGAAGTATGTGATGCGGCGCAAGCCGCCCGGCCGGCTGCTGCCCTCGGCGCACGCGGTGGATCGCGAGTACCGGGTGATAACGGCCCTCGGTCCCACCGGCTTTCCCGTGCCGCGAACCTATGGTCTGTGCACCGACGACAGCGTCATCGGGACGTGGTTCTACATCATGGACTACGTCGACGGCCGCATCCTCTGGGACCAGACGCTGCCCACCTACGAGCCGAAGGAGCGGCGCGCGATCCACCTCGCTTCGCTGAAGACGCTGGCCGACCTGCACAACACCGACTACCAGGCGATCGGGCTCGGCGACTATGGGCGCGAAGGCAACTACATGCTGCGCCAGATCGACCGCTGGACCAAGCAGTACAAGGCGAGCGAGACCCAGCACATCGACACGATCGAGCGGCTGATCAAGTGGCTGCCGGAAACGTGCCCGGAGGACACCCAGAAGTCGATCGTGCACGCCGATTACCGGCTCGACAACGAGATCATGCACCCGACCGATGCGCGGGTGATCGCGGTGCTCGACTGGGAGCTCTCCACGATCGGAAATCCGCTGGCGGACTTCTCCAACCTCTTGATGCAGTGGGTGAACGGATCGATCGCGGCCATCGAGGACAAGCCGTCCTATGGCATTCCGACGCTGGAAGAGATGGAAGCCGAGTATTGCCGGCTCACCGGCCGCGACGGCATTCCCGACCTCAACTGGTATTTCTCCTACAACATCTTCCGCCTGGCCGGGATCATCCAGGGCATCGTCGGCCGCGCCCGCGACGGCACCGCCAACAGCCCGCAAGCCGCCGCCATGGGCCCGCGCGTGGTGGCATTGGGCGAGGCGAGCTGGCGCTTCGCGGTGAAGGCCGGCGCGAACTGACGCCTGGTGCGCGACGGGAGTCGGGGCGCGAGGCGCTAACCCCGTCCGCGCGACAAGGCGCGCGCCAATAGCGCGTCGAGCGCGGCCTCGTCCTCGAAGCGGGCGCGGACGGGCCAGGCGACGACGCGCGCGCGCCAGTCGCTCGGCAGGCGGACCCAGTCCTTCTCCGTGGTGACGAGGCCGGCGCCGAGGCGCCCGGCCTTGTCGGCGAGCGCGTCCAGGGTCGCGGCCGACAGCGTGGCATGGTCGGCCAGGGGGATGAAGTCGGCGAGGTCGCACCCGGCGGCGACCAGCGCTCGTTCCACCTTCCAGGGCTTGCCGACGCCCGCGAAGCCCAGTTGCGGACCGGGCGGCGGGGCCTGCAGCGGCTCGAGCCTGGCGGTCAGCACCGGCGTTCCTCCAAACAGCGCCAGGAGGGCCGGGTCGGGCGCTTCGAGGTCGGCCGGCAACATGAGCACGACCGCGTCGGCGCGGCCGAGACCGGCCGCCAGCGGCTCGCGCATCGGCCCGGCCGGAAAGACGTCCCCGTCGCCGAACGGCCACTCGCCGTCGCGGGTCTCGCCGTCGACGACCACCAGCGAGAGCGCCTTCTCGAGGGACGGATTCTGGTGCCCGTCGTCCATGACGATCGCCTCGGCGCCACCGGCGACGGCGGCCTTTGCGCCCGCGACCCGATCGGCGGCGATCCAGACCGGGTG
>DATGIN010000102.1:0-14386 GCA_035295705.1 Caulobacteraceae bacterium
CAAGGCGAGCGGATCGGCCAGGACCTCGGCGATGCGGTAGGTCGTCGCGACCGTCGGCAGGACGAGCACATCGGCCGCTTCCCAGACCGCATCGGCGGCGCGCTGGAAGGCTTTCAGCGCATCCGCACCGCGGAACGCCTCGACGGCGCTGATCGTGAGCCCCCGCTCCAGGATGGCGCGCACGACCGGGTGGATCGCCTCCGGGTCGCGGCGCAGGAGCGGCTCGACGGCCGCGGTCCGTTCGGCGACCCAAGGCCCATCGTAAAGAAGCGCGGCGGCCTCCAGCAGCGGGGCGATGTCGATCGTCACCGCTTCGCCGCAGATCGCCTGCAGCCGCCCGATCGCCTGCTCGAACAGGCGCGGCGATTCCGGGTCGCCCAGCCAGTCCAGCTGCGCGCGCGCCGGCACGGCGAACCGAAAGGTCGGGCCGAAGCTTGCATCGGCCGCCGGCGCGCGCCGGGAGTAGGGGTCCTTGTCGTCGAACCCGGCGGCGACCTCGTCGACGAGCGCCGCATCTTGCGCCGTCGCGGCAAACACGCTCACGCAGTCGAGCGAGCGACAGGCGGGAACGAGGCCGCGGGTGCTCCAGCGCCCCTTGGTGGGCTTCATGCCGACGATCCCGTTCAGCGCTGCGGGCACGCGGCCGGAGCCGGCGGTGTCGGTGCCAAGGGCGAACGCGACCAGCGAGGCCGCCACGGCGACCGCGGAGCCGGAGCTCGAGCCACCGGCGATGAAGGCGCGATTGCCGACCGCGCCCAGCGCGCCGTACGGCGAGCGCGAGCCGCTCAGGCCGGTGGCGAACTGGTCGAGATTGGTCTTGCCCACCAGGATCGCGCCGGCGTCCAGCAGGCGCTGAACGACCGGCGCCGTCGATTTCGCTTCATAGGCAAAGGCCGGGCAGCCGGCCGTTGTGATCATCCCGGCGACGTCGAGGTTGTCCTTGATGGCGAAGGGGACGCCGGCCAGCCGCAGGCGCTCTCCGGCGGCGATGCGCGCATCGACGGCTTTCGCCGCGCCGATCACGTCGCTGACCTGAACCCGGCTGATCCAGACCGCCGGTTGCACGCCCTCGTAGGCCGCGATCCGCTCGAGGGCGATGCGCGCGACCCTTTCGGCGCTGGTCCGCCGCGTGCTGACGGCGTCGGCGATCCCGGCGGCTGCCCACACGTCCCCGCTCATCGCACCGCCGATCGCCAGCATGAGATAACCTGTCGGGCGGGCTCGCCGCTCGTGGACGGCGTCACGCCAGCCCGGGACGACGCCGGAAGCGCCTGAAGGGCGGGACGCGATGAAACGGCCGCGGATGCGGGCCGACCGCGACCACGCGGCCGGGCCGGGCGTGGGGAATGACGCCGACCGCGCTCGAGCCGTGGGTGGAGTTCGCCGACG
The DNA here is from genome assembly GCA_035295705.1 of Caulobacteraceae bacterium. GTDB lineage: Bacteria > Pseudomonadota > Alphaproteobacteria > Caulobacterales > Caulobacteraceae > Poindextera. The sequence goes on from DATGIN010000102.1 coordinate 1,390, forward strand.
CGCTCGCCCCGACCGACGCCACGCCCGATCCCGCCGCGGAGGCGGCGGCGACGCCCGTCCCCGTCCCCGAGGCGGCCGAGGCGGGACCGACCGAAACGGTCGCCGATCCTTGCGCAGACGCCGCCGCGCTCGGGACCTCGGGCTGGGCGCTCGAGGGGGCCGTCTTGTGCTGCGTGTTCAGCCAGACGGTCGCCCCGGCGATCGCGACACCGCCGACGGCGACGACCCCGATCGCCGCCAGCGCGCCTCCGCTCAGCGCCCGCTTCTTCGCAGGCGGCCGAGCCGCGGCCGTCGGCTCGGCCGGCCTGGGCGGCGGGATCGCGGCCGCGGCTTGCGCCACCGCGGGCGGAACGATCGGGCCGTTCTCCGCCGGACCGAGCAGCGCGTGCAGCTGCTTGGCGAGCTCGCGGATGTGCTCCTCGAGCGGCGGCGTGAAAGCGTCGAGCCAATGAGGGGTTGAGAGGAAATACTCCAGCCCGTGCTCCGGCGTGACGTCCTCGATCCGGAAGGGCAGGATGGGGATCCGCCGGTTGGCCGCTCGCTCGATCTCGCGCTCGATCTGCGGCGATCCGTTGGCCGCCCCGGAGAAGATCAGCACCATCGCCCGCGAGGCGTTGATCGCGTCGATGAGGGCGCTCGCGTAGCTGACGCCGGCCTGGATGTCGCGCGGGGCGATCCAACAGCGGATGCCGTCGCTTTCGAGCAGGGCGCAGACGGCGTCTGCCGCCGGCTTGTCGGTGGACGAGTGGCTGATGAAGACATCGTGCGCCATCGTGGCTGGAGCCTAGACTTGGCGGTTCAGGCGCGCAAACCGCGCCGCTCTAGCGCGCCGCAAGCGGCGAGTAGTTCAGGTGGCTGCCGGCGTCGACCAGCAGCATCTCGCCGGTGATGTGGCGGGCCGCCGGCGAGGCGAGGAAGACCGCGGCTTCGGCGATGTCCTGGGCGCTCGAAGCGGCCTTCAGGGGCGTCGCCGCCGCAGCGCGCTCGCGCACGGCGGCCTGGCCGGCCTCGCCGATGCCCTTGCCGAACCAGGGCGTGTCGATGAAGCCGGGGCAGATGGCGTTCACGCGGATCTTCGGCGCCAGCGCCCGCGCGAGGCTGATCGTCATGGTGTTCAACGCACCCTTCGACGCCGCGTAGGCTACAGACGAGCCGATTCCGGCGACGCCGGCGATCGAGCTGGTGTTCACCACCGCGCTCGCGCGCTCGGTGGCCTCCAGCAAAGGCCGGGCGGCCCTCAGCATCTGGAACGGGCCGACCACGTTGATGCGGTAGATGCGCAGGAAGTCCTCGTCGCTGAGCGCATCCAGGTCGGCATGCCCGGCGAACTTGGTCGTGCCGGCGTTATTGAACAGGGCGTCGATGCGCCCGTAGGCTTGCGCCTTTACCGCGATAGCCCGGCAGGCCGCATCGTCGCCGACGTCGCCCCGGACGGCGACGGCCTCGCCGCCCGCCTGGCGCACCAGGTCGCAGGTCTCCTCGGCCTCCTTGGCGCTCGAAGCGTAGTCGACCACCACCGCCTTGGCTCCGCGCGCCGCGGTCTCGACGGCGATCGCCCGGCCGAGCCCGGTCGAGGCGCCGGTGACCACGATGATGGCGCCGTCGAAGTCCCTGCCTGCGTCCGCCACGCCCTTGTCCCTCCGCGCATTCCAGATGAGACCATAGTCGGCCCGGGCCTTCCCGCGCTAGGGTCGCAAGGCGATGAGCGACGAACGCCTGACCCAACTCGGTCACGAGACGAGGCTGCCGGCGAGCCCGGAAGCGGCGGTGCTGGAGCGGGTGAGAAACCCGCATCCGGACAGCCTCTATCTCGCGCGCTTCACCGCGCCAGAGTTCACCTGCCTTTGTCCGATCACCGGCCAGCCGGACTTCGCCCATCTGGTGATCGACTATGCGCCCGACGCCTGGCTCATCGAGTCGAAGTCGCTGAAGCTCTACCTCGGCTCGTTCCGCAACCACGGCGGCTTTCACGAGGAAACCACGCTTTCTATCGGCAAGCGGATTGTGGAGACGGCGCGCCCGCGCTGGCTTCGGATCGGCGGCTACTGGTACCCGCGCGGCGGCATCCCGATCGACGTGTTCTGGCAGACCGCGCCGCCGCCCGAGGGCCTTTGGCTGCCGGATCCGGGCGTGGCGCCCTATCGGGGGCGCGGCTAGGCCGGGGCCCAGTCGCTGGTGAGAACAGCGACGTCAGGGCGGACGCGTTCGAGCGGCGTCTCGGCCGCCACGCCGATATGGACGAAGCCGGCCACCCGCTCGCTCTCCGTCAGGCCAAGGATGCTGCGGGCGCGCTCGTCGTAGGCGTACCAGTCGGTGATCCAGTTCGCGCCGTAGCCAGCCGCCAGGGCGGCGGTGAGCAGCGTCATGCACACCGCTCCAGCGGAAAGCCGCTGCTCCCACTCCGGAATCGTCGCTTCAAGCAATCGTGAGATCACGCAGACGGAGACCGGCGGGTTGCGCACCTTGGCCAGCGCAGCCCGCGCCTTTTCCGGATTGGCCTGGCCGGCCGCGAGCGGTTCGAGGGCGCGGACGTACGCCGCTTTCGCTTCTCCGCGCAGAACAATGAATCGCCACGGGAAAAGCTTGCCATGATCGGGCACGCGAACCGCGAGGCGCAAGAGCTCGGCCAGCGTCTCTGCGTCGGGTCCAGGCTCCCCTAGGCTGGCGGCGGACGCCGAGCGGCGGAGGGCCAGGAAGCGCAGGACCGGGTCGTTCCGCGCGCCGATGGCGAGCGGCTGGCCGAACTCGGGCGCGGTCGGAAGGGCGAGGGTCATAAGGGGGCATCCCCTTGAAATTGGCCGAAGGCGGCTCATCTCGGCTATAAGGCCGGAAACGTCGAGAGCGATCCGCATTTCCGAGCGGTTAGGCCCGGTCTGCGAGTATCGCCGGCAGGGGTGAGGACGAAGGGGACGAAGATGCCGCAGAGGCTGAAAGTCGTAACGCCGCAGGACGCCCCCCCGGTCTGGGCGGCTCTGCGCAACGAAGCGGCGCATGCGGCGCAGACCGAGCCCGGCCTCGCCTCGCTGCTGCATGCGACGATCCTGAAGCACGAGGATCTGGCTTCGGCGCTCTCGTACCAGCTCGCCCGCAAGCTCGGCGACCAGGAGCTGCGCGCCATGAGCCTGCGCGAGCATGCCGAGGAGGCGTTCGGATCGGATCCGTCGCTGATCGAGGCGGTCGAGGCCGACCTGCAGGCGGTGTTCGAGCGCGACCCGGCCTGCCGCGGCTACATGCAGCCCTTCCTGTTCTTCAAGGGGTTCCAGGCGCTGCAGACACACCGGGTGGCGCACTGGATGTGGAATAAGGGCCGCCAGACGCTGGCCTTCTACCTGCAAAGCCGCATGTCAGAGGTGTTCCAGGTCGACATCAACCCGGCGACGCGCATCGGCAAGGGCGTGTTCATCGACCACGGCACCGGCATCGTGATCGGCGAGACCGCGGTGATCGGCGACGACGTTTCCATGCTGCAGGGCGTGACGCTGGGCGGCACCGGGGCCGAGCGTGGCGATCGTCACCCGAAGATCGGCAAGGGCGTCCTTCTGGGCGCCGGCGCGAAGGTGATCGGCAACATCAAGATAGGCGACTACGCCAAGGTCGCCTCCGGCGCCGTGGTGCTCAAGGACGTGCCGCCAGGCTGCACGGCGGTCGGCGTGCCGGCGAGGCTGGTCAACTGCCCGACCTGCGACGAGCCGGCCAAGTCGATGGACCACACGCTGGCCGAGGACGCGTACGCGCCCGACTATCAGATCTGAGGCTTGCCCCGCCCGCGAATGCGGGTAGGTTCGCCGGCCCCGGCTTGAAGGAGAGGCGCGCCCCCGTGGAAGAGAGAGACCTGCAGCGCGTCGAAGCGCACCTGAAGCGCACCTTCGGCAATCCGCACGTGAAGGTGCTCGCCCGCAAGCAGAAGGATTCCGCCGAGGTGGAGCTTAAGGGCGAGTTTATCGGCGTGATCTACGAGGACGAGGACGAGGCCGGCTCGTTCCTGTTCGAGATGGCGATCCTGGCGGAGGATCTGGACGCCTAGCGGCCGCCGCGCGTCCGGCGCCCCCGAGGAGGTCGGCGGCGCGTAAAAGCCGGCCTGGCCGCCACGCGCCGCCTAGCCTGGTCCTACATCCCCGCGCCGACGGCGATGCCCGCCTGCACCTGCTCGATCGCCTGGTTCACGAGCCCGAGCGCGGCGACCCGGTGTCCGCCCTTGTCGGGAATAGCCGCCTGCAGCTCGCCGCGCGCGGCGCGTAACTCGTTCAGCGCATTCATCATGTGGGGCTGAGCCGCCCAGGCGACGCCGAACCCGATACCGATGCCGATGCTCAACGCACCGGCGATGCCTGCACCGAAAGCCACTTTAGAACGCGTCTTCATCAGAGAACCTCCCCAAGCTGCAAGCCCACTGCGGGCGCCTCAGCGCGGCCGAGCTTAGCTCAGGGCGAACGGCGTTCTTATTTCGGCGGTGACACAAATGTACGCCGTTACAGGACCGCCAGCATCTCGCCGACCAGGGGATGGCGGACGATATCGCCGTCGGTCAGGCGAACGACCGCGACGGACGGGACGGCCTCCAGCCGGGCCGCCACGTCGGCGAGGCCGGAGACGGTCGGCAGCAGGTCCGACTGGCATGGGTCGCCGGTCACCACCATGGTCGAGCTCCACCCCAGCCGGGTCAGCAGCATCTTCAACTGCACGTAGGTGCAGTTCTGCGCCTCGTCGATCACCACGAAGGCGTTGTTCAACGTCCGCCCTCGCATGTAGCCGACCGGGGCGATCTCGATGGCGCCCTCGGCGATCAGCGAGCGCACGCGCTTCATGGAGAGACGATCCGATAGCGCGTCGTAGAGCGGCCTGAGGTAGGGGGCGAGCTTGTCCTCCATGTCGCCCGGCAGGAAGCCGATCGACTCGCCGGCCTCGATCGCCGGTCTCGACAGCACGATCCGCCCGACGCGGCCCGCCTCCAGCGCCTCCACCGCTTTGGCGATCGCCAGGTACGTCTTGCCGGTCCCGGCGGGTCCCAGCGCCAACACCAGGTTGCGCCGATCGATCGCATCGATGAGCCGCTCCTGGCCCGGCGACTTGGGCTTGATCGTCTTCAGATAGCCCTGCTCGCGCTCGTCGGCATGGCCGAGCGGCGACCACAGCCGCTCGACCGGCAACCGCCGCACCTTGCCGTCGTCGAAGTCCTGGTCGGCGAACGCGCTTTCGCGCGCCATTCGCTTGGTAGCGCGTTTGGCCATCGGGCTCTCCGTACGGGTAAGAAAAAAGGGCGGGTCCGCAATGGACCGCCCTTGGGATGGATGGGAGGCGGAGGAGGGATGGGGGCTTGCGCCCGGCGGCGGCGCCTTGGATCTGTGGCGGGTCTTGAAGCTCCGCCGGACGACCGAACGCGGCAAGCCGATCCTCCTTAAGGCAGCGATCCGCCGGCTGCTCGCCAACTCGAATCGCCCGACTACAATGATGGTAACCGCGTTTCGGAACCGTTAAGCAAGGCCGATCCGGACCGGCGTTGCAATAAAGGATGTGCACGGATGAACGCTTACACCTTGGGGGGCGTCGGGCCGACATTGCCGGCCGACGATGAATACTGGATAGCGCCGAACGCCGTCGTGCTGGGCAAAGTCATTCTGAAGAAAAACGCCAGTGTTTGGTTCGGAGCCGTTCTGCGCGGCGACAATGATCCCATTACCGTTGGCGAGAACAGCAACGTGCAGGACAACTCGGTTCTTCACACCGACGCCGGATCGCCGCTGACCATTGGGGCCAACGTCACCGTCGGCCACATGGTGATGCTGCACGGGTGCACGATCGGCGACGGTTGCTTGATCGGGATCGGCACGGTGGTGCTGAACGGGGCGCGTATTGGCAAGAACTGCCTGGTGGGAGCGGGCGCCTTGATCACCGAGGGCAAGGAGTTTCCCGACGGGTCGATGATCCTGGGCTCGCCCGCGCGGGTGGTGCGCGAGCTCTCTCCCGAGCAGGCCGGCCGCATGGGCGCCGGCGCGATGCACTACGTGCACAACTGGCAGCGCTTCAAGCAGGGCCTGGCGGCGGTATGAGGCCCGGTTAGCGGGCCACGACGATCCAGGTTGCGGAGTCGATCCGCACCCCGTCAGGCCCCATCAGCGATGCGAACGCATCGCGCACTTTCGCCGCGACGGGTTCGACCAGCGAAGGGTTCTCGCGCAGCACCGTGCCGAGCGGGCCGACTTGCAGGGCGACCCTGAGGGCGGTGTCCGGGTCCGGCCAGCCCATCTTCTGGTCGTGCGCTTCGATGGCGACCTCGCCGAAACCCGCCGCGCGAAGGGTCCCGCGCACGTGATCCTTGTCGGCGAAGGCAAACGGGCCGGGCGCGCCAGGCGGCGGCGCCGCCGCCGGCGGGGGCAAGAGCGCGCCGGCGGCCGCCATCGGCACGGTGATCCAAGGGTTTTCCGCCATGGCGCGCCAGCAGACGAACCCCAAGCGGCCCTCGGATCCCAACGCTTTCCGCACGTTGGCGAAGGCGGCGGCGGGATCCTCGAAGAACATCACGCCGAAGCGGGAATAGGCGCCGTCCGCGCGCGGCAGGGCGCTAACCTGGACGTCCGCCTGCACGAAACTGGCTTGTGCAAGCCCCGCCTGGCGGGCGCGCTCGCCGGCGCGCGCCAGCATCGGGGCCGAGATGTCGACGCCGATGACCGCGCCCGACGCCCCGACGCGGCGGGCAAGCTCCAGCGTGGTGGCCCCGCAACCGCAGCCGATGTCGATCAGGGTTTCGCCGCGACGCGGCGCCAGCGCCTCGACCGCGGCCAACCCGAGGCCCTCGAGCTGGGCGTCGAGCAGCTCCTGTCCGGCCACCCAGGCGGGTCCGGCGCTGGCGTTCCAGTAGGTGATCTGATCAGCGTTGACGCTGGCGGATTCGCTCATCGATGGCTCCCCGGCCCGCGAGGGATTGCATGCCTGGGCGTCAAGCGGTCAGCATCGCCGTCGCCAAGCGGAGGAACTAGATGGCCTACGAATTCGTCGCCGTCGAGAAGGACGGCCCCATCACCACGGTCACGCTCAATCGGCCTGAGGTGATGAACGCGCTCCACTCGCCCGCGCACTTCGAGCTCGACCAGGTCTTCAACGCGTTCGCGGCGGACAAGGACCAGTGGGTGGCGATCGTGACCGGGGCCGGCGATCGGGCGTTCTCGGCGGGCAACGACCTCAAGCACCAGGCGAGCGGCGGCCGCATGGGCTCGCCGCCCTCGGGCTTCGCCGGGCTCACCAGCCGGTTCGACCTGACCAAGCCGGTGATCGCCGCGGTGAACGGCGTCGCGATGGGCGGCGGCTTCGAGATCGCGCTCGCATGCGACCTCATCATCGCCTCCGAGAACGCCGTCTTCGCGCTGCCCGAGCCGCGGGTGGGCCTGGCGGCGCTGGCTGGCGGCCTGCACCGCCTGCCGCGACAGATTGGCCTGAAGCGCGCCATGGGCATGATCCTGACCGCGCGACGGGTGTCGGCGAAGGAGGGGTTCGAGCTCGGCTTCGTCAACGAGGTCGTGGCGCCCGGCGAGCTGATGGCTGCGGCGCGGCGCTGGGCGAAGACGATCTGCGAGCTGTCGCCGATGTCCATCCGCGCCTCGAAGGAGGCGGTGATGCGCGGGCTCGACGAGCCCTCGCTGGAGGCGGCGCTGAAAGGGCAGGGCGCATACGCGGCCGTGGCGGCCATGTACCCCTCGGCCGACTTCGTCGAAGGGCCCAAGGCGTTCGCCGAAAAGCGCGCGCCGCAGTGGACCGGCGCCTGAGGGCCTAGCGGGCGGCCTTCGGGGCGGCGATGACCACCATCGGCGTCTGGCCCAGCCACTTCTTCGCCTCCGCCCGCACGTCGGCCAGCGTGACGCCGGAGAAGTCGCTCTGCCAGCTCTTGGCGGCGTCGAGCTTGTCCGGATGCGCCCAGGACTGGTCCAGCGTGTCCATCCACCAGCCAACGGTCAGCTCGCGCGACTGACCGCCGTCAACGATCGGCCGCCGCGCACGCTCCAGCGCCACGGAGTCGAAGTCGCCACTTGCGTAGCGGCGAACGATGGCTTGCGTCTCCTCGACGACGCTCTCGGCGTCCGCCGGCGCGGTTATGAGGGCGATGGCGAGGTCGCCCTGATCGCCGCCGCGGGCGAAGTCGACCCGGACGCTGGGGCTGTAGGTCTTGCCGTGCTTGCGCCGCACGAGATCGATGATCTCGTCCTGCAGCATCGCGCCCAGCACCTCCAGCGTCCGCTCCTCGCGGATCTTGTCCGGCGTCCAGACGAAGAGCGGCCAGGCCATCAGTATGCCGGTCTCGTCGCTCGGCCCCTCGTGCGTCACGTGAATCGGCGGCGGCGCCGGGTCGGGAAAGCGGACGTGCGGCGCGTCGGGGCGGGCGCGATCGATCCGTTGCCGCGGCGGGATGGCGCCCAGCGTCTTGGCCACGGCGCCGATCGCCGTCGTCTCGTCGACGTCCCCGACGATGGTGACCTCCAGCGCGTCCGTCTTCAGGGGCGGGGCCAGCAGCCGGGCGAAGTCCGTCGACGTGAGCTTGGCGGCTTCGGCTTCCGACGGCATCTGCAGCACGCGCGGCGGCACCAGCGCGCCCTGCAGCGCGCGGTTGGCGACCGCGTCCGGGGCGATCTCTAGCTCGCGGTAGGCGGTGCGGATGGCGGTCGGGATCTGTGCATCGAGCGCCGGCCGGAAGCCGGGATCGGTCAGAAACGCAGTCAACAGCTGCAGCTGGGTGTCGAGGTCGGCGACCCGCGTCGCGCCTTCGAGCAGGAAGCTGTCGCGCCCGACGCTCATGCGCAGGTCGCAGGTGTGCGTGGCGCAAAGCTGCGAGATGTCCTCGAGATCGTTCTTGCCGAGCCCCCCGGCGCCCAGCATCTGCGCGCCGAACGCCGCGGCGAAGGCGCTGCCGGCAGGCAGCTCCTGCTGTCCGGCGCCGAAGCGGATGCGGACGAACACCTTGTCGGGCATGTTGTCGACCGACTTGAAGTTCACGCGGACGCCGTTGGCGAACTCGACCCGCTCGGCGCTGATGTCGCTCAAGGCCTCGCGGTGCGCGATCTTCCCCGGCGGCCCGAAGTCGGTGTAGGCCCACGCGTGACCCACAAGGGCGCTCGGCGGCGCCGGCTTGGGCTCGGCCTCGTCCGCCGCCCAGGCCTTGCGCACTTCGGCCGCCTCGACCGGCGCTGGCGTGACCATGAAGATCAGCGGGCCATTGGCGTCGGACCAGACGCGGCGGAACTCGCCGTCCACCAGCGCGGGCGTCAGGCGCGACAGCGCGGTGGTGACGACGCGATAGTCCTCTTCGACGGTGTCGACGGTGCCGGCGTGCAGGAAGTTGGCGAGGATCAGGTCGGCGCGCGCCTTCTGCATCATGTTGTTGCCGCCGGCCAGGCCGGCGTCCAGCTTGGCCCGGAGCTCGGCGCGGGTCTGGTCCATCTCCTGGTCGGTCACGCCGTAGGCGGCCATGCGGCGCGTCTCCTCCGACAGGGTCTTCAGCGCCGGGCGCCATTCGCCGTCGCGGACGCTGACCTGCACGCAGGTCAGCGAGGCGGTGTCGTAGATCACATCGCGGCTCGCCGCGCCGGCCACGATCGTCGGCGAGGGCGCCCGGGCCAGCCGGTCAAGCCGCCGGGTCAGCGCGGCGGTCCAGATCTGGTCCTCGAGGTCGAGCATATGGACGCCGACGTCCTCGACGTGGTCGGGGTCCTTGTCGCGGGCGCGGCACACCTGCAGCAGGGCGGGCACGTCGGCGCTGGTAACCGTCATCGCGTCCAGCCCACGCTTGGCGTCGACGTGCCCGAGCGCGGGTTTCGCCGGCGCCGGGCCGGCGTCGCGCCACGCGCCGAAGGTCCGCTCGATCCGCTCGCGGATGGCTTCGCCCGGCTGGTCGGAGACCACGATCAGGATCGCGTCCTCCGGGCGGTACCACTTCTTCCAGAAGGCGCGGATGGAGTCGCTCGAGGCGGCGTTGATGCGTTCGAGCGTCCCAATCGGCAGCCGGTGCGAGCCGCGCAGCTCCGGCAGCATGAAGAGGCCGACCTGCTTGGATATCTCCGAGGCCGGGCTCAGGCTCTCGCGGTACTCGGACAGGATCGTGCCGCGCTCGCGGTCCACCTCGGACTGCGCGATAGTCAGCCCATCGGCGGCGTCCTGCAGCCAGTTGAACGCCAGGTCGACCTTCTCGTCGCTGGAGCTGTCGATATCGAGGCTGAAGGTGGTGCCGGTGAGTCCGGTCTGCGCGTTCTGGTCTCGGCCCAGCGCGACCCCGATCTGCTCGAACTGCGGCAACAGCGTCCCCGGCGGGAAGTGGTTCGAGCCGGAGAAGGTCATATGCTCGAGAAAGTGGGCGGTGCCCTGTTCGGCGTCGGTCTCGTCGGCGCTGCCGGCGCCCATGTAGAAGTCGATCGTGGTTTCCGGCAGGCCCACCGTGCGCGCGATCGCATAGCGCATGCCGTTCGGCAGCTGGCCGATCAGGACGTCCGGATCCGGCTTGACCAGATCGTCGGGCGGCTCGCCCGGCGGAACTTGCGGCGCGGCGACCGCCGCCCCCGCGAGGCCGATGGCCAGCGCGACGAACGCGGCGGCGAAAACCCGTCTCATCTCGGCTCCAGCTGGATCACCGCCCCCGCTTCGCCTCTGCTCTAAGGGGCGGACGGCGCGCGCTCAAGGGGCTCGCGGCCTGTCGCCTTCGCCCCCGAGCGCCTATGATCGAGGTTCAGGGCCAACAAGCATTCGATGGAGACGGGACATGCAGCTGCGGAAACTGGGCCGTTCGGGCCTCGAGATCGCCCCCCTGGTCCTCGGCGGCAACGTCTTCGACTGGACCGCCGACCCCGCGCACTCGTTCGCCATCCTCGACGCGTTCGTGGCCGGCGGCTTCAATTGCGTCGACACTGCCGATGTCTACTCGCGCTGGGTCCCCGGGCACGCTGGCGGCGAGTCCGAAGTCGTGCTCGGCGACTGGCTGAAAGCGCGCGGCGGCCGCGACAAGGTGATCGTCGCCACCAAGTTCGGCGCGCCGATGGCCGACGACAAGAAGGGGCTCCGCGCCGGCTACATGATGCAGGCGGTAGAGGCGTCGCTTGGCCGGCTAAAGACCGACTACATCGACCTGTACCAGTCGCACTTCGACGATCCCGAGGCGCCGCAGGACGAGGTCGCCGAGGCCTTCGGCCGGCTGGTCAAGGACGGCAAGGTGCGCGCGATCGGCGCCTCCAACTTCACGGCGGAGCGGCTCGCCAGCGCGCTGAAGGCGGCCGCCGACGCGGGCGTCCCCCGCTACGAGAGCCTGCAGCCGCAGTACAACCTGGCCGACCGGGACAAGTTCGAGGGCCCTCTGCAGGATCTGTGCGTGGCCGAGGACGTGGGCGTCATCTGCTACTACGGGCTCGCGTCCGGCTTCCTTACCGGCAAGTACCGATCCGAGGCCGACCTGGCGAAGAGCCCGCGCGGGCGGGGCGTCAAGCGCTACCTCGACGAGCGCGGCATGCGCATCCTGGCCGCGCTCGACGCCGTCGCCGGCGAGGCGGGCGCCACGCCCGCGCAGGTCGCGCTGGCGTGGCTGATGGCGCAGCCGGGCGTGACCGCCCCGATCGCCTCGGCCACCACGACGGCGCAGCTGGAGGAGATCATGGGCGCGGCGCGCCTCCGGCTGGAAGCGGGACAGGTCGCGGCGCTGGACGCCGCCAGCGCGATCGAGACGGTGGCGGCTTAGCCGCGTCAGGCGATCTGCCGGCCATCGACGGCCGCGAGCCGCAGCCGGGGCGACCCGTTCGGGAAGCGCGCCGTCGCGATCGAGCGCATGGCCAGAGCCTCCAGCGCCTGCCCCAGAAGAGCTGCGACCGGGGTGATCGGCTGGTAGAGGCCGAGCAGCCGGTTGATGTCCCCGTCCGCGCCGGCTAGCGGCGCGAAGGTGATCTCCAGCGCAAGCGGCTGGCGGTGCGCCGCACGCCCCTCGGCGGTGATCACCAACGGCTCAGGCGCGCGCAGCGACGCCTCCAGAGCGAGCTGCAGCGGCGGACGGTGTGCAACCGTCCAAAGGCCAAGCGCGTCCGAGCCGGCGAGCCGGCCGCCATGCAGCTCGTCCACCAGCCCGCCGGCCAGGCGGAAGACATAGTGGCCCGGCCGCGCGCGGCCGAGCATGAAAAGCTGCGGCAACAGCGCCGGAAGCGCCGCCGGATCGATGGCCGCGCGCGGGGGCGCCGGCGCGGCGCCCTTCCGGGCCAGCCAGTAGTCGATCAAGCGCTGGGTGTTTGCGTGGAACATCGCGCACCGCCTTGCCTTGGCGAGCCTCCGACCGGCCGCCGCATGCGCCTTGCAAGAACGGTTTGGACCAAGCTGGGGCCGTTTCAATTCGAGACGGCGGGGTTGGCGGGGCTCTTGCTCTGGCTGGCTCTCACCAGCTCAACTTGGACAACGGAGACCCGCCATGAAGGCGCCCTTTATCTCTATCCTGGCTGCTATCGGCGGGAGCCTTGCGCTTGCGCTGGCGGCCACGCCCGCTCTCGCCGGTGGTGGCGGCGGCGGCAACTGCGGCTGCGGAGGCCACCCCAAGCCGCCGCCTCCCCCGCAGCAGAAGATCAAGATCGACATCAACCTGAAGAACAGCATCAAGACGATCGTGAACGCCAACGCGAACGCGAATGCGAACGCCAGTGCGATGGCGAACGCCTTCGTCACCGGCGGCGGCAGCGGCAACGGCAGCTCGATCGGCCCCGCGCCGGTCGGCCTGATCCAAAACCTCGAGGTCGGCGGCGGCGTGCGCAAGACCGCCTACGAAGCCGAGCGGACCAAGATCAAGAAGGTGGTCATCGAGGCCATCTGCATCGACGACAAGGTCGTCCCGCACCCGGCGTCACAGGTCACGCCCGACCGCGACATCGACGACGCCTACGAGGGCGAGCTCTACCGCTGCATCGCCGGCACGCGCATGCACGTGACGTTCGCCGACTACAATGGCGAGATCGCCTTCGATCACGGCTGGACGCTCGACTGCGACAAGGGTCAGGCG
>DATGIN010000103.1:0-10079 GCA_035295705.1 Caulobacteraceae bacterium
CGTACATCTTGGCCAGCAGCTTCACGAGCGTCGTCTTGCCGGCGCCGTTCTCGCCGACGATCGCGACGACCGCGCCGGCCGGCAGCGTGAAGGACACCTCGTCGAGCGCGAGCCGCGAGGCGCCCGGGTAGGCGAACGAGACGCGGTCGAAGCGGATCCCCTCGCGCAGCGTCGGCGGCGGGGCGACCTCGCCGGGCGCCGCTTCCTTGGCCGCATACGCTTCCAGCCAGGCCAGGCGCCGCGAGCCATCGGCCCAAAAGCCGCGCAGGAACCCGATCTCGCCGACGGCCGCGCGGACGTACCCCGCGAGGCTGGCGCCGGCCGCGAGCACCAAGAGGATCTGCGCCGTCGTCGCGTGCGCGCCCCAGACGGCGTAGGCCACGGCGCCGACGTAGGCGGCGCCGAAGATCGCCCACGCGGCGGCGTTCCACAGGGCGGTGCCCCAGCGCGCCTCGGCCATCGGCCGGTACGAGCGCTCCCAGGCCGCGCGGCGCTCCGCCGCCAGGCGCTCGCCGACGCCCAGCACGCGCACTTCCTTGCCGGCCGCCGCGGTCGTCGCCAGGTCGAACAGGTGCAGCGAAAGCCGCCGGTCCTGGGCCCCGCGCTCGTAGGCCCGGTTCTCGACGTCGGGGCGCCAGAACGCGGCGACCGCCGAGGGCGCGGCGAATATCGCCAGCACCAGCAGCGCCGGACTCACCCAGGCCAGCAGCGCCAGCGTGAACGCCAGGCGCATCAGCCAGCCCAGCGTCGTGAACAGCGACATGTACATGTGGTCGAGCACGAACACCTGGTTGCGCAGCATCGACAGCCGATCGAGGTATTCGGGGCGCTCCTGGTGCGCCACCGAGACGATCGAGGCCTGCAAGCCGGCCACATGCGCTTCGAGCGCGATCGTCACCTTGTCGCGGAAGCGGCGCTGCACCCGCGTGCTGATGGTCATCAGGAACCAGTTCGCAGCGGCGCTCAGGCCCATGCCCAGCGCGGCCGCCAGCGCCAGGCCGCTGCGGTGCTGGATCACGCCGGCGCCCAGCAGCGACAGCCACAGCGCCGACAGCGCGCTCGGCAGCGACGCCAGCTGCGAGACGCCGAGCGAGAGCGCCATCAGGCGCCCCTCGAAGCGGAACCCCAGCTTGCAGAGCCGCCACATCGACGAGAGCGTGTGCGGCAGCGGCTCGATGGCGTCGGGCGCGAGGTCAGGCGAGGGTTTCATAGACCTGCCCCTCCTCGTCCGCTTCCTGGAAGCGCTGCGCCTGCAGGTCGAACATGGTGCGATAGCGGCCGTTCAGCGCCATCAGCTCGTCATGCGAGCCCAGCTCGACGACCCGCCCGTGCTCCAACACGCAGATGCGGTCGGCCTGGCGCACGGTCGAGAACCGGTGTGAGATCAGGATGGTGGTGCATTGGCGCGTCGCCGCGAGCAGCCGCCGGAAGATCTCCGCCTCGCCCCGCACGTCGAGCTGCGCGGTCGGCTCGTCCAGCAGCACGAGCCCGGCGCCCAGTTTCACCGCCGCGAGCGCGCGGGCCAGCGCCACGCGTTGCCACTGCCCTCCGGAAAGCTCGGTCCCGCCCGCGTAGCCCTTGGCGAGCACGGTATCGAGCGGCGCCAGATCCTTCGCGCCCGCCGCCTCCAGCACCTCGGCGAGCGCATCGTCGCCGAGCGGCGGCTGGCCCGGCCGCGGCGCCACGTTGTCGCGCAGCGGCTGCTCGAAGCGGACGAAGTCCTGGAACACCGCGGTCACCCGCGAGCGCCAGGCGTCGACGTCGAAGTCGCGCAGGTCGACGCCGTCGATCTCGATCGCGCCGCTCTGCGGGTCGTAGAGGCGGCAGAGCAGCTTCGCCAGCGTCGTCTTGCCGGCGCCGTTCTGCCCGACGATGGCGAGCGAGGTTCCGGCGCGAATGGAGAGGTCGAAGCGCTCCAGCACCGGCGCGCCGCCCGGATAGCCGAAGGTCACGTCCCGGAAGCGGATCTCGCGCGCGGGCGCGCCGTCGGCCCGGCGATCGCCCGAGGGCAGCGCCCCGGCCCGCGCGGCCGAGTCCTTCAGGCGCAAGACCGCCGCGACCGGCGCCGAGGCGCCGTCGAGCGCCCAGTTCAGCCCCCCGAAGGCGATCGCCGAGACGCCGACGGCGCTCTGCAGGAAGGTCACCGCTGGCCCCAGGCCTATCCGGTGGGCGAGCGCGGCCTGGGCGATGGCCCAGAAGACGATCGCGTTGGCGGCCACCACGATGAGGATGCTGCCGGCCAGCGGACGCTGGCGCATGCGCGTCGCTGCATATTGCAGCTCGTGCAGCCGCGTGCGGCGGGCTCTGAAGCGGTCGAGCGTCCAACCCGCCAGGCCGAACAGGCGAAGCTCCTTCGCCGCGGGCGGATCGACGGCCAGGCGGAACGCATAGTCGGCGTCGCGTTGCGCCGCCTTGACCTCGGCCGTGTTGCGGTCGCGCCAGACGCCGCTCTCGCGCAGCAGGTAGTGGGTGGAAAGCCAGGCGGCGGCGAGTAGCGCGCCCGCCCACCAGTGGAAGACGCCCACGACCACCGCCGAGGCGAAGCCGGTCACCAGCGTGATGAGTCCGCTGGCGATGAAGTCCATGGAGACGGAAAGCGGCGGGCCGGTTATCCCGAGGTCGAACTCGCGCGCCACCGTGAGGTCGGTGGCCAGCTCCGGGTCCTCCAGGTGGCCGATGCCGTGCGGGCGAACGCAGGCCTCGCTCAGGCGATCGTAGAGCCAGGACGCGGTTCGGTTGCCGAGGTTGGCGCTGATCGCCTGGTGGATGGGGCTGAGGACCTGCAGCAAGAGGAACGCGCCGCCGGCGAACGCGAGCGGCGCTGCGAGCGAGGTCCCGGCGCGGACGGCGCCGACCAGCGCCCCCATGCCGATGGCGAACGCGGGCGGCAAAAGGCCGAGCAGCAGAAGGCCCGCCCACCAAGCTGCGGCCAGCCCCGGATTGGCCTTCGTCACGGCGACGAAGAACTGCCATTCCTTGCGCCCGGTGATGCCCGAGATCGCCTGCAAAGCGCTCCATCCCCGCTGCCCGCCCAGCTACCTTGCCACAGCTCTCCGCCCCCTGGGAGCCTGGCGCCCAAAGACCGTCTCCAGTGGGAGAAAGGCGGGTTACGAGGCCGCGGGCAAGCCGACTGCCGCGAAGCGGCTTTTTTTGAACCACGAACAGCACGAAAAACACGAACGGGATCGATCCGAGCCAGCCGCCTGCATTTTCGTGCTTTCGTGTTTTTCGTGGCCCAATGGACAGGGCCGCTGGCGCGGCGCGCCGGGAGATGACCGGCCACATCCCCGACGATGGCGCGGAGCCTTTGGCGGCTCGGTGCGTTGACAAAGATAGTTAGGCAACCTAACTAGGCCGGGTCATGACAACCGTGCTCGTTCGTCCGGACCAGGACGTGTTCGCCCTGGCCGAGGCCTTGAGGCCGTCGCTGTTGAAGATCAGCCGCCTGCTCCGGCGCGAGGCGCACCCGCTGGGCCTGTCGCCCATGGACGTGACGCTGCTCGGGCACGTCTCCAAGCGGGAGGGGATCGGCGTCTCCGAGCTCGCCGACCTCGAGCAGACGTCGCGCCCGACCATGAGCGCGCACGTCAAGCGCTTCGAGAGCCAGGGCTGGGTGCGGCGCCTGCCGCCGCCGGCCGAGGACCGCCGCCGCTTCGGCCTCGCCATCACGCCGGCCGGCAAGAAGGCGCTCGACGCCGTGCGCCGCCGCCGCAACGACTGGCTGGCGGCAAAGCTCGCCGGCCTCACCCCCGCCGCCCGCGCGTCCCTCGCCAGCGCCGCCGCCCCGCTCGCCCAGATCGCCGGAGAGCGCGCATGACCGCCGCGGCCGCCGCTCCGCAGCGCCGCCGCTTCATGGCGGGCGCGCTCGCGCCGATGATCATCGGCTCGGCCCTCTTCATGCAGACGTTGGACTCGACGGTGATCTCCAACGCGCTGCCGACCATGGCGCGCTCGCTGCACGAAGACGTGGTCACCCTGAACCTCGCGATCACCGCCTATCTGCTCGCGGCGGCCGTCTTCCTGCCGATCAGCGGCTGGGCAGCCGACCGCTTCGGGGCGAAGAACATCTTCCGCATCGCCATCGTCGCCTTCGCCGCCAGCTCGCTCTTCTGCGGCCTCTCGCAGAACCTCGCCGAACTGGTCGCCGCCCGCATCTTCCAGGGCATGGCCGGGGCGATGATGATGCCGGTCGGGCGCCTCGTCTTGTTGCGCAGCACGCCGAAGTCCGAGCTCGTGCGGGCGATGTCGTACCTCACAATGCCGGCGATGCTGGGCCCGGTCCTTGGGCCGCCGGTCGGCGGCTTCATCGTCACCTACTTCTCGTGGCGCTGGATCTTCTTCATCAACGTGCCGGTGGCGGTGCTCGGGGTCGTGCTCGTCTCCCTCTTCATCGACAACGTTCGCGACGAGGACGCGCAGAAGCTCGACTGGCGCGGCTTCGTGCTCTCGGGATTCGGCCTCGCCGGCATCGTCTACGGCTTCGAGAACCTCGGGCGCGGGCTGATGCCGTTCACCGCGATGGCCGGGCTGCTGGTCGGCGGCGCGGTATGCCTTGCCGTCTACTGGTGGCACGCGCGGCGCACGCCGCACGCCATCCTCGATCTCGGCCTCTTCCGCATCGCCTCGTTCATGACCTCGACGGTCGGCGGCACGCCGCTTCGCATGGCGATCGGCTCGACCCCCTTCCTGCTCGCCCTGCTGTTGCAGATGGGCTTCGGCATGTCGGCGCTCGAGGCGGGCCTGATCACCTTCACCAGCGCCGCCGGCGCGCTTCTGATGAAGACGACGGCGCGCCCGATCATCGCCTGGTTCGGGTTCAAGAACGTCCTGGTGTGGAACACCTTGATCTCCGGCGTCCTCCTGATGGGCTACGGCCTCTTTCGGATCTCGACGCCGCACTGGCTGATCATCGGGCTGCTCCTGGTCGGCGGCTTCTTCCGCTCGCTGCAGTTCACGGCGCTGAACACCCTGGCCTACGCCGACGTCGACCAGCCGCGCATGAGCCGCGCGACGTCCCTCGCCTCGATGGTGCAGCAGCTGTCGCAGAGCATCGGCATCGGTTTTGCGGCCATCCTGCTCGGGTTCCTGCGTCGGGGGCATGCATCCCACGCCCTGACCGCCTCCGACGTCACGCCCGCCTTCTACATCGTCGGCGCGATCTCGCTTCTGGGCCTGCTCTTCTTCCTGCCGCTGCCGCGCGACGTCGGCGAGGAGGTCTCCGGCCGCCGGCCCCGCGAAGCCCAGCCAGAGCGCATGCGGCTGGGCGCGTTGACGCCGGTCGAGGACTGAGTCTCAAGTCGCCGCTTCTTGAAGCCGGGAGGCGGCATGGACTTCGAGCTCCCCGAAGAGCACCGCATGCTGAAGGACCTCGTCGCGCGCTTTGTCGCCGACGAGCTCATGCCGCTCGAGAAGGGGGTCCTGGCGCGCGAGGCAGCCGGCCAGGGCCTCGGGATCGACGAAGCCGACCGTCTGCGGATCGACGCCCGCTCGAAGGAGCTCGGCCTCTGGGGCCTCGATGCGCCGGAGGACATCGGGGGCTCGGACCTGCCGAACCTGGCGCTGATCGGCGTCAACGAGGAGATCGGCAAGACCGTCACGCCCTACACGCTGCCGCCGGACTCGCCGAACCTGCGCATGCTGATGGCGACGGTGACGCCGGAGCAGCGCACCGCCTATCTGGAGCCCTACGTGCGCGGCGAGACCGTCTCGGCCATCGCCATCTCCGAGCCCGGCGCCGGCGGCGACCCGGCCGGCATGTCGACCCATGCCGAGCGCGTCTCGGACAAGGATGGCGACGGCTGGGTGATCAATGGGCGCAAGATCTGGATCAGCCGCGCGGCCGACGCCGACTTCACCATCGTCATGGCGCTGACCGACAAGGAGAAGCGCGCGCGGGGCGGCATCTCCGCCTTCCTGGTCGACAAGGGAACGCCCGGCTTCAACGTGCTGCGCGCCATCCCCATGGTCGGCGGCGCCACGACCTACGAGATCGCCTTCGAGGACTGCCGGGTGCCCGCATGGAAGCTCCTGGGGACCGAGGGCAACGGCTTTGCGCCCATGCAGCTTCGCCTCGGCACCCGCCGGATCCAGATGGCCGCCTGGTCCATCGGCATGGCGCAGCGGGCGCTGGACATGATGATCGACTACGCGCCGCAGCGGGTGACCTTCGGCCAGCCGCTCTCCGAGCGTGGGGTGATCCAGGGCTGGATCGCCGACGCCGCCACCCGCATCCACGCCGCGCGCCTGATGACCTATGACTGCGCCTGGAAGCTGGACCAGGGGCGGGACGTCCGGCTGGAGATGTCGATGATCAAGGCCTACGCCACCGAGATGGCGACCGAGGTCGTCGACCACGCCATGCAGACCTACGGCGCCATGGGAATGACGCGCGAGCTGCCGCTGCAGCAGATGGCGGCCAAGCTGCGCGTCATGCGCATCTACGAAGGCCCGACCGAGGTGCACACCTGGAACGTGGCGCGCAGGCTTTTGGGAGGACGGCGATGAAATCCAAGTACGGCGACGTCTCGGTCGCGCTCGACGGCCACGTGGCGACGCTCGAGGTCGACCGGCCGCCCAACAACCACGTCAGCGTCGACCTGATGCGCGACCTCGCGGACGCGCTGCTCGCCCTCGACGACGAGAAGGACTGCCGCGCCGTCGTGCTGGCGACGGCCGGCCGGGTTTTCTGCGGCGGCGCGGATCTGGTGACGCCGCAGAGCGCGGCCCAGTCCGGCGTCTCCGACGCGGCGGTAACCGGCAACCCGCTCTACGTCGAGGCGGTCCGCCTGTTCTCGAACAAGAAGCCGATCGTGGCGGCGGTCCAGGGGGCGGCGATCGGCGCCGGCCTTGGCCTTGCGCTGGTCGCCGACTTCCGCGTGGCGGCGCCCGAGGCCAGGTTCGCCGCCAACTTCGTCAAGCTGGGCTTCCATCCGGGGTTTGGCCTCTCGCACACGCTGCCGCGCCTGGTCGGGGTGCAGAAGGCGTCGCTCTTGATGCTGACCGGGCGCCGCGTGCCGGGCGAGGAAGCCGTGGCCATGGGTCTCGCCGACGAGCTCGTGCCGCTCCCCGAGCTGCGCGTCGCCGCCACGCGGCTTGCGCGCGAGATCGCCAAGAACGCCCCGCTGGCGGTCCAGTCGACCAGAGCGACGCTGCGCGCCGGTCTGGCGGAGGCGGTGAAGGCGATGACAGACAACGAGTTCGTCGAGCAATCCTGGCTGCGCAAGACCGCCGACTACCGCGAAGGCGTCCGCGCAGTCGCCGAGCGCCGCCCCGGCGCCTTCGTCGGAGCGTGAGGCGTTTGCCGGCCGCGAGCTTCATCCTCCCCTTGCGGGCGAGGATTTGATTCAGCGCGCGTCCGGCGCGCCCTAAGAGAACAGGAGGAGACACCCCCGTGCCCAAGCTCAATCGTGACGGCGTCCAGATCTACTACGAGGTGCACGGCGAGGGGCCGGTCATCCTCCTCAGCCACGGCTATTCCTCCACCAGCGGCATGTGGAAGGGCCAGATCGAGCCGCTCTCCAGGCGCCACAAGCTGGTCGTCTGGGACATGCGCGGACACGGGCAGAGCGACTATCCGGAAGACCAGGGCGCCTACAGCGAGGCGGCGACCGTCGCCGACATGGCCGCGTTGCTCGACACGGTCGGCGCCAAGAAGGCGATCATCGGCGGCCTTTCGCTGGGCGGCTACATGTCGCTGGCCTTCAACCGCGTCCATCCGGATCGGGTCGAGGCGCTGCTGATCTTCGACACCGGCCCCGGCTATCGCAACGACGAGGCGCGCGAGGGCTGGAACAGGACCTCGATCGCCCGCGCCGAGCGCTTCGAGCGCGATGGCCTCGCCGCGCTGGGGAACGCGTCGGCGGAGGTGCGGATCGTGACCCACCGCTCGGCCGACGGCCTGGCGAAGGCCGCGCGCGGCATGCTCACGCAGAAGACCGCCGACGTGATGAACTCGCTGCCGACCGTCAACGCGCCTGCGCTGGTCGTGGTCGGCGCCAACGACACGCCGTTCCTCGCCGCCTCCGATTACATGGCGGCCAAGATCCCCGGCGCGAAGAAGGTGGTGATCCCGGACGCGGGCCACGCCGCCAACATCGACCAGCCGGCGGCGTTCAACGCGGCCGTGGTCGCATTCCTCGATGGCCTTGCGGAGAAGGTCTGAGTGGCCAAGCCGGGCAAGCTCGAGCGTGAGGCGACCGGCCCCTTGAAGGGGGTGCGGATCGTCGATCTGACGAGCGTGGTGTTCGGCGCCTACGCCACCCAGATGCTGGGCGACCTGGGCGCCGACGTGATCAAGGTCGAGTTCCCCGCCGGGCGGCGCGGCGACGGCGGCGACATCATGCGCTGGGCCGGCGTGCCGGCCGACAATCCGGGCGCGCACGGGCTCGGCCCGATCTTCATGACCATCAACCGCAACAAGCGCTCGGTGCTGCTCGGCCTGCGCGAGGCGAAAGCCAAGCGGGCCCTCGAGCGCCTGATCGAGACGGCCGACGCCTTCACCACCTCGGTGCGCTACGAGGGCATGAAGCGGCTCGGCCTCGACTACGAGGCCGTCAGGGCGATCAAGCCGGACATCGTCTACGTGCACGGCGCGGGGTACGGCTCCGACGGCCCCTACGCCGGCGAGCCGGCCTACGACGACCTCGTGCAGTCGGCGTCCGGCCTGGCCGACCTCCTGAACCGCACCGACGGGCGCGACGAACAGCGGCTGATCCCGTCGCTGATCGCCGACAAGGTCTCGGGCCTTTTCATGGTGCAGGCGGTGCTGGCGGCCCTCTTTCATCGCCAGAAGACCGGGGAAGGGCAGTTCGTCGAGGTGCCGATGCTGGAGTGCGTCACCAGCTTCAATCTCGCCGAGCACTTCTTCGGCCACGTCTACGATCCGCCCACCGGCCAGTGGGGCTATCCGCGGGTGGTGAACCCGACGCGCAGGCCCTTCCCGACCAAGGACGGCTACATCGGGCTCCTGCCCTACACCGACGACCAGTGGGTGCAGTTCTTCGAGATCGCCGGCTGGGGCGAGACGCTGGGCAAGGACCCGCGCTTCGCCGACTACGCCACCCGCCTGCAACACGTGCGCGAGCTCTACGGCATGGTGCCGGACGTGACCCGCACCAAGACCACGGACGAGTGGCTGGCGCTCCTGAAGCCCCTGCAGATCCCGGTCGTGAAGATGAATGCGCTCGACGACCTGCCCAGCGACCCGCACCTTCAGGCGGTGGGCTTCTTCCAGCGCTTCGAGCACCCGGACGCGGGGCCCTACATCGGCATGAGGCCGCCGATCAGGTACTCGGCCACGCCCGCCAACGTGCGCCGGCACCCGCCGAAGATGGGCGAGCACACCGACGAGGTGCTGGCCGAGGTCGCCGAGCGCGATCCGGCCGAATAGGGAGGGCGGCATGCGCCTGAGGCAAGTCGCGCTTATCGCCGAGAAGATCGCCCCGGTGGTCGGCCAGCTGCAGCAGGTCTTTGGCCTGAAGGAGGGCCATCACGACCCGGGCGTCGACGTCTTCGGCCTCACGAACGCCGTCTTCCCGGTGGGCGGCGAGTTCCTCGAGGTGCTGGAGCCGTTCCGCGAAGACGCCTCTGGCGCCCGCTACCTGCAACGCCGCGGCGGCGACGCCGGCTACATGATCATCCTGCAGGACGCCGAGTCCTACGAGCACCGCGCCCGGCTCGAGGCGGCGGGCGTGCGCATCGTCGCGCGCAACGCGCCGGGCAGCCGTTACCACTTCACCCATGTGCACCCGGCCGACGCCGCCGGCGTGCTGCTCTCGATCGAATCCGTCGAAGGCGATGCGAACTGGCGCTTGCCCAAGAGCGATTGGCCGGCCGCCGGCCAGCATTGGCGCGAGCAGCAGAGCGAGGAGAGCCTGGGCATCCCGTGGGTGGCCATGCAGGCCCGGGATCCGCTCGCCGCCGCCGAGCGCTGGTCGATGCTGCTGGGCAAGCCCGTCAGCCGCGCCGGCGAGCGCCTGGAGATCGTGCTCGATCCGGGCGTGATCCGCTTCGTCGAGCAGGTCGACGCCGATGGCTCCGGCGTCGTGGCCATGGGCGTCCGGGT
Organism: Caulobacteraceae bacterium; assembly: GCA_035295705.1. GTDB lineage: Bacteria > Pseudomonadota > Alphaproteobacteria > Caulobacterales > Caulobacteraceae > Poindextera. Next base: position 10,064 of record DATGIN010000103.1, read on the forward strand.
CCGCCATCCGCGCGAG
>DATGIN010000104.1:0-3897 GCA_035295705.1 Caulobacteraceae bacterium
CGAAGCCGCCGCGAACGACATCGCGTGCGGCGCCGCCAGCGCGCCCACCGCGCGCTCCCCAAGCGACAGCTCGCGCAACATCGCCCGCCGCGTGGAGTCGGCGAGCGCGTGGAAGACGGCGTCGAGGCGATCGAATTGCTCAACCATGCGGTTGACCGTATGCGCGCCCGAGGGGACAGTCAACCGACCGGTTTAAAGATGTTGGACCCCTTCCCTTTCCAACGGCCTGCCCGCTCTGTAGCTTTGCGGGCTTGGCTCGAGCCCGCAAAGAGGCTCTCCCGGAGGAGGCTTCAGGATGCCGCGTGCTTACAACCCGCAGGCCGGCAACCGCGCGCTGTTCGATGCGCTGATCGACGCGCGCGACGCACACGGCGCGGGCAAGCCGATCCTGGAGGACCAGGAGCGCAATCCCCTCACCTACACCGACCTCGTCCGCGCCGCCTTCGCGCTCGGGCGCAAGATCGCCGCAATGACGGGGAAGGGCGAGCACGTTGGCGTCATGCTGCCCTCGAGCTCGGCCGGCGTGGTCACCTTCTGGGCCTTGCACGCGTTCGGCCGCGTTCCGGTGATGCTCAACTTCACCGCCGGGATCCGCAATCTGAAGGCGGCCTGCGCCATGGCCGGCGTGAGGCGCATCCTGACCGCCCACCGCTTCATCGACCAGGGCAAGCTTGACGACCTCGTCGACGCGCTCGGCGCGGACCATGCGATCACCTATTTGGAGGATGTTCGGGCGACGGTCGGCATCGCCGACCGGGCCTTTGCCTTCGTCGCCGGCTCGTTTCCCCGCGCCTTCCGCGCCAGCGCCACGCCCGCCGACCCGGGCGTGATCCTCTTCACCTCCGGCAGCTTCGGCGCGCCCCGCGGGGTGGTGCTCAGCCAGGGCAATCTCGCCGCCAACTGCGAACAGATCGCCGCCCACATCGCGCTCGACCCGGACTGGGTGATGTTCAACCCGTTGCCGATCTTCCACTGTTTCGGGCTGACCGGCGGGGTGCTCCTGCCCCTGCTCACCGGCATGAAGGCCTTCCAGTACCCTTCGCCGCTGCACGTGAAGCAGATCCCGCCGCTGGTGAAGGACACCAAGGCCTCGATCCTCCTGGCCACCGACACCTTCGTGAACCAGTACGCCCGCCAGGCGGAAGACGACGACCTGTCGGGCCTGAAGTTCGTCGTCTGCGGGGCCGAACGCGTGCGGGACGAAACCCACGACCTCATCGCCCAGCGCTTCGGCGGTGTCCCGCTGGTCGAAGGCTATGGCGCGACCGAGGCGGCGCCCGTGATCGCGGTGAACCGCCCGGAGGACAATCGCCGCGGCACCGTCGGAGACCTCGTTCCAGGCATGGAGACGAGGCTGGAGCCGGTCGAGGGCATCGCCGAGGGCGGGCAGCTGTTCGTGCGCGGCCCGAACGTAATGGCCGGCTACCTCGACGAGGACGGGCGCCTGCAGCCGCCGCCCGACGGCTGGCACGATACCGGCGACATCGTGACGATCGACGGCGACGGGTGGTTCCGCATCCAGGGACGCGTGAAGCGGTTCGCCAAGATCGCCGGCGAGATGGTGTCGTTGACGGCCGCCGAGGATCTCGCCGCGGGAATTTGGCCGGGAGCGCGGCACGCCGTGATCGCCATGCCCGATCCGCGAAAGGGAGAGCGGCTGATCCTGGTCACCGACAGGCTCGACGCACAGATGCCGGCGCTGCTCGCGCACGCGCGCGAGGTGGGCGCGCCCGAACTGCTCGTGCCAAGCCGCATCGTCCGGGCGCCGGAGGTCCCCGTCCTGGGGTCCGGCAAGACCGACTACGTGGCCATCCAGCGCATCGCCGAGAACGAGGCCCGCGCCGCCTGAGGCACGATATCGGCGCCCGATCGGGAACGCCTCTCACGTTTGCTCGTCGACTGCTCTAAGGAGGCGGGATGATGCGGGCTGGTCGGTTCGGCGATCGGTGGAGGGCGCGGTTCGCCGCGCTCGCCACGCTCGCCCTCGCGCTCCAGCTGGCCGTCCCGCCGGGTTTCATGGTGGCGCCCAGGGCCGCGGGCGGGCCGGCCATCGTCATCTGCACCGGTCACGGCCCCCAGCTCGCCGAGCCGGGCGATCGCGGTGGGCCGGCAAAGGCCCCGACCGGCAAGATGGCGTCGCTCTGCCCCTTTGTGGGCCATGCCGGGGTGCCGACCATCGCCCCGCCGGTTGCGCTTCGGGGCGCTGCGTTCGTGGCCTATGCCGACGCACCCGCCCTGGTCGCGCACACCGCGCCTGGCCGCGGCCTCGCCGCGCCGCCGCCCCCCAGCCAAGCCCCTCCGAGACTGCTCGCCTGACGACATCGCCGGCGCGGCTGCCGATGCGCCGCCGCGCCTGACAAAGTCTACGATTCAGGACTGAGCTATGAAATTCTTACCATCAATCCTTTGTGCAGCTTGGATTCTGCTTCCGGCCCAGGCCCTCGCCTGCGCCTGCGGCTGCGGCGTCTTCGACGTCGGCGGCGACACGCTGGTGGCCAACGAGAAGGGGCTTCAGACCTTCTTCGAATACGACGAGCTCGACCAGACGCAGAACTGGCACGGGACGTCGAAGGCGCCGGCCGCCGACAACACCGACAAGCGCATCACCACCAACTTCGTCGTGCTCGGCGCCCAGGACATGGTCAGCGACAAGTGGGGCGTCATGGTCGAGGTCCCGGTGACCGACCGCACGTTTCGCACCACCGACCCAGGACGCCCGACCACCTTCCACGACACCGCGTTTGGCGACCTTCGCGTGATGGGTGTCTACACCGGGCTTTCCAGCGACATGTCGACGGGCATCATCGCCGGCCTGCGGCTGCCGACCGGCGACTGGCGGGCGAGAGGCTTTGACCGCGACGTCGAGATCGGGTCGGGCAGCACCGATGCGCTGCTGGGCGCCTACCACTATGGACCGATCGGCAAGGGCGCCTTCAGCTACCTGGTCCAGGCGCTGGGCGACGTGCCGTTCGCCACCCAGGGCGGGTACCGGCCGGGCGCCGAGCTCGATGCGTCGGCGTCGGTCTCCTACACCGGCTGGAGCGTTGGAGGCGGCAAGCTTGTGATCGAGCCTCTGCTTCAGCTCATCGGCTCGTTCCGCGCCCCGGACCACGGTCCGGCCGCCGATCCCGACAATACCGGCTACTCCCGCCTGCTCATCTCGCCCGCGCTGCAGCTGAGCCATGGCCCGTGGAGCCTCTATGGCGACGTCGAGCTGCCGATCTACCAGAACGTCAAGGGCGACCAGTTGATCGCGCCTGAGGCGTTCAAGCTCGTCCTTCGTCGGAAGTTCTAGCGTCAACCGTCGGCCGCAACATGGAAACGTTGTGGTCGCGGCGTGAGCGAAGGCGTCTCCGCTCAGGGAAATCCTGAGCGGGTTCGGGTAGGGCTATTCTGCTCCGGTCGAATGAGCACGATCGCCCGCATATCCAACCGTCACGGCCGAGACGTCGGCCGATCGATCCGTTCGGAAAGCGGCCCTGCTCGCGCGCGTTCGACCGGCCTTACCCCTCGTCCCGGATCTCATCTCCTCCAGGCGCACCCGTCGACGGCGCCTGCATCGGCGGTGAAGGCGGGCGATGTGCGGCCGACCACCACGCCTGAGGCGCTTCCTGGCCCAGAGGCAAGGATGACTGCGGCAACCGCCTATCAGCCTATCTGCCTACCAGCCTACCAGCCCTATCGCAAAGTCCGCCAGTCATCCTTCCCCCTGGGCCATGATCTCCGCCTGAACCCCTGACCCGTTCCCCCTCCATGCCTTTGCAGCAACCGACCACCAGGCGGGCGGCGCACCCGTGCGCCCGTTCTCAGTCGAGTCTAACGAAACCCACCGGACGACCGCCCTCGATGGTGACCTCGAACAGGTCCGGGTTGCGCAAGCGCCGCCAATCCTCGAAC
>DATGIN010000105.1:0-28240 GCA_035295705.1 Caulobacteraceae bacterium
CGGCGGCCGGGCCGCTGATCAAGCTCAGCATCGCCGGCGCGCCGGCGGCCGGCGCGAGCCAAGCCTACTTCTACCCTTACGACGGCGAAGCCATCGACGCGGCGGCCGCGCAGTCGATCGATCGCGGACCGCGGGGGTTGACGCTGACGCTGACGCCCGGCCCGGCCTTCAAGAGCGGAAAGCCGCCGGCCGCGCTCGCCGGCGTTCTCGATGTCGGCGGCCGCGCCTTCGAGGTCACGGCGCCCGCGGGACCGCCGCTGGCCGGCGCGGCCGGACTTGGACCGCCGGCGCCGGCCGGCGCGGGCGCGCTCGCGCTCACCTTCGCCGCCGCCTTCCTCGGCGGGCTCATCCTCAACCTGATGCCTTGCGTCTTTCCAGTGCTGGCCATGAAGGGGGGCGCGCTGGTCGGGCACGCGCACGAGCCCGGGCGCGCGCGGCTGCAGGGCCTGGCCTATCTCGGCGGCGTCGTGATCGCCTTCCTGGCCCTAGGCGGCGGCCTGATCGCCGCCCGCGCGGCCGGCGAAGCGGTGGGCTGGGGGTTCCAGCTGCAATCTCCGCCGGTGGTCGCGGCGCTCGCGCTCGTCATGCTGGCCGTGGCGCTGGATCTTTCAGGCGTGTTCGAGGTCGGCGCGAGCGTTCAGGCGGCCGCCGGTCGCGCGCCCGATGCGCGGGGGGACGGCGCGGGCGTCGTTCGCGCCGGCCTCACCGGCCTGCTCGCGGTGGCCGTCGCGGCGCCCTGCACCGCCCCGTTCATGGCCGGCGCCGTCGGTTTTGCGCTGACCCAGTCGGCGCCTGTCGCGCTCGGCGTCTTCCTCGCGCTGGGCTTCGGCATGGCGGCGCCCTTCGTCGCCCTCGCTTTCGCGCCTGGCCTGCTTCGCCGCCTGCCCCGCCCCGGACCCTGGATGGAGGGGCTGAAGAAGGCGCTGGCGTTTCCGATGTACGCCGCCGCGGCGTGGCTCGCCTGGGTCTACGCCGAGAGCGCCGGCGCCGATCGGCTGGTGAACCTGCTGGCCGCCGCGGTGCTGGTCGCGCTCGCCGCCTGGCTTTTCGGCGCCAGCCAGCGCGCCGGCGCGATCGGCCGCCGCGCCGGCCCCGGCCTGGCGGGCGCGGGGGCGGCCCTGGCGCTCGGCCTGGCGGCGGCCTTCTGGCCGAGCGGCGCGCAGCTCGCTCCGCAGCCCTTCTCGCCGGAGCGGCTGGCCACCCTGCGCGCGGAGCACAGGCCGGTATTCGTCAACTTCACCGCCGCCTGGTGCGTGACCTGCCAGGTCAACGACCGCGTCGCGCTCGCGGGGCCGCGCGTGGCTGACGCTTTCGGCAAGGCCGGCGTCGTCTACCTCAAGGGCGACTGGACCGACCGCGATGCGACTATCGAGCAGGCGCTGGCCGAGCATGGCCGCGCCGGCGTGCCGCTCTATCTCATGTACCCGGCGAGCGGCGGCGAGGCGGAGGTGCTGCCGCAGATCCTGACCGAGGGCATCGTGGTCGACGCCGCGAGACGAGCGAGCCGGCCCGCGGCCGTCGCGGAGCGCTAGGCTACGCCGCCGGCTGGGGCGGGGCGGTGATCACCTCGACGTTGTCGCGCAACAGAAAGTCCATGTCGCGCAGCGCACTGTCCTCATCGTGGCCGCTCTTCGCGGCGGTCACCGCCGCGAGCTTGCCGGGCAGGTCCTGGCTGATGCCGTGCAGGATGCACTTCAGGTCGTCCTTGACCCCGCGGCTGACCAGCAGGACGTGGCCCTTTTCATCCAGCGCCGCGAGCGCGCCGACCTGGTCGCTGAAGGCGGCCCAATCCGGCAAGGTCCGCGCGTCGCTCGCGCCAGCCAGGCCCTGGCGGTAGGCCTGCACTTGCGAGCGCAACGCGCCCGCCCGCCTTACGATGTCGGCGAACATGGGCTCGGTCGCCACCGACGGCGGCGCTTCGGCCACGGCGGGGACGGGAGCGGCCACTGCGGCCGGTCCGGCCTGGGCGAAGAGGAGGAAGGCGGCGACGGCGACATCGCAAGACATGGGTCGAAATCCTTCGAGATGAGACGCGTTCAGCGGGTCGCTGCAACTCTCGCGCCAGCGGGTAAAGATCGCGCTGTCGGCGAATCGGCGTCCCCGCCGGTTCCTTGCCCGCCAAGGACCGATCCTATAAGAGCGCGCGCCCATGGCTGAGCGCCCGGAACCCCGGAACCCGAAAGGGTTCATCGACAAACGCGCCGCGGACATCGCCGCCGAGCGCGCGATCGTCGACGCCGTTTCGGCCGTCTACGAGCGCTACGGCTTCGAGCCGCTGGCGACGAGCGGCTTCGAGTACGTCGATGCGCTCGGCAAGTTCCTGCCGGACGAGGATCGGCCGAACGACGGCGTTTTCGCCCTCAAAGACGACGACGAGCAGTGGATCGCGCTGCGCTACGATCTGACCGCGCCCCTGGCGCGCTTCGTGGCCGAGAACGCCCAGACGCTGCCCAAGCCGTTCCGTCGCTACGCCGTCGGCACGGTATGGCGAAACGAGAAGCCGGGGCCCGGGCGCTTGCGCGAGTTCGTCCAGTGCGACGCCGATACGGTTGGCTCCGCTCGACCGGAGGCCGACGCCGAACTAATCGCCATGATGGCCGAGGGCCTGGAAGCGGCGGGGGTCGAGCGTGGCCAGGCGCTGGTCAAGATCAACAGCCGCAAGCTGTTGAACGGGCTTCTGACCTCGGCGGGAGTCGGCGACGAGGGCCAGCGCCTGCGGGTGCTGCGCGCGGTGGACAAGCTCGACCGCCTGGGGCCGGAAGGCGTGACGCTGCTGCTCGGTCCCGGGCGCAAGGACGACTCCGGCGACTTCACTCGGGGCGCGGGCCTGAGCGCGGCGGCCACCGAGCGGGTGCTGGCGTTCGTGGGCGCCGGCGCCGGTCAGCGGCGGGCGACGCTCGATCGCCTGGCGAACGTGATCGGCGGTTCGGCCGAGGGCGACGAGGGCCTGGCCGACCTCGAACACATCCATGCGACGCTGGGCGGCCTCGGCTTCAGCGAGGACAGGGCGGTATTCGATCCCTCGGTGGTGCGGGGGTTGGAGTACTACACCGGCGCGGTCTTCGAGGCGGATCTGCTGCTCCCGACGCTGGACGAGCGCGGCGCCGCGGTGCGCTTCGGGTCGGTCGGCGGCGGCGGGCGCTACGATGATCTTGTCGCCCGCTTCACGGGCGAGCGCGTGCCGGCGACCGGCGGTTCTTTCGGGGTCTCGCGGTTGGCGGCGGCGCTGAAGGCGGCGGGGCGGGCCGAAGCTGCGCCGCGCCGCGGGCCCGTCGTGGTCATCGCCTTCGAGCCCGAGGCCATGGGCGACTACTTCGCCATCGCCGGCGAGCTTCGCGCCGCCGGCATCCCGGCCGAGGTCTATCTCGGCCAATCCGGGATGAGAGCGCAGATGCGCTACGCCGATCGGCGCCTGTCGCCGGCCGCGGTAATCCTGGGCGGCGACGAGCGGGCCGCGGGCGCCGTCACCATCAAGGATCTGGACCTCGGTCGGGAGCTGGCCGGCGGCGTCGCCGACAACAAGGCATGGCGCGAGGACCGACCGGGCCAGGTCACGGTTCCGCGCGGCGAACTGATCGCAGAGCTGCGCCGCATCCTCGGGCCGCGGCCATGAATGTCGAGCCGCCGCTGCCGCAAGAGGCGCTCGCGTCGATTCGCGCGCCGTTCAGCGCGCTCGGCGCGCCTTTGATCGATGCGCCGATCCTTCTGCCGCTCGGGCCGGTGCTCGACCTGGCCGGGGAAGTGATGCGCGCTCGCCTCTTCATCGTGCAGGCGGATGGGGTCGAGGACGCCGTGCTGAGGCCCGACTTCACCATCGCGGTGGCCCGCAGCCACATAGCGAGCGGCGCCACGGCAGCGCGGTACATCTATGAGGGCAAGGCCTTCCGGGTCGCCCCGAAGGGGTCGAGGCGCGCCGAGGAGTTCCTGCAGATCGGCTTCGAGGTGTTCGGGGGCGGGCGAGACGCCTCGATCGACGCCGAGGTGGCGAGCCTGGCGTGGCGGGCCGCCGCCGCCGGCGGCCGCCAGGACCTCAACATGATCCTCGGCGACATCGCGCTCTTCGCGGCGCTCCTGGACGCCATGGGGCTGGCGCCGGCGCTCGCCGCCCGGCTGAAGCGGGCCTTCGCACGCGGCGGCACCATCGGCCGCGAGCTCGACCGCGCCCGGGCCGGCGCCGGCGCGCCACGGCAGGGCGACCGGCTGGCGGCGCTGCTCGCCGACCTGCCGGAGACGGAAGCCGCCGCGGTTCTCCAGGACCTGTGGTCCATCGCCGGCATCCAGCCGGTGGGCGGCCGATCGCCCGGCGAGATCGCCCATCGGCTGGTCCAACGCGGGGAGGCCGCGCGCGGCCCGACGCTGACTCCGGCCGAAGCCGGGCTTATCGGCGAATACCTGGCGCTCTCCGGGCCCGTGCGGCGGGCGCTCGAGGCGGTGGAAGCGCTCGCCAAGCGCGGCGGGCTTGCGCTCGACCACGAGCTCGGCTGCTGGAGCGCGCGGCTGGACGCGATCCTTGACGGCGGCGCGCCGGAAGATCGGCTGCACTTCCAGGCGGCCTTCGGCCGGTCCTTCACCTACTACGACGGCTTCCTGTTCGAGGTGCGGACGCCGCAGCTGGCCGACGATGCGCCGGTCGCCGCCGGCGGCCGCTACGACGGCTTGCCCGGCGCGCTCGGGGGCGAGGTGCTGGGCGCCGTCGGATGCGCCGTGCGGCCGGGGCGCGCCTGGGCCGGTGCGGAGGGGCCGGGATGAGCGCCAACCCGCTGACGTTCGGGCTCTTCTCGAAGGGCCGGCTCAAGGAGCAGGCGGAAGCCTGGATCGCCGACTGTGGGTTGACCCTGGAGGCGGCCGGCGGCGATCGCGGGTACGTGGCCGCGATCAGGGAGCTGCCGGGCCTGCGCGTGCTCCTGCTTTCCGCCGCCGACATCGCGCTGGCGCTCGACGCGGGCGAGATCCACCTGGGCGTCAGCGGCGAGGACTTGCTGCGCGAGCGCGAGGCGGTCGATGCGCATGTTCTGCTGCTTCGCGCGCTGGACTTCGGCCGCGCCGATCTGGTCGTGGCGGCGCCGGCGAGCTGGCTCGACGTCGAGACCATGGCCGATCTCGAGGAGGTTGGCGCCGCCTACGCCGCCCGCACGGGCCGGCGGATGCGGGTCGCGACCAAGTACATGGCGCAGACCAGGGCCTTCTTCGCCGCCCACGGCGTCGTCGACTACCGCATCGTCGAGTCCAGCGGCGCCACCGAGGGCTCGCCGCAGGCCGGCCAGGCCGAGCTGATCGTCGACATCACCACCACCGGCGCGACGCTCAGGGCCAACGGGCTTCGCCCGCTCGCGGACGGACTCATCCTGAAAAGCCAGGCGCAGCTCTGCGCGAGCCTTGCCGCGGACTGGACCCGGGAGCAGTTCGCCCAGGCCGCGCGGCTGATCGGGGTCGTTGAGGCGCGGGCGCGGGCGCTCGCGACCGTGCTCGTCTCCTGGCCGGCCGAGCAGGAGAACGCCGCCCGCTCCGCGACCGAGCCCTTCCTGGCCCGCGGCGCCACCCGGCGCGCGCAGGGCCTGCTGGCCGGCGACGCCGACCTTCTCGATGTGACCGACGCGCTCGCCGGCGCCGGCGTCGGCCCGGTCTCGGTCGTGCACCCGAATTTCGCGTTTGCGCCGGCCTCGGACGCCGCCCAGGCGCTGGCCAGGCGCTTGGGATTCGCCGCCTGACGCAGACGTGTTTCGCAGCGTTGCGGATACGCGTCGCTAAGGGATTGACAGGATTGTAGAACCGCCGTTTGTTTCCGGCGCGAAAGGCGGTGGGGGCCGACAAGAGCCGCCTCGCCCTGGCGTTTCGGGGAGGAAACGCCCGCTAAGACTTGGGCCCGTCGCCGCACGCGACGGGCTCAACGTTTTCTGGCCTCACCAGATCCTGACCCGGCTCTCCGGCGCGAGGTACATCGCATCGGTCGGCTTGATGTCGAACGCCTTGTACCAATCGTCGACATTTCGCAGCACGCCGACCACCCGGTAGTGCGGCGGCGAGTGCGGGTCGGACACGATGAGCTGGCGCTCGTAGTCGTCGCGCATCTTCTCGCGCCAGATCTGCGCAAAACCGAGGAAGAATCGCTGGTCGCCGGTCAGGCCGTCGATCACCGGGGCGGGCTTGCCGTGCAGGGAGGCGTGGTAGGCGTCGAGCGCAACCAGGATGCCGCCCAGGTCGGCGATGTTCTCGCCCATGGTGAGCTCGCCTTTGATGTGTGCGCCCGGTTCCGGCTCATAGGCGCTGTACTGGTCGCCCAGCACCTTCGTTCGGGCGACGAATTGGTCGCCGTCGGATGGCGACCACCAGTCCGAGAGCCGGCCCGAGCCGTCGTACCTGCGCCCCTGGTCGTCGAAGCCATGTGTCATCTCGTGGCCGATGACCGCGCCGATGCCGCCATAGTTCACGGCCGGGTCGGCGTTGGGATCGAAGAAGGGCGGCTGCAGGATGGCCGCCGGGAACACGACCTCGTTGTTCGCGGGATCGTAGTAGGCGTTCACCGTCTGCGGCGTCATCGTCCACTCTTCCTTGTCGACGGGGGCGTCGATCCGGTTGACGTTCCTCTCCCACTCGAACGCCGCCGCGCGTTGGGCGTCGCCGTAGAGGTCGTCGCGCCTGATCTGCAGCGCCGAGTAGTCGCGCCACCGCGCCGGGTAGCCGATCTTGATCGTAAGCATCGAGAGCTTCGTCAGCGCCTTGGCCCTCGTCTCCGGCGTCATCCAGGCGACCTTCTGGATGCGAGCGGCGAGCGCGGCGCGCAGGTTGTCGACCAGCGCCTGCATTTTCGCCTTTGCTTGCGGCGTGAAGTAGCGCGCCACGTAGAGCCGCCCCACCGCCTCGCCAAGGATGCGATTGTCGAAGTCGGTGGCCCGCTTCCAGCGCGGCTGGATCTGCGGCTGACCGGCGAGGATGCGGTTGCGAAAGGCGAAGCGCGCCTGGACGAAGCGGTCGGAGAGATAGGGCGCGGCTGAATCCGCGAGGTGAAAGGCCTGCCAGGCCTTGATCACGTCTAGCGGCGTCGCCTCCACGACGGCCGCGGTCTTCGGAAACGCCGTGTTGGAGCGCAGCACCACGACGCCTCGCGAACCGAGCTCGGCGCTGTCCAGGAAGGTCTCGAAGTCGAAGCCCGGCGCGTAGCTCTTGAGCGCCATCACCGGGATCGGATTGTAGGTCTTCGTCGGATCGCGCCGGTCCTCGCGTGGCCAGCTGACGGCGGCGAGCCGGCCCTCGAAGTCGACCACCGCCTTCGCCGAGCCCTCGGGATCCGGCCAGCCGATCATCGTCAGCAGCTGGCCGACGTAGGCGAGATAGGCGGCCTTCTTCTCGGCGAACGCGGGCTCGAGGTAGTAGTCCCGATCCGGCAGCCCGAGCCCCGCCACGTCCATGTAGACGGTGTAGGCGCCGGGATCGTTTGCGTCGGGCCTGATGCCGAGGGCGAACACCGAACCCTGGAGGTTGGCCGACGATCTGCCCATGGCGGCGGCCGCGTCTTGGGGAGTCTGCTCGCCCTTGATGGCGGCGAGCTCGGGGCCGAGCGGGGCGGCATCCAGGCTATCGACGCGGGCCTGGTCCATGAACGCCGCGTAGGCGTCGCCCACCTTCTGCGCATCCGGATCGGCGAGCTTGCCGGCCGCCGCCCGCTCGATCAGCAGCCGCGTCCGGTCTTGCGACAGCTCGATCAGCGTGTCCGAAACGCCGTAGCGCGGGCGGTCGGCCGGGATCTGTTCCGCCTGGTACCAGCCCCCGTTCGCGTAGATGAAGAAGTCGGTCCCGGGACCGACGGCGGCGTCTCGCCCCGCCTCGTCGAAGCCCCATCTGCCATAGTGCGGAGCGGCGGTCGTATCCCTTGCGGCGGCCATTGGCGCGGGCGGCGGCGCAGGTTGCGCGCCCGCCTTACCGGCCGGCCAGGCGACGAGAAGCGCGGCGAGCACCGTCGGCCAACGAAGGTGCAACGGCATCGGCCATGCCCGGAGGACCGATCGTGCGGCCGGTGTCATATGTGCCCGACGACCAAGTGTGAGCCCAAGGCGAGACCGGATCAGACGTTCAGCTTCAGCTGCTCGAGCGCCGTCTCGCGGCTCCGCTTGTAGTCGACTTTGCCGTTCGGCGAGCGGGCGACCGGGGCGAGCACGAGCGCGCGCGGCGCCTTGTAGTCCGCCAGGTGCTGGCGGACGTGCTGGCTGAGATCCTCGAGCGTCGGCGGCGGCTGGCCCTCCTCGACTTCGACCACGGCGCAGACGCGCTCGCCGAAGCGTGGGTCCGGCACCCCGACCACGACCGCATCGCGCACCGCCGGATGACGCTTCAGCGCTTCCTCGACCTCCTCCGGGAAGACCTTCTCGCCGCCGGTGTTCACGACCTGCGAGCCGCGGCCGAGGAGCTGCAGCGTCCCGTCCGCCTCGACGATCGCGTAGTCGCCAGGAACCGACCAACGCCGCCCCTCGAAGACCTGAAACGTCTTCGCCGACTTCTCCTCGTCCTTGTAGTAGCCGACCGGCAGGAAGCCGGCGAGCGCCAGCAGGCCGCGCTCTCCGGACCCCGGCTCGATTCGCCGCCCGTCCTCGCTGAAGACCGCGGTGTTGGGGCCGAGCATGAACTTCGCCGTCTCCGCCGTCTGACCCGCGCTCGAGGTCGAGCCGCCGACGCCGACCGCTTCGGACGAGCCCAGGCTGTCGAACAGGTTCAGGTGCGGCGCGTGGCGCAGCAGGCCCTGCTTGTTCTCGTGGCTCCAGACCGTGCCCGACGAGTTGATCACCCGAAGCCGGGAGAGGTCCCAGCGGCCGGGGTGGGCGTCCAGGGCCTCGAGCATCGGCTGCGCGAACGCCTGGCCGACGATGGTGACGCCGCTCACGCCGAGCCGGGCCACCTCGTCCCAGAGCTCGACCGCATTCAGCCGTTGCGAGGGCAGAAGCGCGATCGCGCCGGCGCCGGTCAACGCGCCGAAGGCGGTGAACTGGGCGGTCGCGTGCATCAAAGGGGCCGCTGCCAGCACCAGGCGCAGCATGCCGTCCGCGCGCGCGTCCTGAGCCCGCGCCCGCTCGCCGGCGTCGGCCGGGCTCTCGAGCGGCGGCAAGCCCTCCAGCAGGTTGGCGCCGCCGCCCAGCACCTTGAACAGGTCCTCCTGCCGCCACATCACGCCCTTGGGCATGCCGGTCGTGCCGCCGGTGTACATGAAGAGCAGATCGTCGCCGGAGCGGCCCCATGGCGCGACGACGCGGCCCTCGCGCGCCGACGCGATCGCCGCGTAGTCGTCGGCCCAGTCGGGGACAGGATGGCCGCCGATGGCGACGGCAATCCAGCGCTTCACGCCCGGCAGCCGCGTGCGCGCCTTCTCCGCCGCTTCGGCGAACGCCGTGTGGAAGACGACCGCCTCGGCGTCGGCGTTGTCGAACAGGTAGACCAGCTCGTCGGGGCCATAGCGATAGTTGGTGTTCACCGGGACGAAGCCGGCCTTGAAGCAGGCGTAGTAGGCCTCGAGGTATTCCGGGCAGTTGTAGAGAAAGGCGGCGACCTTCGACTGCCGCTTCAGCCCGGCGTCGAGCAGGAAGCGGGCGAGCGCGTTGGCGCGCGCGTCGAAAGCGCCCCAGGCGAGCTCGCGCGGCCCCTGCACCTGGGCGCGACGGCCCGGGACGGCGGCGGCGATCTCTTCCCAGACGTCCGCATAGGCCCAACCCGCCATGGCTCGTCGCTCCACGCGCTCTCTCAGTCCGATGAACGGCGGTTAGTTGAAGCGGCGAGGGTGCGGTGTCAACGCGGCGGCTTGGCCACGTCCGGCGCTCGGCGTGCTATGCGACCGCGGCCATGAGCCAGCCTCGCGCCCTCCTCGTCATCGGCGTCGCCGGCGTCGGCAAGACGACCGTCGGCCGGCTGCTCGCCGAGCGCCTTGGCTGGGCGTTCCTCGACGCCGACGACCTGCATCCAGCGGCGAACGTCGAGAAGATGCGAAGCGGTGTTCCCCTGGACGACGCCGATCGCTGGCCGTGGCTGGACGCCGTTGGCGCCTGGATCGACGCGCGCCTGGCCGAGGGACGCTCGTCGGTGATCGCCTGCTCGGCGCTGAAGCGCGCCTACCGGGACCGCCTGCGCGAGGGCCGCCCGGGCCTGCGGGTGGTGTTCCTGTCGGGCGCCGAGGCGCTGGTCGCCGAGCGGCTGAGTGATCGCAAGGGCCACTACTGGCCCGCCTCGCTGTTGCCGACGCAGTTCGCGGCGCTGGAGCCGCCGGCGCCGGACGAGCACCCGATCACCGTCGACGTCGGCCCGTCCCCGGACGTGCTGGTCGAGACCATCCTGCGCGAGTTCGCCTGACATGGCCGGCCTCTATCCGCCCATCGAACCGTACGAGAGCGGCCTGCTGGACGTCGGCGACGGGCAGCGGATCTACTGGGAGGCGTGCGGCGCGCCGACCGGAACGCCGGCGCTCGTCCTGCACGGCGGTCCGGGCTCCGGCTGCACACCCGGAATGCGACGGCTGTTCGATCCGGCGCGCTATCGCGCGATCCTGTTCGACCAGCGCGGCTCGGGCCGCAGCTTGCCGCACGCCTGCGACTTCGCGGTCGACCTGGCGACGAACACCACCCCGCATCTGCTCGCCGACATCGAGCGACTGAGAGCCCACCTCGGCGTCGAGCGCTGGGTCCTCTTCGGCGGGTCGTGGGGCTCGACGCTGGCGCTGGCCTATGCCGAGCGACACCCGGAGCGCGTCGAGGCGATCGCGCTGTCGCACGTGGGGCTGACGCGCGCCGGCGACATCCACTGGCTGTATCACGGCGTGGGCCGATACTTCCCCGAGGCGTGGCGCCGGTTCCGCGCCGGCGCCGGCTCCGCCGATCCGACGGCCGATCTGGTGCGCGCCTACCGCGGCCTCCTGGCCTCGCCGGACCCGGCGGTGCGCGAAAAGGCGGCGCTCGACTGGTGCGACTGGGAGGCGGCGGTGATCTCGATCGATCCCAAGCTGGTCCGGCCGGCGCGCTACGAGGACCCCCGCTTCGTCATGGCCTTCGCCCGCATCGTGACCTGGTACTTCGCCCACGACGCCTGGCTCGAAGACAACCAGCTGCTGCGCGACGCCGGCCGCCTCGGCGGTATCCCGGGCGTCCTCGTGCACGGCAGGCTCGATCTCGGAAGCCCGCTCGAAGGTCCGTTCGCGCTGCACGAGGCCTGGCCCGGCAGCGAGCTCGTCGTGGTGGAGAACGCCGGCCACGAGACACAGACGCCGGGCATGAACGAGGCGGTGGTCGCGGCGCTCGATCGCTTCGCCGATCGCTAAGCGGCCATCTCGGCCTTGGCGACGGCGGCGATCTGAAGGCCCGCGGCCGCCTCGCTTTGATTGCCGTGCTCCAGGCTCCAGGACGCGCCCAGCACAGCATAGGTGTAGATCCAGGCGAGCAGCCGCGCCGGCTCGAGGTCGGCGGCGGCCGCGACGATCCGCACCTGCCGGGCGAGGCGCCCGGGCGCGAGCGCGACCTCGCCGGTGGGATTGCGAAACAGGTTGGCGAACTCGAAGCCCCGCTCGCCGATAAGGCCCTTGGGGTCGATGGCGAGCCAGCCTCGATCGCCGCCGTCGAGCACGTTGCCATGGTGCAGGTCGCCATGCAGGACGACTTCGTCGCGCGGCTCCGACAAGAGGCGCTCTGCGACGGGCCAGGCCTCGGCGAACACGCCACCGTCACGGCGCGCCGCCTCGTCGAGCGATCGGTGCCAGCGGGCAAGCGGCACGAGCGTCGGGGGCTGGGGTCGCTGCCGCGGCCGGTGCAGGCCGGCCGCCGTGGCGCAGAGGATGCGGCTCGCCTCGTCGTCCTCGCCGCCCTTCGCCATCGCTTCAAGGCTGCGCGGCCCGGTCAACCGTTCGAGCAAGATGGCCGGCCCATCGACGGCAAACACCCGCGCCGCGCCCTCGCCGGCCCACCAGTCCATCAGCCAGCCGCCCGCTTCCTCTTCCGCGCCGCCGGCGAGCTTGAGCATGGCGGCCCGCCCGTCCGCGGTGCGCACCGGCGCGAGCCTGCTGCCGTAGCCGGTGGAAAACGGCGCGCCGTCCGGCGTCAGCCGCCAGCGCGCCAGCCACGGGTCCAGCGTCGCATCCATCAGCCCGCCGCCAGCACCACCGCGCCGGCGGCGATCATGGCCGCCGCGCCGGCGCGCTCGACGGTGACCTTCTCCTTGAGGAACAGCGCCCCCAGCACGGCGGCGAACAGGATGGAGGTCTCGCGCAGCGCCGAAACCTGCCCCATCGGGGCGACGGTGAGCGCCCAGATGGCGACGCCATAGGAGGCGACGCCGAGGACTCCGCCCACGAGCGCGCGAACCAGTTCCCGGTTGCGCGGCAGCGCCAGCCGCCGGCGGGTCGCGAGATAGACCGCGATCATTCCGAAGCCCTGGGCGACGAAGAGCCAGGCCGCATACGAGGTCGGGTGCTGGGAAAGCCGCGCGCCGACGCCGTCGGTCACCGTGTAGGCGGCGATGAAGCCGCCCGTGGCCGCCGCCAGCAGCGTCGGCCGGGCGGCCATCCGCGCCCGCCCGAACGCCAGCGCCATGATCCCGAGCGAGACCAGCGCGACCCCGGCCAGCGCCGCCGGGGGCAGCCGCTCGCCCGCCACGACCGCGGCGCCGACGGTGACCAGCAGCGGCGCCGTCCCGCGCGCGATCGGGTACACCTGCGCCAGCCCGCCGTGCTCGTAGGCGCGCACCAAAAAGACGCAGTAGCCGACCTGCAGGGTCGCGGAGAGCGCGATCAGGCCCCAGCACGCCTGCGCCGGCGCGGGCAGCAGAAGCAGGAACGGCAGCGCCGTGGCCGCGGAGACGGCGCACATGACAGTCATCGACCAGAACCGGTCGGCGCCGCCGCGCAGGAGCGCGTTCCAGCTCGCGTTGGCGAAGGCGGCGCAGAGGACGAGGGCAACGACAAGCGGGGCCATTCGCGCGGGGATAGGCCGCGGCGCGGCCGCCGTAAACGCCGGCGGGGTCAGCGACCCGCGGTTTGCGCCTTGGCGCGCGCCGCGCGTTCGGCGTCCTGCTGCGCGACGGTCTTCGGCAGGCTCGCCAGCGTCAGATAGCCAAGGTGCTTCGCATCCAGCCGATCGAAGCGTTGGGCGGCGGCCTTGAGGAACTCGGCCAGCGTGATCCGCCCGTCCATCTCGAGATCGGTCGACGCGACCGGCTCGGGGTCCGGGATCAGCGCGTACGGCGCCGCCCCGTCCAGCACGCTCACGTCGCCGGGATCGTTCGATGGCCCGCGATCCCGGCGGCCGAACAAACCCCCCCTGTGCTCGGGCCCCCCCGCGCCGCGCGGCAGCGGCCTCAGCCCGCCCTCCGGGATGCGGTAGGCGCCGAGGATCTCCGGCGCGACGTTCTGCTCGTAGGCTTGCAGCTCGAAGGCGTCGATGACGCCGTCGTGGTTCGTATCCAGCATGGCGAAGAACGCCCGCGCGTCGGCGACGAACTCCGCCTTGTCGATCTTGCCATCCCCGCGCTTGTCCACCTGGGCGAACCACAAGCCTACCGGATAGCCGGCGCCCGGCGGGCTGCGGAACGGCTGACCGTTCGGGCTGATGAAGAGCTGCTGGCGGTGCTCCGGCTCCGGCGGCCCGCCGAGCGTCGCGATCCCGCCGGGCGACAAGGTCTCCGGCTCGGCCGGCTGGCCGTGCGCCGCGGCCGCGCCCATCGACAGCGCCAGCGCCATCGCCATCGCCATCGCCCCAGCCAGTCCCGCCGATGTCGGATTGGGTCTCAACTCAGCTCACCTCGCCAGCCCCGACTCTGAGAAGGCCATTGTTTCGGGGCGATTTCACGTCCGCTTGTGGCTAGCGGCCCTTTGGCCTTACGACGTTCACGCGCGACATGCGACCGGAGGACGCGGACATGGCCGATCAAGCGGCGGCGGAGACGATCCTGGAGCCCGACCTCCCCATCGTCGATCCCCACCACCACCTGTGGGACCGCCGCATACCGCCGGGGACGGGCCCGGTGCGGCACGGTTTCGAGAACGTCATGCGTCTCGCCCCCCGCTACCTGCACGACGAGCTGCTGGCGGACCTGACCCGCGGCCATAACGTCGTTGCGACCGTCTTCGTCCAGTGCGGCTCGATGTACCGCGCCGACGGACCGGCGCACCTGAAGCCGGTCGGCGAGACCGAGTTCGTCAACGGCGTGGCGGCGATGAGCGCAAGCGGCCTCGACGGCCAGGTGCGCGCCTGCGCCGGCATCGTCGGCCATGTCGACCTGACCCAGAGCGAGCATGAGATCGCCGAAGGCCTGGAGGCGCACCTGCGCGCCGGCGGCGGCCGCTTCCGCGGCATCCGCCACTCGGCCTCGTACGATGCCGACGTCGAAGTGCTTGGGCCGCTCGCGCGGCAGACCCCGCACCTCTATCCGTCCGACGCCTTTCGCAATGGGTTCGCGCGCTTTGCGAAGTTCGGCCTCTCGTTCGACGCGTGGCTGCTCGAGCCGCAGTTGCCGGAGTTCCTCGACCTCGCCCGCGCGTTTCCGGAGACGATCTTCATCCTCGACCACGTGGGGACGCCCCTCGGCATCGGCTCGTACGCGGGCAAGCGGCAGGAGCGCTTCCCGGTGTGGCGCGACGTGATCAAGGCGATCGGCGCCTGCGAGAACGTCTACGTGAAGCTCGGCGGGCTTGCGATGCCGTTCGCCGGCTTCGACTCCTTCATGCAGAGCCACCCGTCGAGCGTGCTGGCGCAGGAGTGGAAGCCCTATATCGAGACGTGCATCGAGGCGTTCACGCCCGCCCGGGCGATGTTCGAGAGCAACTTCCCGGTCGACCTCTGCAGTTGCACCTACGACGTCCTGTGGAACGCGCTGAAGCTGACCGCGCAGGGCTACTCGGCCGACGAGAAGGCCGACCTGTTCGCCGGCGCGGCGAAACGGGCCTACCGGCTCGAGCTCTGATCCCGACCGAGGACCAAGAGCCGCATCGGAACGCCGTCTTCCTCGAAGCGGCCGATGTCGCGGAAGCCGACCGCCTGCGAACAGGCGAGCGCTCGGGTGTTGGCCACGGCGTGGGCGATGTAGCAGACCGGTTCATCCGGCCAGCGTGGGAAGACGACGTCGCGGACGTAGCCTCGCAGCATGGCCTGGCCGTAGCCACGGCCGACGAAAGCCGGCTCGCCGATGTAGAGATCGATGCTGAGGCCCCCGGCGACCCCGGTCTCGGCCTCCCAATCGGGCCAGTCGGCGTTGCGATAGCACTGCAGGTAAGCGAACGGGCGACCGTGGCTCTCGGCGATGTGGCATCGCGTCGGCCAATCCTCGGCTAGGCGAGGCCCATAGTGGGCGCAAACCTCGTCGAGGCTTATCGGCTTCGGTTGGTAGAACGCCTTGACGTGCGGCATGGCGAGCCAGGCGGTCATCGTGGGGAAGTCCGCCGCAGCCATGGCGCGGAACGTCAGCCCGCCCGCGGGATCGGACATCTCGGAGCCTCTTAAGAAAAAGAAGAGCCTCCGGGGTCGCCCCCGGAGGCTCCGCCTCTCAACGATCGGGCAGGTTGGACTAGAAGTCCATGTCGCCCATGCCGCCCATGCCGCCCGGGGGCATCCCGGCGCCGGGGGCCTGCTTCTTCGGCGCCTCGACCACGGCCGCTTCGGTCGTGATCAAAAGGCCCGCGACCGACGCGGCGTCCTGCAACGCCGTCCGCACGACCTTGGCCGGGTCGATGATGCCGGCCTTGATCAGGTCGACGTACTCTTCCTTCTGAGCGTCGAAGCCGAAGGTCGGCGACTTGTTGTCCATCACCTTGCCGACGACGATCGAGCCTTCGACGCCTGCGTTCTCGGCGATCTGGCGGATCGGCGACTGCAGCGCGCGGCGCACGATGGCGATGCCGGCGGTCTGGTCGTCGTTGTCGCCCTTGAAGCCCTCGAGCACCGCCGAAGCCTTCAGAAGCGCGACGCCTCCGCCCGCCACGATGCCTTCCTCGACCGCCGCGCGGGTGGCGTTCAAGGCGTCATCGACGCGGTCCTTCTTCTCCTTGACCTCGACTTCGGTCGAGCCGCCGACGCGGACCACGGCGACGCCGCCCGCGAGCTTGGCCAGCCGCTCCTGCAGCTTTTCCTTGTCGTAGTCGGACGTCGTGTCCTCGATCTGCTTCTTGATCTGGGCGATGCGGCCCTCGATGTCGGCCTTGTCGCCGGAGCCGTCGACGATCGTGGTGTCGTCCTTGGTGATGGAGACCTTCTTGGCCTTGCCGAGCATGTCGAGGGTGACGTTCTCGAGCTTGATGCCGAGATCCTCGCTGATCAGCTGACCGCCGGTCAGGGTGGCGATGTCTTCCAGCATGGCCTTGCGGCGATCGCCGAAGCCTGGCGCCTTGACCGCCGCGACCCGCAGGCCGCCGCGCAGCTTGTTGACGACGAGCGTCGCCAGCGCCTCGCCCTCGATGTCTTCCGCCACGATCAGCAGCGGACGCCCCGACTGCACGACCGCTTCGAGGACCGGCAGCAGCGACTGGAGCGACGAGAGCTTCTTCTCGAACAGCAGGATCAGTGGCTCTTCGAGCACCGCCTCCATCTTGTCGGCGTTGGTGATGAAGTACGGCGACAGGTAGCCGCGGTCGAACTGCATCCCCTCGACCACGTCGAGCTCGGTCTCCAGGCTCTTGGCCTCTTCGACCGTGATCACGCCTTCGTTGCCGACCTTGTCCATCGCCTTGGCGATCATGTCGCCGACGCTCTGGTCGCCGTTGGCGGAGATGGCGCCCACTTGGGCGATCTCGGCGTTGGTGGTGACCTTCTTCGAGACGCTCTTGATCTCTTCGACGACCTTGCTCACGGCCTTGTCGACGCCGCGCTTCAGATCCATCGGGTTCATGCCGGCGGCGACCGACTTCAGACCTTCGGTCACGATGGCCTGCGCCAACACGGTGGCGGTGGTGGTGCCGTCGCCGGCCGCGTCATTGGTTTTCGACGCGACTTCGCGGATCAGCTGGGCCCCGAGGTTCTCGAACTTGTCCGAGAGCTCGATCTCCTTGGCGACGGTCACGCCGTCCTTGGTCGAGCGCGGCGCGCCGAACGACTTTTCCAGGACCACGTTGCGGCCCTTCGGGCCTAGCGTGATGCGGACAGCGTTGGCGAGCGTGTTGACGCCGCGCAGCATTCGGTCGCGAGCGTCGGTGGAGAAATAGACGTCTTTGGCAGCCATTGTGTTCAGCTCTTTCGAAAAGAGGAATGTTCGGTTGGGCGGGCTAGCCGACCACGCCCAGGACGTCGCTCTCCTTCATGATCAGGAGATCCTCGCCCTCGATCTTCACCTCCGTGCCCGACCATTTGCCGAACAGGATGCGGTCGCCCTTCTTCACGTCGAGGGGCTGGAGCTTGCCGTTTTCGTCGCGGGCGCCGGGGCCCACGGCGATCACCTCGCCTTCCTGCGGCTTCTCCTTGGCGGTGTCGGGGATGATGATGCCCCCCTTGGTCTTCTCTTCTTCCTCGACGCGCTTGATCAGCACGCGATCGCCGAGTGGACGAAACGCCATATGTGTCTTCTCCCTCTTAGGGACGTTGGGTTTAAGGCCGGGAGCGTCCCAGGAAGGCAGCCGTTAGCAGCCGCCGCCCCTGAGTGCTAACGCCGGCGATTTATGGTCGGCTCCGCCGGCTGTCAAGGCGCGTCGGACCGCTCCTTCCAGCTTGCGGCGGGAACGCAGAGCGCGAAGGCGGCCGGCCCGACCCTATCGGCGCGGCGGCCCGTGCGCGTTCAACGCGCGGCGCGCCGGCGCAACGTGGAGCGCATGAAGTCGGCCGGCGGGTCGGCCTCGGCAAGGACCGCGTCGCGGATCGGCCGCGGCTCGCTGAACAGGTTGCCCTGGCCGTAGGCGATGTTGAGTTCGAGCACGTCGACCACCTGGCGCTCGGTCTCGACCTTCTCGGCGATCAACTCGATGCCGTAGCGGCGGGTGAGGTCGGCGAAGTCGGCGGCGTTGATGTCCTTGAGCGAGCGCAAGGTCAGGCGCCCTTCCACCTCGAGCAGCTGGTTCAGCAGCACATCGGCCGCCAGCTTGACGAACTTCACGTCGGCGCGCGCCAGGTCGGCGAAGTCCAGATCGAGATCGACCACCTTGTCCAGCGAGAAGCGGAAGCCGAGGTCCGCGAGCTTGGCCATGTTGCGCGCTTCGGTTCCGCCACGGCGGTCGAACGCGCCCTGGCCGAGCTCGAAGATCAAGGAGCCGGCCATGTCCTTGTTCTCGGACAGGAACTCGAGGAACTGAGGGAAGAAGGTCTCGTCGCCCAGCGAGCTCAGCGCGATGTTGCAGAAGATGGCGATCTTGCGGTCGCTCTTGGCCAGGCGCCGCACGATTTGCACGCAGCGGAACAGCAGCAGGTTGTCGATCGCCGGCATCAGGCCTTCTGGCTCGGCGACGGCCAGGTACTCGGCCGGCATCATCACCCGCCCGGTCGCGTCACGGAGGCGCGAGAAGCTCTCGTAGAAGACGGTTCTGCGCTGCGGCAGGCTGACGACGGCCTGCAGGTAGAGATCGACCCGGTTCTCGGCCAGCGCCTCGCGCACTGTCTCCAGGAGCGCCATGTGCTGCCGGTGGTGCCGCTCGTACGCCGGCGGAACCTCGTGCGATCGCGCCATGCGGTCCTCGAGGCCCTCGCGCGTGCGCCGCACCAGATCCTCGAGCACGCGCATCTCGGTGGTCAGCTCTTCGTTCCGCCGCTCGGCGTCCTCCGCCAGGCTCTCCGCGAAGCCGGCCATGCGCTCGTAGACGCCCTCGAGCTGGTCGGCGAGCAGGCGGTTGGCCTCGCGAAGGTCCGCAAGCTCGCGGCGCAGGCCGCCGCGCTCGAGGCCGCGCGCCACGACGCCGTGCAGCGCCAGGGCCAGACCGAGCGAGCCGATGAGCGCCGCAAGGCCTGCGCCCGCGCCTCCGCCGCCCCGCCAGACGATCAGCGCAACCGTGAGGGCCAAGCAGAGATAGGCGCCGCCCAGAAGCGCTTCGGTGACTCTGCGCATCGCCCCGTCGTTTCGAATCAGCGGCGATTATCCGCCCAAGCGCGAAGGAAGTCGAAGCGCTAGCTGGAATGGAACAGGGCCGAAACCGACTCGCCGTTGTGGATGCGGCGGATGGCCTCGGCGAAGGCGGGCGCGACCGAGAGCACCGTCAGCTTGTCGACGCGGCGCTCGGCCGGGATCGGGACGGTGTCGGTCGAGACGATCTCCTCCACCTGCGCTCTTGCAGCCAGCCGCTCGAGGGCGCCGGCGGCGAAAAGACCGTGCGTGCAGGCGATCCTCACCGTTCCGATGCCCGCCATGGCCGGATGCTCGAGCAGCTCGATGACGCTTGTGCCCTTGGCGATCTCGTCGTCGAGCACGATGACGTCGCGCCCATCCACCTCGCCGATGACCGCGCTGATCACGACCTTGTCGTCGCTGATCCGCTGCTTGGCCGCGAAGGCCACGCCGACGCCCAGCATGCGCGCGAAGGCCGCCGCCTCCTTGGCGTTGCCGAGGTCGGGGGAGACCACGACGGTGTTCGACAGGTCGAGCCCGCGGAAGTGCTCCGCCAGCTCGTTCAGCGCGTGCAGGTGGTCCACCGGCACGCTGAAGAAGGCGTGCACTTGCGGCGCGTGCAGCGTCATGGCCAGCACGCGGTCGGCGCCGGCCGTCGCCATGAGGTCGGCGATCAGCCGCCCGCCGATGGAGATGCGCGGGCGGTCCTTCTTGTCGGAGCGCGCGTAGGCGTAGTGCGGCAGGACGACCGTGCGCCGGGCGGCGCTCGCGCCACGCGCGGCGTCCAGCATGAGCAGCAGCTCGACCAGGTTCTCCTGAACCGGCGCGCAGAGCGGCTGGACGATGAAGACGTCACGCTCGCGACAGTTCTCGAGCAGCTGCACTTCGATGCAATCGCTGGCGAACCGCTCGATGCGGGCCGGATGCAGCGGAACCTGAAGCTGCGCGCAGATGGCGGCCGCGAGCTCGGGGTGAGCACTGCCGCTGAAGACGGCGATGTCCCCCAAGGCGGCCTCCGCAGTGATGGGTGAGCTCGAGCGCGTTGGCTTATCGCCGTCGGGCTCGAGTCGATCAACCCGTGCTAGGCTGTTCGGCGTCGCCAACGCCGGAGCCGCGCCAGGTGCAGACGCCGACATCCGCCGTCCTTTTGCGCATCTACACCGAGGAGGGGAAGATGAGCGGTCATCGGCCTCTCTACGAGGACATCGTGATGAAGGCGCGCGCGGCCGGGCTGGCGGGCGCAACGGTCTTGCGCGGGCCCATGGGCTACGGGCTGCATGCAAAGCTCCATACCGCAAGGCTCGTCGAGCTTGCGGCGAAGCTGCCGCTGGTCGTCGAGATCGTCGACGAGGAGGACAAGGTCCGCGCCTTCGCGGCCGGGCTCGACAGCATCAAGGACCTGGGGCTGGTCACGCTGGAGAAGGTCGAGGTGCTGCACTACGGCAGCGTCCAGCCGGGCTAGCGGGTCGGCGTCGGCGTCTCGCCGCGGTAGTCGTAGAAGCCGCGGCCGGTCTTGCGGCCAAGCCACCCGGCCTCGACGTACTTCACCAGCAGCGGACAGGGCCGGTACTTGGAATCCGCCAGCCCGTCGTGGAGCACGTTCATGATCGACAGCACCGTGTCGAGACCGATGAAGTCGCCCAGTTGCAGCGGACCCATCGGATGGTTGGCGCCCAGATGCATGGCGGTGTCGATCGCCTCGACCGTGCCGACGCCCTCGTACAGGGTGTAGATCGCCTCGTTGATCATCGGCACCAGGATCCGGTTGACGATGAAGGCCGGAAAGTCCTCGGCGTTCGCCGTGGTCTTGCCCAGGGACTTCGCGAACGTCACGGCCGCGTCGTAGGTGGCGGCGTCCGTTGCGATGCCGCGGATGATCTCCACCAGATTCATCATCGGCGCCGGGTTCATGAAGTGCAGGCCGATGAACCGTTCTGGCCGGTCGGTGGCCGAGGCCAGACGCGTGATCGAGATCGACGAGGTGTTCGACGCCAGCAGCGTGTCCTTGCCGAGCCGCGGCGAGAGGTCGGCGAAGATCGACTTCTTGACGTTTTCGTCCTCGGTCGCCGCCTCGATCACGATGTCGGCGTGCGCGACCTTGTCGAGATCGGCCTCCGGCTTGATATGGGCCAAGGCGTTCCGCATCGCGTCATCGTCGATCAGGCCCCGCGCGACTTGCCGCGAAAGGTTGTGCTCGACCACCTTGAGGCCTGCTGCGAGCCGCTCGGGGTTTATGTCGTTAAGCTCGACCGCGTAGCCCGCCAGGCCGCAGACGTGGGCGATGCCCGTTCCCATCTGGCCCGCGCCGATCACCCCGACCGTCTTGATCTCCGCCATCGCGCCCTCGCCCGGGGATAGCGCCGAAGCCGTCCCTCGAGCCTGCGGTTTTACCCAAGCAGCCCCGGTGAGGCCAAGCGCTTTGCTGCAATGCAGCGAAGGATGCCGCCCGGTCAACATGAATTCTGTGTCATGTGAAGCCAGCTACCTTGCAATAGTAGCTACCTGGCGATATCGAGATCATCGAAAGGCTTGGAGGCGGCATGCCGGACGGCATCGACGTTCAGCTGAAGAAGGGCGTGCTCGAGCTCTGTGTGCTCGCGCTGCTCTCGCGCGGGGACGCCTACGGCTACGAAATCGCCAGCCGCCTTGCCGAGACCATCGAGATGGCGGAGGGCACCGTCTATCCCTTGATGCGGCGCATGCAGAGCGACGGGCTGGTCGAGACCTACCTCACCGAGTCCCCGTCCGGGCCGCCGCGCAAATACTACCGGCTGACCGCGGCCGGGCGCGCCAGCTTCGCGGCGCAGCGCGATGCGTGGCGGGCGTTTGCCCGCGCTGTCGAAACCACGCTGGGGGACACATCCGAATGACACGCGAGGCCTTCATCGCTCGCTTGCGGGCGGGGCTTAAGGGCATGCCGTCGGCCGACGCCGACGAGATCGTGGCCGACTACGAAGCGCACTTCTCCGAAGGCGCCGCCCAGGGCCGTCAGGATGCGGATATCGCCGCGGCGCTGGGCGACCCGGACCGCCTGGCGCGCGAACTGCGCGCCGAGGCTGGCGTGAAGCGGTGGGAAACGCGCCGCAGTCCGGAAGCTGCTGTGGTGGCGGTGTTCGCCGTGCTCGGCCTCGGCGCAATCGACCTCATCTTCCTGCTGCCCGTGCTCGTCGGTCTGATCGCCGCCCTCTTCGGCTGCCTCGTCGCCGCCGTCGGCGTTTTCGTGGCCGGAAGCGTGATGTTCGCTGCCGGCCCGTTCATGGGTGCGCCCGGCGGCCCCGCCGTCGCGCTGCTGGCCGGCGTCGGCATGATGGCGGGCGCCATCTCCGGCGCCACCGTCATCACCCTGCTCGGCGTCGGCCTGACCAACGCGCTCATCTGGTACGGGCGCCTGCACTACCGGCTGCTGAAGCCGGCGATCGAACCCCAAGCGCCCACGGAGCCCGCTCGGCCATGACACGCACCCTTGTTCTGATCGCCGGCGTCAGCGCCGGCCTCGCGGCATTCTGTTTCATCCTCGCGTCAGCGCTCGGCGGGCAGGAGCTTCTGCACGGGAACTGGCATCGCAGCTGGCGGGTCCACGACGGCTCGATCATCGTCGGGCACGACTTTACGCCCGATCCCGACGGCGGCGGCCCGGCCGAGACGCGGGCGATCGCCTGGAGCGGCGCCGAGGGCCTCGATGTCGACATTCCGGCCGACATCACTTTCACGCAGGCGCCCGCCCCCGGAAAGCTGACCATCACGGGCCCGAAAGGCACGGTCGACCAGATCGAGGCCTCTGGCGAGGCCATCGAGTATCGCGACCAGCCCATCAACCCGCAGCGGGTGAAGATCGTCATGACCGCGC
The DNA here is from genome assembly GCA_035295705.1 of Caulobacteraceae bacterium. Classification (GTDB taxonomy): domain Bacteria; phylum Pseudomonadota; class Alphaproteobacteria; order Caulobacterales; family Caulobacteraceae; genus Poindextera. Next base: position 22,817 of record DATGIN010000105.1, read on the forward strand.
CGGACGTGCGCCGGTTTTCGTTGAGCGGCGACGAGACCCTCAGCCTGAGCGGCTACAGCCAGGATGATCTCGACATCGACGTGAGCGGCGCCGGCAAGGTCACGGGCCAGGGCAAGGCTCGGACGGTCAGGCTCGACGTCTCCGGCCTCGGCGACGCCGACCTCGGCAAGCTCACGTCGAAAGAGGCGCGTGTCAGCATCTCGGGATCGGGGCATTCGACCGTCGCGCCGACCGACACCGCAGACATCGACATCTCCGGCGCCGGCGAGGTCGTGCTCGCGACCCGCCCGGCCACGGTGCACAGCGACGTCTCGGGCATGGGCCGCGTGGTCGAGGGCGGAACGACGTTCCGCTGACCGGAAGCTAGCCCAGCGCGGCCATCAGCTCCGGCACGGCGGTCTTGTAGTCCGAGACCAGCCCGTAGTCGGCCACCTGGAAGATCGGCGCGTCCGGGTCCTTGTTGATCGCCACGATGACCTTGGAATCCTTCATGCCGGCCAGGTGCTGGATGGCGCCGGAAATCCCGATCGCGATGTAGAGCTGCGGCGCTACGACCTTTCCGGTCTGTCCGACCTGGTAGTCGTTCGGGGCGTAGCCGGCATCCACCGCCGCGCGGCTTGCGCCGACCGCGGCGCCCAGCTTGTCGGCCAGCGGCTCGATCACACGCTGGAACTCCTCCGCCGAGCCCATCGCCCGCCCGCCGGAAACAACGATCTTGGCCGCGGCGAGCTCGGGCCGGTCGGACTTTACCAGCTCGTCCGAGACGAAGCGCGTGTGGGCGCCGGCGTCCGCGCCGGCGACCTTCTCGATCGCCGCCGAGCCGCCCTCGCCCGCCGCCTTGAACGCCGTCGGCCGGACCGTGATCACCTTCTTTGCGTCCGACGACTGGACCGTTTCGAGCGCATTGCCGGCGTAGATCGGCCGCACGAAGGTGTCCGCCGAAACCACCTGGATGATCTCGGAGATCGGCGCCACGTCGAGCTTGGCGGCGACCCGGGGGGCGAAGTTCTTCCCGGCCGAGGTGGCGGGCACCAGGATCGCATCGTAGTTGGGCGCCTGCGCCAGCACGGTCGCCGCCTCGGCCTCGGCGATCTGTTTGCCGAGCGCGTCGCTCTCGGCGACCAGCACCTTGCGCACGCCCTCGATCTTGGCCGCCTCGGCCGCCACGGCGTCGACCCCCTGGCCCATCACCAGCACATCGACGTCGCTCGATAGCGCCTTGGCGGCGGTGACGGTCTTGTGCGTGTTGTCCTTCAGCGAGGCGTTGTCGTTGTCGGCGACGACGAGCACGGCCATCAGATCACCCCCGCTTCGGTCTTCAGCTTGGCGACCAGCTCGGCTGCGTTCTCGACCTTGACGCCCGCGACCCGCTTCGGCGGCTCGGTCACCTTGAGCACCTTGAGGTGTCCGGCGAGGTCGACGCCCATGTCGGCCACGGGTTTGACGTCCAGCGTCTTCTTCTTCGCCTTCATGATGTTGGGCAGCGAGGCATAGCGGGGCTCGTTCAGGCGTAGGTCCGCCGTGACCAGCGCCGGCAGGTCGAGCTCGAGGGTCTGCAGGCCGCCGTCGACCTCGCGGGTCACCTTCGCTTTGCCGCCCTCGATCTCGACCTTGGAAGCGAACGTCGCTTGCGGCCAGTCGAGCAGGGCCGCCAGCATCTGGCCGACTGCGTTGTTGTCGCCGTCGATGGCCTGCTTGCCCATCAACACCAGATCGGGCTTCTCCTCCTCGATCACCTTCTTGAGGATCTTGGCGACCTCGAGCGGCTCGACGTCGGCGTTGCTTTCGATCAGCAGGCCGCGATCGGCGCCGATGGCGAGCGCCGTGCGGATCGTCTCCTGCGCCTGCGCCGGGCCGATCGACACGGCGACCACCTCGTCGGCGACGCCCTTCTCGCGCAGCCTGACCGCCTCCTCGACGGCGATCTCGCAGAAGGGATTCATCGACATCTTCATGTTCGCCAGGTCGACCCCGGTCTGGTCCGGCTTGACCCTGGCTTTGATGTTGTAGTCGAGCACCCGCTTGACCGGGACCAGCACCTTCATCGGTTCAGAAGCCTTCGAGCATGGTTTTCGCGCCTCGCGATTCCCGCGCGAGACCTTGGCGGCGCCGCAATGGCGAAGAGGCCGGCAAACTGACGAAGCGGCCTTGCCGTGTCAACGCAGCGCCCTGGCGGGCCCTCGCGCAGCGCCGCTTGCGGGCGCGCGCGCCGATCGCCATAGAAGGCGGATGCGACGTTCGCTGACGCTGTGGGTCCAGCTCGCCTTCGTGGCCTTCTTCCTGGTCCTGGTGACCTGGGTGGCGTTCCTGCACGGGCCGCCGCAGGCCCAGCCGCAGCCCTCGGCCGCCACCGCGAAGTCGCGCTGCGAAGCGCAAGGGAACTGGTGGGACGACGTCGACAAGGTCTGCGCCGTGCCGATGGCGATCTCGAGCATCACCCACCGGCCCAGTCAGCAGCGCTAGGCCGGCCCGCCCGGCCGCGAGCCGCCCGGCCGCCACAGCACATCGTCTGCGCCCTTGCCGTTCACGTAGCGCGCGGCGACGAACAACAGGTCCGATAGCCGGTTCAGGTACTTCAGGGCGGCCGCGCCGACCGCCTCGCCTTCCGCTTCGGCCAGCGCCACGCTGCGGCGCTCTGCGCGGCGGCAGACGGTGCGGGCCACGTGCAGCGCCGCCGCCCCCGGCGCGCCGCCCGGCAGCACGAAGGAGGTCAGCGGCTCGAGCTCGGCGTTGAGCTGGTCGATCTCGTGCTCCAGGCGCTCGACCTGGCTATCGAGGATACGCAGATCGCCCTCGTTCCGCACCGGCGTCGCCAGGTCCGCGCCAAGGTCGAAGAGGTCGTTTTGCGCCCGCGCCAGCATGGCGTCGACCAGCCCGACGCCGCCGAGCGCGAGGCGCGCCGAGCCGATGAAGGCGTTGAGCTCGTCGACGGTCCCGTAGGCTTCGACGCGCAGGTCGGTCTTGCTGACCGGGGCGCCGGACGCCAGCCGCGTGCGGCCCTTGTCGCCGACACGCGTGTAGATGCGGTTCAGCGTCACCATTGGCGCGCGTCAGTGATGGCGGAAACCGCCGCGCCAGATCATCGCTGCGACCAGGACGAGCACGGCGACGAACTGCAGAAGAACCCGAAGGCGCATCAGCTTGTTGGAATACGACCGCCCGAAGTCGCCGCCGCGGAACAGCGCATAGATGCCGATCAGGAGCGTCACGAAAACCGCGGCGAGCGCGATGGGTATGAGCCATGTGAAGATGTCGGGCATCGGCGGCAAGCTTAGTCGCCGCGTGGGTCGATGGCCACGCCCGCTTGGCGACGCGCTGCTTGCCGGCTCTGTTTCGGTCCGATAAGTGAACGCGTTCGAATTCCGGCGCGGCCTGAATTTCGCCAAATCTAAGCGTGATGGTGGCGTATCTGCGGCGAAGGACGCCGCGAGCGCGCCGCTCTCTCTAATGGAGGCTCGCAAGACATACCGAAGATGGCGCCACCGACCGCAGCTGCCTTGATCGACTTTGAACGAGTTCAATCCACCATCGCTGCGCGCGGCGACGCCCACGCCTCCGCCGAGGGGCGCCCATTGACGCGCCGCGCGCTGGCTAAGCAGCACACCCGCCGCCGGCTGCTCGACGCCGCCAAGCGTCTGTTCAACGAGCGGGGCTACGAGGCCGCCACCGTGCGCGACATCGCCGCCGCGGCCGGCCTTTCCACCGGGGCGGTGTTCGCCAGCTTCAGCGACAAGGCCGACCTGTTCGGCGCCGTCATCCAGGACGACTTCGAGGCGTTGGCCCACCACCTGCGCGGCGCCGGAGGCGCGGCGGCGAGCACCGAAACCTCGCTGCTCGCGCTGTTCTCGGCGATCTACGTCTACCAGCGCGATCACGTGCCGCTGGTGCGGGCGGCCATCGGCTACTCCTGGCTCGGACACCCGCAGGCCGCCGCCTGCGTGCGCGGCGGCGTCGCGCGCATCTTCGCCCTGATCGACGCCGTCCTGCGCGCAGGGGTCGCCAGCGGCGAGCTCTCCCGCGATCTCGACGTCCGGCTGACGATCGAGATGATCTGGGAATGCTTCATGGCGAACTATCGCCACGCCATTTTCGAGTCCTGCGACGCCGAAGCGCTGTCGGCCCGTCTGGCGGCGCAGATCCGCATCCTGCTCGCCGGATGGAGGGCCGAAGCCGCCTGACGGCGGCGCCGGCGCGGGGCGGCGCCCCAGGGGGGACCATGGCGCCACGAGGGGAGAAGAGGCAGGCCACCCGCGAGCGCGTGCTGGCGGCCGCGCGCGACCTGTTCGACGAGGTGGGCTACGAAGCGGCCACCATCCGCGAGGTCGCCGGCCGCGCCGGCGTTTCGGTGGGGAGCGTGTTCACCGGATTTGCCGGCAAGGCCGAGCTGCTGAGCCAGGTGATGGCCGATCGCGTCGAGGCGCTGCAGGCCGAGCTCGAGCATGTCTCGCCTCACCTGCGCGGACCGACCGCCGACCGGCTGCGCTCGATCATGGCCGTGCATTATGGGTTCGAAGCCCGCCGCCTGAAGCTGTTCGTGGCTTACGTGGCCTGTTCGTTCACCTGGCCGGCCGATGGCGCGGTAAGCCCGATCGGGCGCAACCACCGCTTCCGCGGCCTGCTCGTCGACGTGCTTAAGGGCGGCGTCGAACGCGGCGATGTCCGCGCCGACGTCGATATCGACCTCTTCATCGACACGCTCCTGGCCGCCTACGTCTGGAACTATCGCCGCGCATCGCAGGACGGCGCCGACGCCCAGACGCTGATCGCAAACATGGACCGGCAGATCGGCCTTTTGTTCGACGGCGTCGCGCCGAGGCGATAAGCCGCCTCGCGAAGGCGGCTTCGCGGCCGCCGCCCGCTGGGGAGGCCGTCCATGGCCCTGGTCGAAACCCGCCGCGACGGCGCCGCAGCCATCGTCGCCTACGCCAATCCGCCGCTCGGGACGATGGTCGCGGCCGGGGCGCAGGAGATGTTCGAGACGGTCTCGCGGCTCGTCGAGGACGAAAGCGTCCGCTGCATCATCCTGACCGGGGGGATGCCCGACATCTTCGTTCGCCACTACGACGTCGGCGAGCTCACGGTTCTGGGCGAGCGTCTGGCGAGCGCGCCGCCGCCGACCGCCCCGCCGCCGCAGACGCCAGGGCGCGCCGCCGGGGGATTCCTTGGTCTGACCGACCTCGTCGCGGCGGCGCCGAAGCCGGTGATCGCCGCCATCAACGGCCTTTGCATGGGCGGCGGCTTCGAGCTCAGCCTTGCTTGCGACATCCGCATCGCCGCCCGCAGCGTCACCGCGATCGGCCTGCCGGAGACGCGCGTCGGCATCTTCCCCGGCGGCGGCGGCACCCAGCGCCTGCCGCGGGTGATCGGGGAGGCACGGGCGGTCGAGTTCATCCTGCGCGGGCGCGTGGTGGCCGCCGAAGCCGC
>DATGIN010000106.1:0-14502 GCA_035295705.1 Caulobacteraceae bacterium
GTGGGCGTCGGAGTCGGAGTCGGCGTCGGAGTCGGGGTGGGCGTCGGAGTCGGGGTGGGCGTCGGAGTCGGAGTGGGCGTTGGAGTTGGAGTGGGGTTGGGAGTCGGAGTGGGGGTGGGAGTCGGAGTGGGCGTCGGAGTCGCCCCGGCGCCACCACCCCCGCCGCCGGCGCAGGCCGTCAACGCCAATCCGGACAGGAGGGCCAGAGCCAGGGCGCTGGACCGCGCCCACCGCAGACCCACCCCCTCGTCCATGGCCCCGCTCCCGCGCACGCGCCCTGATTCACCTCACAGGCGAATGCTTACCGTGACGCGTATCACGCCTCAACGCGGCGCCTGTGCCCTTAGGTCCGATGGTGACTCAATCGCGGGCGGGCGGCCAGACGTAGCCGGTTACCGAACAGGCGGGACTGTAAGGGTTTTCGAGCGCGCAGCTGGCGGCGCCGGAGGGCGGGCCTCCGGCGCCGCCGCCGCTTCCAGGGCCTAAGCCGACGGTTGCGGCGGGCCGCCTTCAGCCCCATGCCGGCGATGCTCGCCGCCGCGGTCGTGGTCGTGGCCGCCGCCCAGCATCGAGGGCAGCGCGTCGAACGCGCGCTGCTGCTCGGGCGAGAGCGTGGCGTAGAAGGCGCGGACGGCGTCGGCCCGCTGGTGGAAGGCCGCCTCGCGCCGGGTCATCATCTCGGCCATGCGGTCGAGGCGCTGGGGCGTGGTCAGCTGTTGCCCCTGATCGCCGTCGTGGCGATGGCCCTCGCGGCCGTCATGCGATGCATGCATGGCGGCGAGGAAGGTCTGCAGCGCCCCCTGTTGGTCGGGCCTGAGGTTGAGCACGGCGGTAAGCCGCTGGGCGGCCTCGGCCTGGTGCTGTTGGCGCCAGGCCTGGCGCTGTTCCGCCGTCGGCGGCTGACGCGGGCCTGCCTGTTGGTCCTGGCCGAAGGTCGCGCCGGCGAAGGCCAGAACGGCGGCGCTGGCCGCGAGCGCGGCTGCGGCCGGAAAGATCAGCTTCATGGGTGGTTGGGTTCCGCAAATGGGGGATGCTTCGCCTTGGCCTTTTCAGGCCGCATCCGTGTTTCGCCCCAGCCCTCGAACGCGGAACGGCCGAGGTTCCGTCGCTGGGGTCGGCGTTAGAGCCTGGCGTGCAGCGCCTGGGCGAGCTCGATCTGGATCTTGGTCTTCGGCAGCCCCGCCAGCGTCAGGTAGCCTTGCCCGTCATTATCGAGCTGCGCGAAGCGCCGCTGGGCGAGCGCCAGGAACTCCTCCTTGCGGATGAAGCCATTCAGGTCGGTGTCGGCGGCGGTCACCGGCTCGGGCGCGGCGAAGAAGCTGTACGGCGCCGCGCCCTCGCCCGAGACATCGAGCGTCTGTGGGCGGCTGGTGCGGTCTTCGCCCTGGTCCGCCGGGCCGAGCGGCTGTTCCTGGCCGGGGCTTGCGATCGTGCCGCCAGGGCCGCTCAGCCCCCCGTATTGCGCCCGCCAGACCTTCCAGAAGCCGGCGAAGGCGGTGACGTCGACGCGGACGCCGAGGACCTCCGGCGCGATGCGGCGCTCGTAGAACTGGATGTCGAAAGGGTCGAGCACGCCATTGTGGCTGCGGTCGAGTACGTCGAAGAAGGCGGCGGCGTCGGCGACGAGCTCGGTCTTGGTGAGCTTGCCGTCGCCGGCCTTGTTCGCCTGCTTGAACCAGGCGACGACCGGGTAGGGCGCGCGCTCCGGGGCGCGGAACGGCTGCCCGCAGGGGCTGATGAAGACGTTGGGCGGCAGGTCGTCGTCGTCCGGCGGCGCGGGGCGCGCGAGCGCGGGGGCGGCCGCGAGCGCGGCGGCGCCGGAGAGCATGAGCTGGCGACGGGTGCTGGACATGGGAAGCGCGAGCCGCAAACGTGACCGAGGCGCGTATCATCGTCGCGCCCCGGCGCGGTTGCAACGGACGAGCGCGTCTATCTGGCCATTACCAGGACATGGAACGTGCCTGGCTTGGGCGTCGGGCGCTGGCCGGCGGGGACCGGGAGGATGTACTCGGCGCTCGGCAGATAGACGCGGCCGCTGCTTGGATCGACGGCGCCGGTGCGAGCGCCGATCTGGGTCTCGTCGGTCTCGACGATCGTGTTGTTGTGCGCGCCAGACAGCGCGATCACGTTCAGCTTGCCGTCGAGGCCGGTCGGGATCAGCGCCACGCGCCGCACCGGATCGTAAATCACCGCATCCGGGAAGCCGCCGATCTTGAAACTGGCGAGCTCGGCGCCGGTGCGGGCGTCGAGGATCTTGGCCCCTCCCGCGCCGCACGCCGAGACGAGCCGCTCGCCGATGACGTAGGCCAGCCCGGTCGGGCGGACGCAATCGTGCATCGGATAGACGCCGACCATCCTCTTGCTGTTCAGATCGACGACAGCGATCGCGCCGGTGCTCTCGATGTTGATGAAGAGCCGGCCCTTGCCGTCGACGGCAGGGAACTCGAGCCCCTCGTGCACCTTGATCGTCCCGACGACGCTCCTCGCGCGCGGGTCGACCAGGGTCACGACGCCAGGGTCGCCATTGATGACGATCACCAGGCGGGTGAAGGGGTCGTAGGTCGCGCCGTCTGCGTCCGCGTCTACGCTCAGCGACTTGATCAGCTTGCCGTCGCGGGCGTTCAGGATCTTGACGCTCTTATCGCCGCTGTTGGTGGTGACGAGGACGTCGCTCCCCGGCACGGGCACGACCGCGTGCAGACGGTCGCCTGCGGCGAAGTCCGCATCGAGCCTGTCGCTCTTTACGTCCAGCATCAGAACCTTGTCGGTGTGGGCGATGTAGACGCGGCCGCGGGCGGCGTCGAAGCTCGCGTAGTCCCAGCCGCCATCGGGGCCAGCAATGCGCTCGACCACATGCAGCGGCGCCGCCGTCGCGGCGCTCGTGGCCAGAGCCGCCATGGTGGCGACGGTAAGAAGCAGGCGTTTCATGACGGGGGTCCTTTCCCGATTTTCAAAGGGTTACGTTTCATGCGGCTCCGCGCTCGTCGGCGGCGACGCCGCCGGCAAGGCGATAGAGCGCCGGCATTGCGACCAGCACGAGCGGCCCCTGGGCGATGAGGCCGGCGATGATGGCGATGGCGAGCGGGCGCTCCATCGAGGCGCCGCCGCCCAGCGCAAGCGCCAGGGGGCTGAGCGCCAGGATGGCGGCGAGCGTGGTCATGGCGATGGGCCGAAGCCGATTGACGCCCGCCTGCGCCAGCGCCGCCTGGGGGGCGACGCCCTCGCCAAGCAGCGTTTCGTATTCGGTGAAATAGAAGATGGCGACCTCGGTGGTGATGCCGACGATCATGGTCATGCCCATCAGCGCCATGATGTTCAGCTCCACCCCGGTGACGAAGAGGCCGATGGCGACCGCGGACGCCGCCACCAGGGGCATCAGGAGGATGGTCCCCGCCACGCGGAACCGCTCGTAGATGACGAGCAGCAGCACGAACACAGCGGCCAAAGCGGCGACGAACACCAGGAGGAGATCGCGGAAGGCTGTGCGCTGTTGCGCGTAGAGGCCGCCCATCTCGTAGGTGACGCCGGCGGGCAAAAAGCCGGGCCGGCGCACCAGCCGTTCGACCTCGCCCGCGGTCGAGCCCACGTCGCGCCCCTCGACCCGAGCGGTCACGGCGTCCATCAGCCGCATGTTCTCGCGGGCAATCTCGGCCTGGCCGTTGACTATACGCAGGGTCGCGATCCGCGAGATGGGGAAGAGGTGGCCATCGCCCGGCGACTTGAGCATCAGGGCGCCGACCTGGTCTATCCGGGCGCGGTCGCCAGCCGCCGTCCACACCCGCACGTTCACCAAGTTGACGCCGGACTGAACCTGGGTCGCGACGTTGCCGGAGAGCTGGTCCTCGATCTGCTTCGACGCCTCGCCGGGATCGATGCCCTCGAGCTCGGCGCGCACGGGGTCGATGTCGGTGACGAGCCCGTCGCCGGCGATCACCACGCCGCTCTTCACCTCGGTCACCCCGCGGACGTGGCCGATGGCGTCCGCCACCTTCTGCCCGGCGCCGTTCGCCAGCGCCGCGTCGTGGGCGAAGAGTTTGATCTCGATCGGCTGCGGCACGGCGGTGAGGTCGCCGATCAGGTCCTCCATCAGCTGGGCGGTCTCGACCTCCAGCCCCGGCACCTGCTGTTGCACCTGTTCGGCGATGTCGCTCATCACCTCCTCGATCGGCCGCCGCCCGCTCCGCTTCAGGCGGATGAAGAAGTCGCCGATATTGGGCTCAGTGAGCCCGCCGCCGAGCTGGACGCCGGTGCGCCGCGAGTAGGTGTCGACGTCCGGGGTCTTCTGGATGATCGCCTCGATCTGGCGGTTGAGGCGATCGGTCTCCGAGAGCGACATGCCGGGCGGCGCGACGAAGTCGAGGACGAAGCCCCCCTCGTCGATCTTGGGGATGAAGCCCGACCCGACGTTCAGGAAGCACACGAAGCCGATGAGCGCGAGCGCGGCCGTGGCGCCGAGCGCCGCCAGCGGCCGGGCGATGGCGCCCTCGAGCAGCCTGCGATAGCGCGACAGTATGGGACCGCGCTCGTCCAGCACCGCGACGCGGGCCTGGGAGCGCGCGAGCTGCTCGACCAGGATCGGCACCAGCCACCAGGCAACCAGGAAGGAAAGCAGGAGCGAGATCGCCATCGTGACCGACAGAGCCTTGAAGAAGGCGCCGGTCACGCCGCTCAGGAAGGCGAGCGGAATGAAGATCACGGTCGTGGCCGCCGACGAGCCGATCAGCGGGCGCATGAACTCGGAGACCGCCCGCCGGATCCCTTCCGGGCCGCTCACCGTCTCCTCGGCCAGCCGCCGCTCGATATGCTCGATCATCACGATGGCGTCGTCGATGATCAGCCCGATCGCCGCCGCCATGCCGCCGAGCGTCATGATATTGTAGCTCTGGCCGATCAGCTTGAGCACGAGCGTCGTGGCGGCGAGCACGGTCGGCACCGCGATCACCGCCGCCAGCGTCACCCGCCAGTTGCGAAGGAAGACCAAGAGCACGAGCGCGGCGAGCACCGCGCCGATGATGATGGCGTTCCTCAGCGCCGACGCGGAATCGACGATGAGGTCGCTCTGGTCGTACCAGGCGCGCACGGCCATGTCCGCCGGGCCCTGACCCTTCATCCGCTCGAACGCGGCGCGCACCTCCTTGGCGATCTCGACCGTGTTCCCGCCCGGCTGCTGGTAGACGTTGACCAGCACGGCATCGCGGCCGTCGGCGGTCACCCGGACCCACTGCGGCTGCGCGGCGGCGGTGACCGTCGCGACGTCGCCGACGCGGATGACGTTTCCGTTCGCGGCCTTGACGACGACATCGGCGATCTGTCGCGGCTCGACCAGGCGCGACTGGGTGAGCACGAGGAGAAGCTTGCCCTCATCCTCGATGCGGCCGGAGGCGGCAAGCGCGTTGGCGCCGGAGATCGCGGTCGCCACGTCGCCGAGCGAAAGGCCGTTCGCCCAGAGCTTCGCAGGATCGGCCTCGACGCGGTACTCGCCGGGCGCGCCGCCTTGCGTTTGCACGCGAGCGACGCCGTCGATGGTCGACAGGACCGGCGAAAGCGCAAGGTCGGCGAAGCGGCGCAGTTCGACCGGCGTGGCGCGCGCCGAAGTGAGGCTGTAGGCGGCGACCGGGTCGACCGTCGGGTCCTGCCGCCGGATGTCGAAGCTGACGCCCGGCGGCAGCCTCTGTTGCACGGCGGAGAGCGCCGATTGCACGCGCTGCAGCGCGAGGTCCATGTCGGAACCCCAGCCGAAGTTGATCGACAGCTCGGCCTCGCCCCGGCTGGTGGTCGAGCGGAGATCCTTCACGCCCGGGATGGCGCGGATCGCCTGTTCAACTGGGCTGGTGATGACCGCCTCGGTCTGGTCGGCCGGTCGGTCGCCAGCGTCGACCGTCACGGCGATGCGCGGGAAGTGAACGTCGGGAAACAGGCTGACCGGCATCAGGAACGCGCTGACCACGCCGCCGACGACGAGCAGGCCGATGAGGGTGAGCAGCGATCGCCGACGCCGGGATGCGAATGCGGCGAGGTTCACTTGCCGGCGACCTTGACGGCCATGCCGTCCGTCAGTTCGTAAGCACCCTCGACCGCCACCTGCTGGCCGGCGCTGAGCCCGCCCTTCACCTCGACCAGGTCGCCGTAGTCGCGGCCGACGCTGACGAACACGCGCCGGGCTTTGCCGCCCTCGACAACGAAGACGTGGTCGCCGGTCTCGTCGAACACCACCGCCGCTCGCGGGGCGGCGAGCCCGGTGTGGGACCCGGTAACGATGTCGGCCCGCACCGCCGCTCCTATCGGCAATGCGACGCCGCTGAGCGGGGCGACCGCGTCCACGGTCTTGCTGGCCGGGTCGGCGGCGCGCCCGACCATCGTGAGATGCGAGGCGATCGCGGCGCCGCCGTTCACCGGACGAATGATCACGGGCGCGCCCACCGTGACGGGACCCTGCCCAGGCTCGAGGCCGAGCTTTGCGCTGACCGCGCCGGTGCGCGCGAGCGTCACCAGAGCGGCATCCTGCGCCGCGTGGTCGCCGGGACCGGTCGCGATGCTGGTCACCACCGCGCTTGCTGGCGCGCGCAGCGTCTGGCGCACCAACGCCGCGCCCTGTCGCTGCTCAGCCGCGAGCGCAGCCAAAGCGTCTCCGAGGGCCTTTCTGGCGGCGATCAGCTGATCGGAGGCGGCGAGACGCGCATCGAACAGCCGCTGAACGCGGGCGAGGTCGCTGCGGGCCGCCGAGGCCGCGTCGGCGGCCTGCTGGTAGGCCATCGTCGAGGCCGGCGCGCTAGCGATCTCGACCAGCGGCTGGCCGGCGGCGACGGTCTGGCCGGCGCGCACCATGACCTGGCTGACGATCACCGCCCGGGGCGCCGACACGGTCGAGGTGGCGGAAGGGTCGGCCTGCACCACGCCGTAGACGGTCGCGGCGTCTTGCAACGTCTGACTTTGCACGCTCGCGACGGTGACGAGCGCCGTCGGCTTGGCCTCCTGGTCGGCTTCATCGGCGCCGCTGCGGCCGTGCAGCAGCAAGAAGCCGGCGACCAGCACGACCGACACCACCGCGCCGAGGATCGCGACCAGACGGCCCCGACTCACGATGCTGTCTCCAGCGGCGCCGGCGGCGCGAACAGCGCCGTCTCGAGCGCGATCTCCGCCATGCGCGCCGTTAGCTCGCGATCCTCCAGATCCGCTTCCTTGGACACCACCGCCTGCAGGAGCGCGAGATACGCCGCGCTGTCGAGGTCTCCGCGCTGAAGGGCCATCGGCGCCGGCGCCAGCATCCGCTCCAGGCGCGGCACGTCTAGACGCAGCAGCGCCGCCTGCGCGCGGGCGCTCTCGAGCTCTGCGGCGGCATTCCTAACCTCGGCGTCGGTCTGATCGAGCCTGGCCTGATACTCGGCCTTGAGCTGCGCTCGCGTCGCATCCTGGATCCGAACGTCGCCACGATGGCCGTTGAAGATCGGCAGCGCCATGATCGCGGAGAGGCCGAGCGTGGTCGTCGGCGTCGGGTCGCGCGCATAGGCAAAGGCTATCTGCGCTAGGGGGAACTGCGAGACGATGGCCTGACGCAGCTTGGCGTCCTGCGCTCCGTAGCCGGCCTGCAGCGCCAGGAGGTCCGGCCGCCGCTGGGGCAGGCTGGCGAGGTCGCGGGCGACGGTGTCGGCGTTGTACCCGACCGGCTCCGGCGCCTCGCGCAGCGGCAAGGCGACCGAGGCGCCCAGGCCGAGGAGGCCGTTCAAGTCCCGGCGGGCCTTGCCCGCGTCGTGCTCTGCGGCGGCGAGCAGACTCGCGGCGTCGAGCTTGGCGGCGGCGTCCGCCGCAGCGCTCTGGGCGGTGACGTCGCCGCGCCGCAGAGCCGCCGCCGAGTGGTCGGCGCGGTCGGTTGCGGCGGCGAGGATGCGACGGAGGAACCCGGCGCGCGCCTCGTCGGCCAGCGCGGTCTCGGCCAGCTCGCGAGCTTGCTGGGCGGTGGTCCACTCGGCCCAGAGTTCGTCGAGGTTGGCCAGTTTGGCGGTGAAGCGTGCCGCCCGTTCGGCGGCGGCGACCTGCAACAGACCGGCGATGTCGAAGGCGGGCGATATCGAGTAGGCCGTGGCCTTGTCCGGCCCGGCGATCGGCTTGTCGAGGCTGGCAGTGATCTGCGGGTCGGGCAGGAGGCCGGCAGCGAACACCTGGGCGGCGGGCACGCCGAGCGCGGCCCGCTTGGCGCGCAGCGCCGGGTTGTTCAGCACCGCCAGCACCGCGACGTCGAGCGGCGAGAAGCCGGCGGCGGGGTCGATGCGGATCCCGGCAAGCGGCCCCAGGCGCAGCTTGCCGACATCCGTCGTCAGCCTGGCCGTGCTGGCGCCGAGGTCGACCGTCGTGGGCAGCGGCGCGGCGTGGTAGGTTTGGCAGGCCGCGAGCGCCAGAGCCGCGGCGAGGGCGACCGCGGTCCTTGCCGGGCCGAGCTTCCACTTCCCACGCATGAAGTGCATCCGTGCGGCTTCGATCCCGTTCGCGCAGCCTTGCGAGACAGCCACGAGCGTTACGCGCCTTGAGCTGACGGGGAGCTTTCCGTCAGGTTGGGAAACGCCAATGTGCCGGCCTTGGCCTTCCCTCCTCCGAACACCACTCTGACCCCCAAACCCGGACGCGCATCGCGCAGACCGACCGTAGCGCCGTGCAGGCGCGCGACTGCCGCGACCAGCGCGAGGCCGAGCCCGCTGCCCGGCGTCGAACGGCTTCGCTCCAAGCGGTAGAAGCGATCGAAGATACGCTCCCGTTCCGCTTGCGGTACGCCTGGCCCATTGTCGATGACACAGACGACCGCACTTGCGCCCTCGCGCTGCGCGAGCACCTTGACCTGCGCATGCGCGCCGGCATGCCGGAGCGCATTCTCGACCAGGTTCACCAGCATCTGGGTCAGGAGCTCCCGATCACCCTCGACCATGAGCGGCCCCGTCGCCTCGACCACGAGCGTCTGGCCCGCGTCCTCAGCCGAGGGCGCAAAATCGTCGACCACGCTGCGCGCCAGTCCGGCCAGGTCGACCGCCTGAAAGGCCGTGCGCCGCGCGCCGCCCTCGATCTGGGCGATGCGCAAGAGCGCCGCGAAGGTGTCGAGGATGGCGTCGACATCCTCAAGCGCGCCGGCGACGGCTTCCGCGCGTTCGGCCGACGCCTTCAGCGTGCGGCTGGCCTCCAGCCGCTGGCGCAGACGCGTGAGCGGCGTCCTGAGATCATGAGCAATGTCGCCGGACACTTGCCTCAGGCTGTCCATCAACGCGGCGATGCGGTCGAGCATGCGGTTGAAGGTCACCGCCAGCCGGTCGAGGTCGTCGTCGGAGCCGCGCACCGGAATTCGCCGGCCCAGATCCCCGTCGATAATCGCCTCGGCCGCAGCGGTCATAGCGGCCAGTCGCCGATGCACGTCGAAGGAAAGCCCATAACCGCCGAGGATGCCGAGCACGACGACTCCGGCGAACGCCAGCGCAAACCCTTCGAACACCGTCGCCTGCAGCCCCTCGCTGGTCTCGTCGTCGTCGCCGACCACCAGGCGGTAGCCCTCCGGAAGGGTGGTGGTAAGCACGCGAAGCGACTCCGGCGCCTCGCGCGGCTGGCGCATCCGCAGCTTGGACCAGCCAA
Organism: Caulobacteraceae bacterium; assembly: GCA_035295705.1. GTDB lineage: Bacteria > Pseudomonadota > Alphaproteobacteria > Caulobacterales > Caulobacteraceae > Poindextera. The sequence goes on from DATGIN010000106.1 coordinate 9,607, forward strand.
GCGGTGTGGGCGAGCCGGCCAACCGGCCGGCGACCGGCTCGCCCTTCGGCCCCGAAAGACCGTAGTCGAGCGCGCCGGGGGTGCGCTCGCGCTCCTCGACCGCCTGCACCACGCCCGAAAGGCCCTCGGTGTGGAACTCCTGCGCCAGCGCGGCCGACTCGGCGCTGATGCGCGAGTCGAACTGCCGATTGAGCGCCGACCGGGTGGCGATCAGGGTGATCGCGCCCAAGACGACCACCGAAACCGCGAAGGCCGCAGTATAGAGGGCCGCCAGGCGGACGCTTGTCGAACGGAACACCGCCGTCAGTCGGGCTCGCGCAGCGAATAGCCGGCGCCCCGCACGGTGTGGATGAGCTCGCGCCCGTGGCCGCGATCGACCTTGCCGCGCAGGCGGCTCATATGGGTCTCCACAATGTTGGTCTTCGGGTCGAAGTGGAAGTCCCACACGCCTTCCAGAAGCATCGTCCGAGTCACCACCCGCCCGGGATGCCGCATCAGGTATTCGAGCAGCTGGAACTCGCGCGGCTGCAGGTCTATGCGCGCGCCGGCGCGCGTCACCGTCCGAGTGAGCCGGTCGAGCTTGAGGTCGGCGACCTGCAGGGTGGTCTGAACATCCTGCGGCGGCGGGCGGCGGGCCAGCGCGTTGACCCGTGCCAGCAGCTCGGCGGTGGCGAACGGCTTGACCAGGTAGTCGTCGCCGCCGGCCTCCAGACCCTCCACCCGATCGTCGATGCCGCCGAGCGCGGTTAGCAGCAGGACCGGCGTCTTCACCGCGGACGCGCGGATGGTGCGCAGGATGGCCAGACCGTCCATCTCCGGCAGCATGCGGTCGAGGATGATGACGTCGTAAGGCTCGCCGGCCGCGAGCATGAGGCCCTCGCGTCCGCCGAGCGCGTGGTCGACGTTATGGCCGGCCTCGGCGAGCGCCTTCTTCAGATAGGCCCCGCCTTCCTTGTCGTCCTCGACGAGCAGGAGCTTCATGGCGGCAAGTCTGCCTCAGCGACGGCCGCGCGGCGAGGCCCGTGGCTGACGGCGACGGCCTAATCGGCGTTCGCACCCTCGCGATCGTTCTCCAGCACCGCGCCGGTCCTGGCGTCCACGCCGACCTCGAACGTCCTGCCGCCGCTCTTCACATCGAACGAATAGCGCAGGCCGCTGCCGCCCCTCTCCCGCTCGAGCTCTTGGTCGGTGATCGCGCCCGGCCGGGCTTTGAGCGCCGTTTCGCGCGCCTGGGCGAGCGAAACATGGACCAGGTGGGCGTAGCGATGACCGGCGAAGGCCGGGTCGGTTTCGCTGGCCGCCATGGTTCTGGCGTTGGCGACGCCCGCGAGGACGAGCGCGGCGACGGCCGCAGCCCGGACCGAAAAGCCAAGCATGCGAGGACTCCAGTTCCAACGCCCCCGTCTCGCCCCTTATCGCATGACGCGCGTCTCAGGGCCGTGGACGGCTGATTACCGATTCCCAATGCGCGTGACGGCCCTAAACTTGGCCCTGGCTACGCTCGGCGTCGGCGATAATTCGCTTCGCCTGCGCGAGATCGTCCTCGTCGACCATCAGGCGCGCGGTGATGGCCGACCCCCACAGGGTCCCGGCGCCGTAGTCGAAGACCGCGCTGTCGATGCCGGCGTCCCTCAGGACCGCGCGCAGATAGGACATGCGCACCGGGTTGGAGGTTTTTACCAGCTCGATCATGCGCGGGCGAACGTGGGGGAACGCCGCATGGATGGCAAGCGAACCTGGCGAGATCCCGTAGCGAACGGACTAGTTTACAATTCAAACTAGTTCATGTATCCCGCCGTCGCCATCCGCGGGAGAAGCCGCCATGACCGACATCACCCATCCCCTCGAGGCGCCGACGGCGGCGCCGGACGCGAGCCTCGAGCTTGCCCGCAGCGCGGCCAACGCGGCGGCCGGCGCGCGCAACCTTACCGTCGGCTACCTGCGCGCGTTCATCACCCTGCTCGTGCTCGCCCACCACGCGGTGATCGCCTACATCCCCGGCCTGCCCAAGCCGCCCGCGGTGTTCGGCCAGCCGCCGTTCACCTGGGGCGCCTTCCCGGTCGAGGACGCCGCCCACCCGTTTGCGCCCTTCGGCCTCCTGACCGGGGTCAACGAAGCCTTCTTCATGTCGTTGATGTTCCTCATCTCGGGCCTCTTCGTCTGGGACAGCCTCAAGCGGAAGGGCGCCGCCGGCTTCGTGCGCGACCGCGTCGTCCGCCTTGGCCTGCCGTTCGCGGTCGCCGCCACCATCCTCGCGCCCCTGGCCTACTACCCAGCGTACCGGCTGACCGGCGCTGCGCCTGGCGTCGGCGCCTTCGCGCGGGCCTGGATCAGCCTAGGTTCGTGGCCGGCCGGGCCGGCCTGGTTTATCTGGGTGCTGCTGGCGTTCGGCTGCCTGGCGGCCGCCCTCTACCGCCTCGCACCGAAGTGGGGCGAAACGATCGGACGTCTCTTCGCTGCCGGCGGCGAGCGCCGCGCCCTGCCGACCTTCGCAAAGCTCTTGCTGGCAAGCGGCGTCGCCTACACCGCGTTCGCCTTGCTGTTCGGGCCGGCTGAGTGGCTGGCGTTCGGCCCGTTCTCCGTGCAGGCGGCGCGCATCCTGCACTATGGCGTCTACTTCGCCTGCGGGGTCGGCATCGGCGCGCTGGGGCTGGAGCGCGGCCTCATCAGCGCCTCCGGCGTGCTCGCGCGCCGCTGGTGGGCGTGGGCGCTCGCCGCCCCGCTGGCGTTCGCGCTGTCCGCGGTGCTCGGGATCGCGGCGTTCTTCGCGCCGGGGAGGGCCCCGATCGGCCTCCAGGCCGGCGCCGACGTCGCCTATGCGCTGGCGTGCGCGACGATCTCGTTCGCCTTGCTCGCCGCCTTTGCGCGGTTCGTGAGGCGGCGCTCGCGCGTCTGGGACAGCCTCTCGGCGAACGCCTACGGCATGTACCTGGTCCACTACGTGTTCGTGAGCTGGCTCCAATACGCCCTCCTGCCTGCGTCGATGCCCGGCCTCGCCAAGGGCGTCCTTGTGTTCGTCGGCGTCGTGGCGCTCAGCTGGACGATAACGGCGGCCATGCGGCGCATCCCCGCCGTGCGGCGGGTGGTCTAGCCGTGGCGCAGGCCCAAGACTCAATGGATGAAGGGGGACGCATGAGCTCCGAGACATCGTCGCCGGCCGCAGACCTTGCCTTCATGCGCAGCCTCGTCGAGGGCGGCGGCGTGCCGGCCGCCTTCGGCGAAGGCTACCTGGCCGCGGGCCTCATCTACGGCGGCCAGGTGGTCCTGCAGGGCGCCCAGGGCGTGATCTGGCCGCACGCGCCGTCGCTCGTGACGCTGGCGCTCGGCGTCGCTCCGACGCTCCTCTTCTGCCTCGCGCTGGTCTGGATCATCAGGCGCCACCCCGGCCCGGCGACCGGCGGCTACGCCTCGCGCGCTATGGGCGCGCTGTTCGGCTGCATCGGCCTGGCCAATTTCGTGCTCATGGCCGTGATCGGCATCGAAGCCGCTCGCGCGAAGAGCTTCGAGGTGTGGCTGATCTACCCGTGCGTGGTGTTCGTGATGCAGGGCGCCTGCTGGCTGGCCGCCGCGGCTGTGCGACGGCGGCGTTGGCACGCGCTGGTCGCCCTCGGCTGGTTCGCGACCGCCGTCCTGATGGCGCTGGCGCTCACGAACATGGCGGCGTTCACGATGATCGCCGTCATTGGCCTCATTGGCTTCATGGCGGTCCCGGGCGCGATCATGCTGCGGCTGGCCCGGCGGTAGGCGGCCCCTCGCGGTGGCCGGCTTCGACATCGGCGGAATCGACGAGGTCATCCACGGCCGCCTGCGGCTGGGGATCATGGCCTACCTCGCCAACGCCGAGGTCGCCGATTTCAACGAGCTCAAGGCCGCGCTCGACGCGACGCAAGGGAACCTGTCCGTGCACCTGCGCAAGCTGGAGGACGCCGGCTATGTGGCGATCGACAAGAGCTTCTTTGGCCGCAAGCCGCTGACCCGGGCGCGGCTGACGCCGGTCGGACGCAAGGCGTTCGCGGCCTACCTGAAGGCGATCGGACGACTGCTGGGCGAGGCGTCTTGAACGACCTTCAACTGCTCGAGCTGGAGCAGGCGACCTGCCTCGAGATGGTCGCCCCGCATCGCTTCGCGCGCGAGGGCGGCCCGGATTTCGGCCCCGGCCCGCGCGTCTCGGTGTTCGGCTGCGCCGAGGGCTCAGTGGCGGCGACTCGGCTGGACGTCGACGAGACGACGACCGCGGCCGTCCTGGAGCTGGTGGCGCACGCGGCGGCCGGGGAAGGCCGCGTCGGCGCGCCGGGTTGGATAGCCGACCTCGCGACCCTCATCGGCGCTGACGCTGCCGCGGTCGGCGGCGGGCCATGCTTCCACCTGTCCAACGGGCTCGGCTTCGACCATCCGGCGCGCTTCGTCGCCGGCGAGAGCGCCGAGGGCGCCGCGATGCTGGAGCGGTTCGCGGGCGACGGCATGCCCGCCTCGCTGGTCGAAGCCGGCTACAAGAGCGTGGACGACTTCTGGGCGCCCTGGTGCGCGGCGGTGGTCGACGGCGAAGTCGCGGCGCTCTGCTGCGCGGCGCGGCTGAGCGAGCTTGGCGCGGAGGCCGGCCTCTACGCTTTCCCGCCATTCCGTGGGCAAGGCTTCGGCGCCGCGGTCACCGCGGCCTGGTCCCGGCTCCCCTCGCTGGCCTCCAGGACGCTGTTCTACTCGACCAGCTGGAGCAACCGCCCGTCGATCGCGGTCACCCGCCGCCTGGGCCTCGAGCGGATCGGCTGGAGCGCGCGGGTCGGCTGATGGGACGCGAGCTGGCTCAGAAGCCTCCGCCGCTCACGGTAATGCGCTCGTTGGTTATGTAGCGCGCGTCTTCCGAGCAGAGGAAGGCGACGGTGGCGGCGATGTCGTCCG
>DATGIN010000107.1:0-6969 GCA_035295705.1 Caulobacteraceae bacterium
GTCAAACTGCTGGTGAACGGCGGGTCGATCGACCTGCCGGTCGACCGGCTCGCGCCCACGCGCGATCCCGACGAGGCGACGGTCGAGCTGACGCCGTCCGAGATCGAGGCGGCCGATATCCTCGGCAACGGCTGAGGCGCCCCCGGGACGACAGCCTAGGTCCGAAACGGAACGCCGGCGCCGCCCCCAGGCGATGTTGGCCGCGTCGCCAGCGCCATTCCGTCGGTCGGCCTTGTCTCGCCGCGCCGGCGGGAGCGATCTTGCCTGGCGGGTGGCTGTGTGGCCCCCGGCTCAGCGCGGCCGCGCTTTCGGCGGTCTTGGCCGCCCGCTCCGGTCAGCTTGGCCTTGCCGGGCGCTGTGGGGCCTCGATAGGGTCCGGGCGGCGAAAGGCGGGATCGCGCCGGGATGTCGGACGTCTTCATCTCCTACGCTCGCTCGACGGCGAAGCAGGCCAACACGGTGGCTGAAGCGCTGCGGTCGGCGGGCTACACCGTATGGCTGGACGAGGATCTGCCGGCGCATCGGCCGTACGCGCGCGAGATCGAGGCCCAGCTGAAAGCGGCAAGAGCGGCGCTGGTCATCTGGTCAGCGGAGGCGGCCCAGTCCGAGTGGGTGCTCTCAGAGGCCAATCGCGCGCGCGAGGAGCGCAAGCTGGTGCAGGTGAGCGTCGACCGCGCCCAGCTGCCGATGCCCTTCGATCAGATCCAGTGCGCCGATCTCTCGGGCTGGAAGGGCGGCGCCGAGCACGCCGGTTGGAGGAAGGTTCTCCACAGCCTGGCGGAGCTGTTGGGCGGCTCGGCCGCAGCGGAGATTTCGGCGCCGACCGCGGGCATGATCCCGCCCTGTCCCGAGGTGCGCTACGCCCGGAGCTCTGGCTTCGACATCGCGTACATGACGCTGGGACAGGGCCCGCTGGACCTGGTGGTTGCGCCCGGCCTGTGGAGTCACCTCGCCGCCGACTGGGAGACAGAGTGGCGGGATGGCCTGATCGGGTTGAGCGCGGCCGGCCGTGTCATCACGTTCGACAAACGCGGCCAGGGCATGTCGGACCGCATGACGGACTCCCCAACCCTCGAAGAGCGGATGGACGACATTCGGGCGGTGATGGATGCGGCCGGCAGCGAGCGGGCCGTGCTCTGGGGCGGGTCCGAGGCCGGCCCGATGGTTCTGATCTTCGCCGCCACCTATCCGGAGCGGGTGCTCGGCCTGGTGCTGCATGGATCGTTTGCGCGGCTGGACGCCGAGGGCGAGACGACCGTGGGCGACCGCCTCGATCTGCTCGCTCGAGGTTGGGGCACGGGGATCAGCAGGGACGTTGTGTATGCCGATCTGCCCGACGACGTCGTCAGCCGGGCCAATTGTGCTCATTCGGAGCAGATGAGCTCGACGCCAGGCAACATCGCCAAGCAGATCGAGCTGGTGAAGGCCATCGACGTGCGCGCCACCCTGCCCGCCATTCGCGCGCCCACCCTGATCCTGCATCAGCGTGAAGATCTGGTGGTCCCGGTTGCCCGGGCGCGCGAGCTGGCCGCCGGAATCGTAGGCTCGAGGCTGGTGATCACGCCGGGGCGCAGTCACACCGCGCTGGACGACGCGGGCGTGATGCAGGCGGCGATCGTGGAATTCCTGACCTCCATCGGCGATGTCGACGCCGCAGAAGAGCAGCTCGCGACGGTGCTTGCGTGTCGCGGCGCGGAGAGCGTCAAGCTGGCCAAGGCAAACGCGGAGCGGTTCCGCGGCAAGGCCCTCGCCAAGGCCGGCGCGGCTCGCGAGACGCTCTACGTATTCGATGGCCCGACCCGCGCGGTCGAGTGCGCGCTGGCCAACCGAGCCGCCGATCCGCACCTCGCCCAGGGCGTCGCGCTCGGCATCGTCGGCTTTTCCGCCGACCGCGTCTCCGGGCCGGCGACGGGTCAGGCCGCGGCCACGGCCGAGGCCGCCGCGGCGGGCCAGGTGTTGATGACCCGCGCCCTCCGCGACGTTCTTGCCGGCGCCCGGTTTCGCATGGAGCCGGCCGGTGACCTCTACCGAGTCGAGTTTTAGCGCCGGCTCGAGCGGGAGCGCTTTTTTCTCCGCGGGTGAACGGTGTCGCCCCGCTTCAGCATAGCCACCATCGCCGCGATCTTTGCCGCTCGCTTCGCCGGCGTTTTCGCCTCCTGCACGCGGTAGAGGATCGCAAAGCGGTTCGCCGAATCCAGCGCGTCGAACAGCTCGCGCGCCGCGGGCTCGGCATCGAGCGCGGCGGCGAGGTCGGCGTCCGGTGCGGCTTCGGCCTGGCCCGCGTAAGCCGCAGCCCACCTGCCGTCCGCCTTGGCCTGGGCGACCTGCGCCCGTCCCCGCGGGTGCATGCGGCCCGCCGCCTCGAGCCGCTCCACCCGCTCGCGATTGATCTTCGACCAGGCGCTGCGCGGCCGCCTCGGCGTGAAGCGGGTCTTGAAGAAATGCTCGTCGACACGGCCAAGCTGGCCATCCACCCAGCCATGCGCCAGGGCGCAATCGATCGCGTCCGACTTGCTCACTGTCGGCTGAGGCGCGCCCTTCTTGGCGAACCTGAGCCAGGCGCCGGGAGAGCCCTCGCCCTGCTCGTCCAGCCACCGCTCCAGCGACTCCGCATCGGCGAAGGTCAACAGAGGAAGGTCGTCCTCCGGCATCGGCTTCTCCCGCCTCGTCAGGGGCGCTTCGAAAGACAGCCGCCTTCCGGAAGCGGCGCCAAGCCGCCTACCGCCGCCGACGCCCGATCCATCGATGGTAACGCTCCCGACTCAAAGCCGGGCGGATGGCCGCCGTCGACCCGAAGCGGACACTCTGAGCTGGCGGCTACTCCCTCACGGCCCGGCGCTCGCCCGTCGCCCGGCTCCGCGTCACCAGGGCGATGGCGCGGCCGTCGGCGCCAGTCTCGAACGCAAGCTCCACCTCGGCCACCCGCCAGAAGAACGTGGTGGGGGTGGAGGCGTAGATCGGCGCATCGCCCATACCTTCAACGCTCGCCATCAAGCCGCCGTCGAACCGCTGAATCTCGATCCAGCCCGGCCCCCGCGCGGGCGAGAAGCGATAGCGCCCCACGTAGCGGTCCAGAACCGATGGCTCGATGGAGAGTGCGCGCCGCCACTTGGGCGCCGGCCCAAGCGGCGCGCCCGCGAGGATCGGCAGGCCGATGGCGGCGGCGGGCCGACGGAACATGTTGGTCAGCACGACGGCGCCCCAGCCGCGCTCGAGGTTGAGGCCCATGAAGGTCAAATAGCCGCCCGTGCCGCCGCCGTGCATGACGACCCGCCCGCGCTCGTTCTCCAGCGCGTGCCATCCGAGCCCCACCGAGACTTCGAAGCCCTCCGCCTCTGCGTGTTCGTCGCTCGCCGGGCGCATTGGAAAGGCGAGTTGAGCGTCCATCGCTGGCTTCAGCGGACCATCCTGATAGCCGAGCACGACGGCCAGGAAGGCAAGGAGGTCGTTTGCGCTGGACCGCAGCGCGCCAGCGCCGGCGAAAGCCTCCTTCAGATCCCAGTTGGATACGGGGTGGCCGTCCTCGTCATGGCCGTGCGCCAGCCGCTTCTGCTGATCCCGCGTTAGCTGGATTGCGGTGTCGTGCATGCCGAGCGGACCGGTGATCCGGCCTTTGATGGCGGTCTCGACGTCGGTCCCGAGCCGCCGGGCGAGCGCATGCCCCAGCAGGCCGACGCCGATGTTCGAGTAATCGTAACGCGCGCCGATGTCGCGCGTGAGCGTGTGACCGCTCAGGAAGGCGTAGAGCTGCTCGACCGTGTAGTCCGCAAACGGATTGTGCCGATCCTTCGGCGCGTAGTTGTTGGGCATTCGCGGCAGGCCGGAGGTGTGGGTGGCGAGATCCGCCAGCGTGATCTGGCGGCCGCCCCGCTCGGGCACGGTGACCCCGGCGGGCAGGTAGTCGGCGACGGGATCGTCCAGCGCCGCCTCGCGCCTCCGCACCATGTCGCTCAGCAACAGCGACGTGAACACCTTGGTGTTCGAACCTATCTCGAAGAGCGTGTCGGCGTCGACCTGACGCCTGCCGCGGCGTTTGCACCGCCCATGCGCGACCACGCGGCGGCCATTTCGGTCGATGAGGCCCACGACGATGCCAACGCCGTCGCGCTGGCGGTCGATACGGTGGGCGAGGTTGGCCTTGATCGCTGCGTCGGTGGGCAGCAGCGTCTCGGTCATATCCGCCACCACGCGGCGGCGATTTTCACCAGCTCTGTTTGCCGGACAGCCATCCGAGCGCGCTCCCTCTCGATGCACGAAGCGCAACATCGTTCAGGGAGGCTCAGAAGTGTTTGCGCCCCGCTTGCGGAAAGCTAGGGAAAAGCTTGCGGCGTCAGGCGACCAGTCGCACGCGGCTCAGCAAAGGCGCGTAGCGGGGGTCGGCCCTTAGGTTGTCGAAGCACGGCATCCAGGGCAGGAACATCAGCGCGGGATCGCGGCGCGCGGCGGCGGCGTCCAGGAGTGCGAACGCCTCGTCCAGCTGGCCGGCCAGGGCGCGCAGGAGAACGACGTGCATGCCGCGGCGCAGGAAAGCCACCGGTTGCTCGGTGAAGAGGTCGGCCGCCGCGGCGCAAGCGCTCGCGAAGCCCTCTGCCTCGAACGCGGTCCTTAGCGGCCACAGCCGCTCGGGCGCGACACCCCGAAGTTCTAGTCCCTTCAGCAGGCAGTCGAACCCCTCCGACTGGTCGCCAGCCATCGTTAGCGCCCAGCCACGCTGATACCAGGCGTCGCCCAGGTCGGGGGCGAGACTCAACGTGGCGGCGGCTTCGGCGGCGGCATGGCGGTAGCGGCGGGCGGCGAAGAGTATTTCCAGAAGCTCGCAGCGAGCGTCCAGCGCGGTCGGGTCAAGCGCCACGGCGCGGCGCACGGCGCGCTCGGCGTCGGCCAAGCGGCCGACGGCCGAGAGCGCCATCGCCCGGCGGCGGTGCGCCGTCGCCAGCGTTGGGTCGAGGGCGATGGCGCGCTGGAACGCGGTCTCGGCGGCGGCGAAGTCTCGGTCCGCGAGCAGCAACGCTGTGCCGAGAGTGGCCCAGGCGGTCGCTGACGTCTCGTCCAGGCCTACCGCGGCGCGCGCCGCGGCCTTCGCCGCCGCCGGATCGCCGCCCTGCTCCGCGAAGTGTCGCGCCACGAGAACGTCGGCCAGCCCCTGGTGGGCGGCCGAGCACCCTGGGGCCCTGACCATCGCCGCCTCGAAGCAAACCCGCGCCTGCGCCAGACCTGCTGGCAGCGGCGAGGCCAACGCCCGCAACCCCTGGGCCACGAGCGCCGCAGCCTCCGGTGGCTCGTTGGAGGCGGCGCGGAAAGCCAACTCCGGTGGCGGCGACTCGACGGCCGCGCGGTAACCGCGTTTCGGGACGGTCTCGATATAGCGCCGCGTTTGCGTCGCGCCGAGCGCGCGGCGCAGCCGGCTGACGGCGGCAGCCAGGGTGTCGTCGCCGATGCTGCGGTCGCCCCAGGTGGCGGCGGTGATCTCGTCCTTTCCGAGCACGCGTCCGCCCGAGCCGGCGAAGAGAAGCAGCAGGTCCATGAGACGCGGCTCCAGACGCACGCCATCGCCCTCACCGCGCGTCAGGAGGCCACGCGAAGGATCGACCTGCCAGTCGCCGAAGGCGAACTGCCGCTGATTGGCGTCGGTAGCCATCCGGCGATGCTAAAAGGAAAGCTATTGCATGTCGCGCGCGAGCGAGAGGGCTGCGCCTTCGCGTAAGTTGCTGTGTTGGCGCAGCGCTCACAGCGCACCGTCACCAGTCTGCGCTTTCCCCTCAAAGCGGACATAACCGACGTCCGCTTCCGGCTGGGCGCCTATGTCCGCCGTCGACCTGAAGCGGACACGCGTTCAACGGCCCGATGCGGGCCTTGCGCGGCGCGGCCCATTGCCGCCATATGCCGGGGCAGAGGAGCAGAGGCGGTTGCCCGGTCGGATTCGATAGCGCCTAGACGGCACGCTCGCCGGCCGGCCCGCGGGTAGCGCGGCCGCGCGCCCATCGATCCTCCTCTTACCTCACGGCTTTCCCCAGCATGGCCTTCTTCGGCAACGACGCGGTCAATCGCGTCAACGTTCACTACGCCATCCAGGCGTTGGCGCAGGGCGCAGGCGGCACGCTCGTCATCGCCGTCCTGCTGCGCGCCGGCGTCCCCATCCCGATGACGTTCGTCTGGCTGGCCGGCATCATCACCGGCCGCTTCGTGCTTCGCCCGTTGATCTTGCCGATCGGCAAGCGGTGGGGCCTGAAACCCCTGGTGATCGCCGGCGCACTGCTCACCGCGGCCCAGTACCCCATTTACGCCGAGGTGCACGGTCTCGGCTGGCCGCTGTTGGCGAGCGCCGTGCTCGGCGCGGTCGCCAGCACCCTCTACTGGCCGTCGTACCACGCCTATTTCGCTTCGCTCGGCGACGCCGAGCATCGCGGCCATCAAGTCGGGATTCGCGAGGCTGCAGCGACGATCATCGGCATCGTGGCTCCGCTCGTCGGGGCCTGGCTGCTGCTTAACGCCGGTCCCCGCTGGATGTTCGGCGCCGTCGCCGCCGTGCAGGCGCTTTCGGCGGCGCCGCTTCTTGGCGCGCCCAATGTCATCCCCCCGCGCGAGGCGCCCGGCGCCTATCGGGCCGCGCGGGAAGGCGTGGCGATCTTCCTGGTCGACGGCTGGCAGGCGGCCTGCATCTACCACGTCTGGCAGGTCGCACTGTTCGTCTCGCTAGGCTCGAGCATTGGCGCGTTCGGTGGAGCGGTGGCCCTGGCGGCCTTGGTCGGTGCGGTGCTGACCCTGCTCTTCGGCCGCCACGTCGACCGCGGCGGCGGGCGGCGCACCGCCGCGCTCGCCTGCGCCGTCACGGTGGCGCTGGCGCTTACCCAGGCCGCAGCCTTCGGCCACCTATGGCTGGCGGTCGCCGCCAACGCGCTTGCGGCCATCGCCACCGCCCTGATCACCCCCGCCATCTCGACGCCGCTCTACAACCTCTCGCAGGCATCG
>DATGIN010000108.1:0-8611 GCA_035295705.1 Caulobacteraceae bacterium
CTGATCGACGCCCGCAACCGCTCGCTCGCCGAGGCGAACCGGCTGGCGAAGTCGAAGTCCGACCTGATCGCCACGCTGTCGCAAGAAGTGAAGACCGGCCTGACGGGGGTCGCGCACGTCCTCGTGTCGGCCGTCGGCGGCGACCGCGGGCAAGCCTCGCGCGAGCAGCTGGCGGTTGCGCTCGAGTCCGCCGAGGACCTGATCGAGGTGCTGAACGCGACCCTCGACACCGAAATCGCCGAGACCGGCGAGCTGGCCCTGGCCCACGCCCCCTTCGACCCTGCGCGGCTGGTGCGCGACCTCGTTCTGGTCAACCGGCCCTTGGCCGGCGGGAAGAACATCGAGCTCAGCATGCACGTCGACGAGTCGCTGGCCGACGGCGGCGCCGTGGTCGGCGATGCGGTGCGGACGCGGCAGATCCTGGGCAACCTGATCGGCAACGCGGTGAAGTACACCTTGCGCGGCCGCATCGAGGTGCGCCTCGAGCGCACGGCCAAGGACCGCATCCGCGTCGAGGTGGCGGACACAGGGCCCGGATTGACGCCGGACGAGCTGGCGCGCGCGTTCCAGCCGTTCAGCCGCATCGAGCGCACATCGACCGGCGTGTCCGGCGCCGGGCTTGGCCTCTCCCTGTCGAAGGAGCTGGCCGGGCTGATGGGCGGCGAGATCACCGCCGAGAGCGCGCCGGGCGTCGGCAGCTGCTTCAGGCTGGACCTGCCATACGACGTGCAGGCCACGCCGGTGCGGCGCGAGGAACCGAGCGCGGAGCTGCGCCCCTTGCCGCGTTCGCCGGCGCTGAAGGTGCTGGTCGCCGAGGACGACGCGTTGGGCGCCGCCAGGTTGCGCGGCGTGCTCGAGAAGCTCGGCCACCAGGTCCTGCACGCCCGCGACGGCCGCCGCGCCTACGATCTGGTGCAGGCCTGCGAGGTCGACCTGATCATGATGGGCGGCCGCATGGCCGAGATGGACGGCGTCGAGGCGTCGCGCTCCATCCGGCGCTTGAGCGGACCAGCGGCTCTGACCCCCATCGTCGCGGTGATCGAGGGCGACGGCGACGAGGCGAGAGCCGTGCTCGACGCCGGTGCGGACCAGGTGCTGCGCAAGCCAGTCAGCGTCTCGAGCGTCGCCCGCGCACTGGCGGAGATCGCCCGCGCCAAAGCCGCCGGCGACGACACCAGAGCCGTCGCCTGACGCTGGCGCCGGCTAGCGCCGGCCGTTGGCGTCGGCCAGCGAGCGGAGCATATCGCCCGAGAGCATCGACTGGGCGACGCTGGTGCGGCCGTCATCGGTCCGTTCCGGGCCGCGCAGCACGATATCGACCAGCGCCTGCTCCTGCGTCTGGCGGTCGAGCCGGCGGGCGGCGGCGTATTCCGTGAAATCGTCGCTTGCCCGGCGCGCCGGCCGGGCGGCCGCCAGGCTCACTTGCCCGCCGGCGACGGGTCCGCGCGAGAGGCTCTCGTAGAGCTCCCCCGCCGAGATCGCCCGCCCTCCGCGATAGAACAGGCCGTGGTTCGCGGCGGCGGCTTCAGGGAAGAGCAACGAGGCCGGCGTCGCGGGGTTGCTGCGCACCGCATCGACCAGCTTCGCCGAGCCCTTGGGCCCGAGAAGGTGCGCCGCGTAAAGCTCGCCGGCGGTCGGATCGCGTCCCATCCGACCCCTGAGGTAGGAGGCGGAGTCCGAGGCGAGCTCGCCGGCCATCAGTGACGCGGCGTGCGGGTCCAGCCGCAAATCCATGACCGCTTTGCGCGCCTCCGCCCCTTGCACGTAATAGCGCCCGTCCGGCGCCTGCTGGATCAGCGCCGCATAGCGGGCATAGCCGTACTTCGCGCCATGCTGCTTCAGCGTCGCAAGCCAGGTCTGGTCGACGAACTGGAACAGGCCGGCCGCTGACGACGTGCGCGCGTGGGCGGCCGGATTGAAGGCGCTCTCGCGTTTCGCGGTGCCCAGAAGGAAGCTGAAGTCGACTCCGGTGGCCGAAGACGCCCGCTGGATCGCCCCTTCGACGACGGCCCTGATCGAGTCCACGTCCATGACCAAGACGTGAAGAATTATGGTTAAGCGCCCATTAATCCGCAGGCTTTTCCGGAGCCTTTAGGACGGATGTCCGGCCGGGGCGACATCGCACAGCCAAGCTCTTTACAACGGGCCGCAAAAGGAGTGACGTAACGTAAGTTGACGCTGCGTCAACGTGACACGATGGAGGCGACGCCACGATGATGGCGCTCCGAAACAGCCCAACCGAATACGCCCTTACCAACGCGCTCGAGGGCGCCAATGTCCGCAAAACGCAGTCGCGAGTCCTGGTCGCAGCGATCGGGATCTCGGCCGCCTTCCACCTCGGCCTTTTCACCTGGCTCTATCTTGAGCGGATCGGGATCGCCCCGCCGCTCGCGACCTCGGAAGGCCCGGTGACCATCATCGGAACGGTGCGGCTGCCGCCCGCGCAGGCGCCGAAGCCCGAGCACGCGCAGGCGCGCCCGCCGGTGGCGATACACAACCCGGTCGCGACGCCGTTTGCGCCGCCCGCCCAGGTCAATCCCTTCCGGCCCTCAACGCAGCTCGTCGCGAGCCAAGGGCCGATCAGCTTCACGCCGTTCGCGCCGCCGGAGCCCCCGGCGCGGCTGATCACCGACCCGAAGTGGCTGAGCCAGCCAAGCGCCGCCGAGATGAGCCGCTTCTACCCGCCGCGCGACGTCGAGCAGGGGATCGAAGGCGACGTCAGCCTCGTCTGCGGGGTGGTGGCCTCAGGGCGTCTCGCCGACTGCCGCGTCGCTTCCGAGACGCCGGTTGGCGCGGAGTTCGGCCCGGCGGCGCTGAAGCTGGCGGGTTTCTTCCGCATGACGCCCCGCACGATCGACGGCCAGCCGGTCGACGGCGGCCAGACCCGCATCTCCATCGCCTTCCGGCTGAACGACGCCGGCGCTCAGTAGTAGTCCGGCGTCACCCGCGTCGCCACGCGGTCGGAGCGCGTGGGCGTAGCCCCGGTCAGAGCCGGACCCCGCCGATCATAGCCATCGATCAGCGGCTGAAGAGCGGGTTTGAGCGTCGGCGGCGCGGCGAGGGCGGCGGGCGCGAAGAGGGTCGCGACCAGCGCGACCATCGCGAGCAACAGCAGAAGCGGCGCTAGACTAAGAATCCGCCTCATCGGACCGCCTCGGCGCCCGCGTTCTCTTCCCCTTGCGCCAACAGCTCCCGCAACCCCGGCGGATAGGAAGCGAAGAGGGTGAAGTCGCCAGGCGGCTGCCCTGGCGGGGCGGCGAGCGATACCCAGATCTCGCAGCCAAGCCCGTTGTGCTCGAGGCAGGCGAGATAGGTCGAGTTGCTCCAGACGCCGTGCTTCACCTGGGTCTCGTCCCGGCTGAGCAGCGCCTTCAGGTGTTCCCGGCCGTCGACCACGAGCCCGATCTGCAAGCCGGGCCAGTGCGCCGCCACCGGCTCGCCCCCCGGCGAAACGGCGGTGAGGAAGGGACAGTCGACCGCCTCGTAGACGACGCCGGCGATCCTGACGCCGCGCGCGGCGGCCTGCTCGAGGCGCGGACGCAGCCGGGCGAACGGCCTTGGAAAGAGGTCGAAGAGCAGCACTTCCGCCGCGGCGTCGATCATCGCCTCGGCGCGGCTGTAGACCTGGCCCACGGTGGCCAACTGGTAGAGGCGGTCGTCCGGCGCCGGCGCGCGCAGGCTTTCGAGCGCCGCCCGTGCTTCGGCCGCATGCGTCTCGTAGCCGCGCTGAAGCATCGCCAAAAGCTCTTCGGGATGGGTGGCGCGGTAGCTGCGCGCCTCGCGGTCCTCGACCAGGACAGCGCCCTTCTGGCTGAGCGCGGCGAGCGCCTGGTAGACGTTCGCGGGCGCCTTGCCGATGGCGTGGGCGAGGCGATAGCCGGTCAGCGGCGCAGCGCGGAGCAGCTCGCAGTAGACCGCTGCCTCGGTCTCGGTGAACCCGAGCGCGGCCAGCGCCTGCTCAGGCGAGGCCGTTTCCGGCGCCGGGCCGAGGGCCGGGCGCTGGGACCGGGGGACGGATTTGCTCGAGGATCTGGCCATGCCCGCCGACCATAGTAGCGGCTGCTACTAACATGGTTCGACGGCGCTGTCGCGAGGGACTCTGGCGTCAGTAGCTCTTCGGCAGACGCAGGACGCGCTCGGCGATGAAGTTCAGGATCATCTCGCGGCTGACCGGCGCGATGCGGGCGATCATCGCTTCGCGGAAATATCGTTCAACGTAGAACTCTTTCGCGTAGCCCATCCCTCCGTGCGCCAGCACGGCGTTTTCGCAGGCCCGGAACCCCGCCTCCGCGCCCAGGTATTTGGCGGCGTTGGCTTCGGCGCCGCAATCCTTGCCCCCGTCGTAGAGCGCGGCGGCCTTCATCGCCATCAGGTTGGCCGCTTCGAGCTCGGCCCACGAACGGGCGAGCGGGTGCTGGACGCCCTGGTTCTGCCCGATCGGGCGCCCGAAGACGACGCGCTCGCTGGCGTAGGTCGCCGCGCGCGCCAGGGCCGCGCGGCCAAGGCCCACCGCCTCGACCGCGAAGAGCACGCGCTCGGGGTTCAGCCCGTGCAGGAGGTATTCGAAACCCCTGCCCTCCTCCCCGACCAGATCCTCGGCGGGGACCGGCAGGTTGTCGATGAAGAGGGTGTTACATTCGACCGCGCGCCGGCCCATCTTGGGGATTGGCTTCGCATCGATGTGCTCGCGGTCGAGGTCGGTATAGAACAGGCTGAGGCCCTGGGTGGGCTTTGCCACCTCGGCTTTCGGCGTGGTGCGCGCGATGATCAGGATCTTGTTCGCGCGCTGGGCCCCGGTCGTCCAGATCTTCCGCCCGTTGATGCGATAGCCGTCGTTGGTGCGCTCGGCCTTGGTCTCGAGGCTGGAGGTGTCCAGCCCGGAGTTGGGCTCGGTCACGGCGAAGCACATCTTGTCCTCGCCGGAGATGATGCGCGGGAGGAGCTTGGTGCGCTGGTCGTCGGTGCCGAACTTCACGAGCGGCATCGGCCCGAAGATGTTCAGATGGATCGCCGAAGCGCCCGAGAAACCCGCGCCGGACTGGGCGACGGTCTGCATCACGATCGCCGCCTCGGTCAGCCCGAGGCCAGCGCCGCCCACGCTCTCCGGCATCGCGACGCCCAGCCAGCCGCCGTCGGCCATGTCGCGCACGAAGTCCTCGGGGAAGACCCCCGTCTCGTCGGTCTTCAGCCAATAGTCGTCCTTGTAGGCGCCCATCACCTTGGCGACGCCTTCGCGGATTTGTTCCTGTTCGTCGCTCAGCCAGAAGCTCGACAAGGCCCCTCCCCTTTCCTTTCAGGCGACGGCGAAACGGCGTGCTTCGAACAGCCCCGCGAATGGCCCGGGATCGCCGCCCGCGAGATACGCTGTGGTCATCTGGGCGACAAGCGGCGCGAGCAGCCAGCCATTCCGCCGTGCGCCCAACGCGAGCCAGACGCCGGGCGCCGCCGAGGCGCCGACCAGCGGCCAGCCGTCGGCGGTCGTGGCGCGCACGCCGGCTTCGATCAGGCAGGTCGCGCCATCGAGGGCCGGATAGAGGGCGGCCGCGAGGTCAGCGAGCGGGGCCGCGGCGCGCGGATCGACCACCGGGTCGCCGACCCCTTCCTCCATGGTCGCGCCGACGCGCAACCCGTCGGCGGCGGGGACGGCGTACCCTTTGGCTGTGCGCAGGCAAGGCCCGCCGCTCGGCGCGCGCGTGTCGGCGTAGCGGAGGATGTGTCCCTTGATCGGCGCAAGGAGGCTCGTTTCCGGCGCGAGCGCGAGCGCCGCCGGCCCGGTAGCGAGGACAAGCGCGTCGGCTGGAGCCGTCTCGCCGTCGTCGAAACGCACCTGGCCGCCGGAGAAATCGCAAACGGTGCGGCGCACGCGCTCAGCGCCGGCGTCGGCAGCGGCGCGGGCGAGGCTCGCCAGCGCCGCGGGCGGCGAGATGCGCCAGTCCTCGGCGGTGAAGAGGCCGCCGGCGAACGACGGCGACAAGCCGGGCGCACGCTCGGCGAGCTCGCGTGCGGTCCAAAGCTGATGCTCGGCGCCGCGCGAGGCCAGGATGGCCGCGAGCGCCTGCATGCGCGGCTCGGCGCCCGGCAGGTCGAGCCAGACCGCGCCGCAGCGCTGCAAGCCCAGATCGGCGGGCAAGCTATCGGCGAAGGCAGGCCAGGCGTCGCGCGCGGCCTTGAGCACGAGGTACTCGTCCGCGGCGGCTTCGAACGCCGGCGCCAACATCCCGGCCGCGACGCCGGAGGCGTTCGCCGCCGGCGCTGCCGGGTCGGCCAGCGTCACCCGCGCGCCGGCGCGCGCCAGCTGGACGGCGACGGCCGAGCCGAACGCGCCTGCGCCGGCGACGACCACGCGCATGGAAGAGAGGCGCCGCATCGGAGCGGAACCAAGCGTCGGCGATCAGGCCGCGGTCAAGCCGCGCAGCCGAGCGCTGCGGTCAGAGCGCTTCCGCCCGTCGGGAATCGCGGGCGCGCCGCCACCCGGCCGAGAACGCTCGCGCCGCGCCAAGGTTCTGAAATGTCAGGACTTTGACCTCACGTTCGCCACGGCGGTCCGAGTGCACCATCAAATATGGCGCATCTGCGGCCTCCGGCAGGTCAGCGATAACCTCGCGGCGAATATGCATGAAACTGTTCAAGTAGGATGAGAAGAGATCGGCTTCCTGATCGGATTCGAGAGGAAGTTTAATAACGACATCAGGCATGGAACACTCGCGAGACCCCGGCACACTCGGACCTAAACTGCCTAGCACGCTCGCGCGTTCCTCGCGTTCACGTCATCGTGCAACCGCAGATCAAATTCAGATGCGGTTCCGGGCGACCAGCTGGCGGGCGATGATGATCCGCTGCATCTCGTTCGTGCCCTCGCCGATGCACAGCAACGGCGCATCGCGATAGAGGCGCTCGATGGGATATTCGAGCGAATAGCCCACGGCGCCGTGGATGCGCATCGCTTCCGTCGCCGCCTCGAGCGCTGTTTCCGAGGCGAACAGCTTGGCCATGCCGGCCTCCATGTCGACGCGGCCGCCTTCGTCGTAGGCGCGCGCGGCGTCCTCCACCAGGAGCTCGGCGGCGCGGATCTTGGTCGCCATCTCGCCGAGCTTGATCTGGATGGCCTGGTGCTCGGCGATCGCCCTGCCCATCGTGCGGCGCTCCTGGGCATAGCGGACGCTTTCCCTGAGCGCGCGCCGGGCCATGCCGACGCCGCGCGCCGCGACGTTGATGCGTCCAAGCTCGAGGCCGCCGGTCGCCTGATAGAAGCCCTGCCCCTCCTCGCCGCCGACCAGGCAGAGATCGGCCGGGCACTCGTAGTCGACGAACGCGATCTCGCCGGTGTCGACGCCGCGATAGCCGAGCTTCGGAAGCTTGCGGCCGGGCTGCACGCCGGGCAGCGGGGCGCCGGTCGCCAGGTCGAACTTCGGCGTGATCAGAACGCTCATGCCGCGGTGGCGCGGCTCGGCGGCCGGATCGGTCTTGACCAGCAGCGCCAGCACCTGGCCCTCGATCGAGTTGGTGATCCACATCTTGCCGCCGTTGACGACGTAGCGGTCGCCCACGCGCCTGGCCGTGGTGCGGATCGCCTGCAGGTCGGTGCCGGCGTCCGGCTCGGTGAGGCCGAGCCCGCCGCGCAGCTCGCCGGCCGCGAACTTCGGCAACCAGAAGTCCTTCTGCGCCGGCGTGCCGGACCGCTGGACGATCAGCGCCATCATCAGGTGGCTGTTGATGACGCCGGTAAGGCTCATCCAGCTTTCCGAAATGCGGGCGATGATGCGGGCGTAGGTAGTGGCCGAAAGGCCAAGGCCGCCCCATTCGGGGTCGATTAGCGCCCCGAACAGCCCGAGCTCGCGCATGTCCTCGACCAGCTCGGCCGGGTAGATGTCGTTGTGCTCGAGCTCTGGCGCGACCGGCTCGACCTTCTTGTCCAGCCAGCGGCCGATCGACTCCAGGATCGCATCGTCAAGGGAAGGCTCGCCGGCCGGTGCGTTCACGCTTTACCCTCCGCTCGCCAGTACTCGCGCATGATCTCGCCCGCCCAGCGGGGCTCGCGCAAGACGCCGCGCGGCAGAAAGCCCTTCAGCACCGGCTTGATGTCGAGCACCGGCGTGCCGTCGATGGCGTCCAATCCCTCGACCTCGATCACGAGCCCCTTCACGCCAAGCACCCGGCAGACGCTGACGCCGAGCCGGTTCGGCCGCGCCTTCCCGCGCTGGGCGAAGATGCCGACCAGGGGCCAGTCCGGATTGCCGCGCGGCCGGCGCGCCCCGGTCTCGACCGTCGCCTCGTCGACGCCGTGGAAGTGAAACACGACTTCGATGTGGGAGAATTCGCCGAGGCCGGTCAGCGCGTCGGGGCCGAAGCGCGCAGCGTCGAGCTCGATCGAGGCGCGGCTGCGGCCCCAGTCGTCATCCTCGGCGGCCGCGCGACCGCCGCGGACGAAGCCGATCGGCTCGAGCACGATCGGCATGGGTCAGTAGGTCCCGATGCGATCCTCGACGGCATGCCCGCGCAGGGGAATGAGCATCGAGCGGCGGAACGTGCAGACCACATCCCCCCGTTGGTTCTTGCCGGTCGTGCGCACCTCGACGATGCCCTGCCCCGGCCGCGAGGCGGACTCGCGCTT
>DATGIN010000109.1:0-7062 GCA_035295705.1 Caulobacteraceae bacterium
CGCGACGCCCGGGCGGCCCGAGCGTGTCGAAGGGCACACCGATGCGATCGGCTCGGACGCCTACAACATGACCCTGTCCGAAGCACGGGCGCGCACGGTGCGCGACTGGCTGAGCGCGCGCGGCGCCATTCCCGCCGCAACCCCCATCAAGGGCTACGGCAAGCGCGACCCCATCGCGCCGAACACCCGCCCGGACGGCAGCGACGACCCCGAGGGCCGCCAGAAAAATCGCCGGGTGGATATCCTGTTCTCCACCTGCAAGGCGTAAGGCGGCCTCAGCGCCGGACCAAAGGCCGACGTCAGCGCCTGTTTGCGGGTCGCCCAAGTGGTCAGCCGCGCCAGCAGGACCACACCCGATCAGCCTGCTCCGTTGGCTTGCGCGAGGTGTGTCTCAGCCCGTGCTTCGGCCGTCGGCTCTGATCGCGGCCGGACTGCATGAGATGTTCGCGTTTTCTGTCTCGTTCTGTCGCGGGGCGGGGATTCGCCCCACTCGGCGGGCGAGACGGCGCGGCGAGGTTGTTACGTCAGCTTTGCGCCAGGACGTTCGAGCGGCCAGCGCCCTACTGCGGCGGCCCCGGCCGCTGGACTGGGTCGCGACGCTTAAGCGCTGGAACTCTCTGTCCAAGCGCGCCCCTGTGGGCGATTGTCCCTCCGGTCCAAAGGGGGGGAGGACATGAAAATGAGAGGTATCGCGACCTTCTTTGGCGCTCTCGCCGTCTTGCTCGGCGCTGCCGACGGTCACGCCCAGGAAGTCACGGTCGTGAGCGACGTCCTAGGGCCTGAAGGACCGCTCTTCATCGACGGCAACCTCTACTACGTTGGTTGGGTCTCGAACGGATTGTACCGCTGGGACGGCAGGACCTCGACGCAACTCAACAACCTTGCCGGCTGCAGTCACAACGGCCTCGCTTTGACCCACCAGCGCACCTTCCTGGTCGCCTGCACAGCCGATCCAGGCGCGATCATCGAAACCGACATGAACGGCAAGCAACTCCGGCTATGGCGCACTGACGCCAGCGGCGGTCCATTTGCCGGTGGGATCAACGACATCACGGTCGGCCCAAACGGGGGCGCCTACGCCACCACCTTCGGACCGTTTGACCCCAACGGACCGCCCGCCGACGTCGAGGGGCGGCTCTACTACCTGGCGCCGGGCGGCAAGGACTGGGTCGTGGTCGCCGACAACCTGAACTACGCCAACGGCGTCGGCGTCTCGCCCGATGGCAAGACGCTCTACGTCAGCCAGACCGTCTCCAACCTAATCCTCAAGTTCACCGTGGACCCAGACGGTACGTTGAGCCGCCGCACGAACTTCGCGCTGCTCAGCCTGCTCGTCCCCGACAAGGTCAAGTCCTGGTGGCTCGGACCTGACAGCATGAAGGTGGCCGCCAACGGCGACATCTATGTCGCGCAGTGGTCGGGCGGGAAGGTGTTGAAACTCTCGGCTGACGGGCGGCTCCTGCACGTGTTCGAGATCGCCGCGGGCAACGGGACGACCAACGTTGCGTTCGGCCCCGGCGAGAAGGAAATCTACGTCACCGTCGCCAAGGACCCGAATGACCCGCAAGCCCGCGGTCGGATCGTCAAGATCCCCAATGTCCCGTGAGCCGACGCCGCGGGCGGGCGCGCCAGCCTAAGCGCGCGGCTGCGCAGGCCGCGCAATCGGTTTGGGTTCAGCGCCCCTGCCCGTCCGCTGTGCGCCAATAGCGGTCATGAGCGCGTTGCCCGAAAGCGGACGCTCTCAGAGTCCGCTATGGGGACTAGCAGACACTGGCGCTCGCTCCTCCCGAACGCCCGCTTCTGATAGCTGCCGGTTCGCTGAGGCCGTCGGCAGCGTCTTGCCGGACGAACTATCAATTTTCGCGAACGCTCGGGGCTCATGGAAGGGCCGGCGATCCGCTAAGCTCTGAGGTCGTAGGAAGGCGAAGAACTTCCCTGGGAGGTTAGCGATGGCTGATGGAAGCCAGCCGGTTCACGAGTGGGACCGTTCAGAGATCCTTTCGCTTTTTGATCCCGCGAGCGGTGTGTTGGACCGTCGAGTGTTGTCCGACGAAGCGCTCTACGAGTTGGAGCTTGAGCGCATCTTCGCGCGGGGCTGGAATTTCATGGGCCATGACTCCCAGATTCCAGAGCCAGGCCAATACGTGATCAACTACATCGGCGAGGACCAGATCATCCTCGTTCGCGACGAGGAGGGCGAGGTCAACGCCCTCGTCAACACATGCCGTCACCGGGGCAATGCGCTTTGCCGCGCCGAGCAGGGCCGCACCAAGTCCTTCGTCTGCAGCTATCATGGCTGGAACTACGCGCTCGACGGCAGGCTCCTGGGCGTCCCGGGCCTGTCGACCTACTACCATGGCGAACTCGACAAGAGCCGCCTCGGCTTGGCCCGTGCTCGGGTGGAGAACTACCTGGGCTTCCACTTCGCCACGCTCGACCCCGACGCACCCTCGCTGCACGACTATCTCGGCGAGGTCGGTCGCATCGGGCTCAGCATGGTCTGCGCCTACGGCGACGTGGAGGTCGTCCCGGGCATCCAGAAGAACGTGATCGACTGCAACTGGAAGATCGCCGTCGACAACCTCTTTGATTGGTACCACGTGGCCTACAGCCACGCCTCGGCCCAGACAGCCGGCTTCTTCGATGTCTCCAAAATCCTGCACCCCAAGGACCAGATGGTCATGCTGGGCGAGTTCGGACACGCAATCGGCGGGCCGGGCGTCCCCGAGGCGATCCAGGCGGAGATCGATCAGATGTCCGATGAGGAGCGCGACGTCGCTTCACGCGCCAAGGCCGAGGAAAACAACCCTCGCCTTCGTCCGCGTCTGGCTTCCGATCTGATGGGACCTGTGGGCGTTCGAAGCCATGGCCATCCCAACATCTTCCCCAACTTGTGGATCACCATGAGCGGGTTGCAGATGTGCCTAAGGCTTCCCCGCGGTCCATCGCACACCGAGCTGTGGTGGTACACCTTCGTTCCGAAGGACGCCCACCCTGAGCTGCGCAAGCGCATGATTTGGCAGGCTACGCACGTGTTTGGGCCGGCTGGCCTTTTGGAGCAGGACGACGGCGAGAACTGGAGCCAAAGCACTCGCGCGGCTCGAGGCGTTGTCGGGCGCAAGCTCGGACACACGCTTCGCATGGGGCTTGGCCACGGAGAGGTCGCCGTCGGGGAAAAGGGCGAACGCTACATCGAAGGACTGGTCAGCGAGCACGGCCAACGCTGGTTCTACCGCGGCTGGAGAGACTGGATGGCGGCGCGCACCTGGCCAGAGCTGACCGCGAACCACGCGCCGGCGCCGAACGGCGTGATCTGATGACCACTCTGGAACGCACGCGACCGGCAAGGCAGACCCGGGACGAGATGAGCCTGCGCGAGTGCGCGCTCGTCCAGTACGAGGTCGAGCAGTTTCTCTACGCTGAGGCGGCTTTGCTCGACGCACGTCGTTACCGCGACTGGCTTGGGCTTGTAGCCGATGACGTGCACTATTGGATGCCGATCCGGCGCACGGTCACGCAAAGCGACATCGAGCTCGAGTTCACCAAGCCCGGCGAGATGGCCTATTTCGATGACGATCGCGCGATCCTTGAGATGCGGGTCAAAAAGCTCGAGGCGGGTTCGGCCTGGGCTGAGGACCCACCGTCGCGCTCACGCCACTTCGTCTCCAATGTTCGAGTTCTCGCGGTCGATGTTGACGAGATTACGCTGGATGTCTGTTTTCACCTTTTGCGTACGCGGCTGAACTCCGAGCGGATGGAGTGGTTCGGGCGGCGTGAGGATGTGCTCAGGCGTGCCGGCGGCAGCTTCAAGCTGGTCAGGCGGCACATCTTCCTCGACCAGACGGTTATCCCCAGTACGAACATGAGCACGATCTTCTAGGACGGATCGATGGGCGCGCTCGACGGCGAAGTTGTCCTGATCACCGGCGGAGCTTCCGGGCTCGGACGCGCCATCGTGAAGCGTTTCCTGGAGGAGGGCGCGCGGCTGCTGGTGCTTGACCGAGCGCCTGGACGACTGGGCCCGCTCGCCACGAACCATGCCGAGCGGCTCGCGGTCGTCGAGGGCGACGTCCGATCTTTGCGTGACAACCAGCGCTCCGTCGACGAGGCGCTCGCCCGCTTTGGTAAGCTCGACTCCGCCATCGGCAATGCTGGTCTTTGGGACTTCTCGGTGTCGCTGGACGCGCTGGCCCCAGAGCGCATCGATGAAGCCTTCGACGAGATCTTCCAGGTTAACGTCAAGGGGTACCTTCTTCTGGCGAAGGCGGCGCTGCCGGCGCTCGTCCGATCGGCCGGCTCGCTCATCTTCACGGTTTCTAACGCCGGCTTCGACCCGGCCGGGGGTGGTCCCCTGTACACAGCGTCGAAGCACGCTGTCGTGGGCTTGATCCGACAGTTGGCATACGAATTGGCCCCAGCGGTGCGCGTGAACGGCGTGGCGCCGGGGCCCATCGAGACCGACTTGCGCGGCCCGGCGGCGCTCGGCATGGCGGAGCGGTCGATCGGGGACATAAACCTGTCGTCCCTCGCGGCGCCGAACGTGCCGCTGGGCAGGGTGCCGGCGGCGGCCGACTACGCTGGTGGATATGTGTTTCTCGCCTCACGTCGGGATAGCCGACCGGCCACCGGAGGCGTGCTGAAGCTCGACACCGGTATCGCGGTGCGCGGTATCGGCGCGCCTGCCGCGGGCGGCGCGCTCACGGCCAAATACGGCGCGCTTGATGCGCGATCCTGAGGCGCCCATCGATCTCGCTCAGCACGACGTGCACATGGACGGCGTCTTCTTCTGCCGTGCGTCGGCCGAAGAGCCGTTCACTAACGCCCTGGAGCCCGGAAACTACTCGTACTGCGTGATGATCCGCTCCGGTCGGATGCATCTTCAGACCGACTTTCCGACTGGACTGGAGATTGAGCTCGAAGCCGGCGACGCCGTTGCTATCAGCGGGTTGGCGCCGCACGTGTTTCGGTCGGGGCCCGCCGCTTCGGGCGCCCTTGTTGGCTCTTTCCAGCGCCAGCCGTTTGGGACGGTCGCCCCTGAAGCCTGCGTCGACCTGGTGCTGGGCGTCGCACCCATCGCGTCGATAGCTCTGGGATCGCTGATGGTAGGCCCCATCGTCGTTCGAGCCCGGGAGCACGCGGACTTGTCGCGGCGCCTCTGGTCCGCGGTTGCGATGCTTGAGGATGAGTACGCGGACAACTCGTCGATCGACCGGAACCTTGTAATCCGGCGACTAGCGGAAATCATGCTGGTCAACTTCAGCCGCTGCGTCCTCGCCCATCGAGCCGATCCGCCAGCGCCGGCGAGCTGGCCGATCCTGCAAGCGATCAACGCCTTCCTGCGCGCTCCCGGTCGCGCTTGGAGCCTGACCGACCTATCGCGCGAGGCCGGAATCTCGCGCACCCGCTTCGCCGAGGAGTTCAAGCTCGTCACCGGGCACACGCCCGGACACATCATTTCGCGGATGCGTTTGACGGCGGTAGCTCGGCGCATGGCGACCGATTCCCTCAGCGTGGAAGCGGCCGCCGAGGAGGCCGGCTACAGTTCCTCGGCAGCGTTCGTGCGCGCCTTCCAACGCGAGTTCGGGGAGACACCCGCTCGCTGGCGACGCCAGCGGCGGGCCGCGCAGCGGGCCCCGGTGGGCATCGTGCGGCCACGTCAGAAAACCCGTCTCACCCGGTGAACGTCCGAGGAGGTCCTTTATGTCGATATCAGCCCTTGGTTATCTCGGCTTCGAAGTTCGAAACGTCGATGCGTGGGTGTCATTTGCTACGAACGTGCTCGGGCTGATGCCCGCAGAGAGCCCCGGCGCCGCGCGGCGTTTTCGGATCGATGACTTGGCTTGGCGGTTGGAGGCGTGCGAGGGCGCGCGCGATGACCTGGCGTTCGCCGGTTTCGAAGTCGCCGGCGCGGCGGAGCTTCACGCCGTGTCCGAACGGCTCTCGAGCGCTGGCGTCGCGGTGAAGGATGGGAATGCCGACCTCGCGAGCGAGCGCGGCGTTTGCGGCCTCATAGGCTGCCAAGATCCCGACGGCTTGCCCGTCGAGGTGTTCTACGGACCGACGCTTCGCTCCGAGGCGCCGTTCGTATCAGCAGCGGGCGTAGCTGGTTTCGTCACTGGCGAGCAGGGCCTCGGGCACATCGTCCTGGCGACGAAGGACATCGGCGCGGCGCGACACTTCTACCAAGACCTTCTGGGCTTTCGGCTATCCGATGTCATCGCCATGCGGATCGGGCCGCAGACGGCGTTCGACATGGAGTTCTTCCACTGCAACCCGCGCCACCACACCCTCGCCCTGATACCGCTCCCCATGCCCAAACGGTTGCACCACTTTATGCTCCAGGTCCCGTCTCTGGATGCGGTCGGTTTCGCGCTGCAGCGCGCCGAAGCGGCGGGCGCGCCGATCGCCGCGAGCCTGGGGCGCCACACCAACGATCACATGGTTTCGTTCTACGCGCAGACCCCAGCCGGCTTCGAGGTCGAGTTCGGCTTCGGCGCTCGCGAAGTCGATGATGCGACGTGGCGCGTCACGCGGCACGACAGTCCGAGCACGTGGGGCCACAAGCGGGTCACGCACTGAGGAGCGGTCGGGTGGACCTAGGACTAAGCGGCCGGCGGGCGATAGTCTGCGGCGCCAGCGCGGGCCTCGGCCGCGCGACCGCGACTGCGCTCGCGCGAGAGGGCGTAAGCGTCGTCGCAGCGGCGCGGGGCGAAGAGCGACTTCGCCGCGCGGTAGATGAAATCACGGCCGAGACGGGCGCCGAGATTACGCCGGTCGTGACTGACGTAACCACAGAGCAAGGTCGCGCTGCCGTGCTGGACGCCTGCCCTCAACCGGACATCCTGATCAACAACGCGGGCGGCCCGCCGGCAGGCGATTTCCGCAACTGGACGCGTGACGACTGGCTGAGGGCGATCGACGCCAACATGCTTTCAGCGGTCTTCCTGATACGGGGGACGATCGACGGGATGATCGCTCGCGGCTTCGGCCGCGTGGTCAACATCACAAGCCATATGGTCAAACAGCCCGCCAACATCCTCGCCTTGTCGAACGGTGCGCGGG